>CAZBLJ010000011.1:0-25221 GCA_964492605.1 uncultured Puniceicoccaceae bacterium
CGATCTTTTTCGAACCGCGGGAAGGCGTCGTCGAAACCGATTTCCCGGATTACCAATACTAATCCGTTTCGCCCGTCTTCGGGAACGGAGGGCGGACACTCCTGTCCGCCGCTCGCTCTACAAGACGGCTCGGGGTAACCGACTACCCGTGCCCCCTTTTCCATTCTGACAGCCTCATGATTCAAAGCACTAGAATCAAAATGCAGGCGATCAGGAGACTGATCGAGGGAATGGATCGGAGAAGGGGATCGTTCACCTTCATGTGCATGGAGAAGGCTCCGAGCATCAATAATCCGAGGAGAATCGCGGACGGAACGACCAGGGCCGGCACGAAGATGCCGACGAGAAGCCCTACGGCGCTCAAAATTTTCAATCCGCCGACGACCCAGACCGACCACCTCGGCAGGCCGTAGGCCAAAAACTCTTCCGTCATGTTTCCGGCACTTTTTCCCCGATAGGGAGTCGGCTTGTCCCGCCGCAGCAACCAGACGTTCAAAATTCCGAGGCCGGCGATTACCTGCAACGCTATTTTCACATATTCCATTGCCATCATCCTAAATCCCCGAAGGCAAAGTGCAAGGGAGCAGACAGTCCCGAAACCTCCGATTTCATTTTCGATCTTGCCAACAAAATTCAGGGAATGCACCTTGAAGATCGTATGCCAGACGCTCCATTATCCTCACATACCGGCTTGGAAAAAATCATCCGGATTTGGAGCAGAAGAAAGCAATGGTCCTCCTACTGGAGCGGATGGCTGCGGACCTTGCCGATCCTGTTCGGGATATCGGCGGTGCTCTGCGTGGTGATTTGGATGGTACCGACCACGGCAAACTGGATCGGATGGATTTGGATTCTCTCGCTCATGGGAACCGCAGTCTGGGCCGCAGTGGGGATTTTCGCCGCACCGCGAAAAGAAGACCTGCTTCGCGAGGTGGACCGGGATCTGGGTTCGGACGACCTGGCCCTGACGGTAGCGGACCCCGCCGTCGATAAATCCTGGCGGGATCTCCTCGGTGCCCGCCTCTCTCCCCAATTGCCCTCGGTTGATCCGAAAAGAGTCTGGCCGGTCCGGTGGACCCGGCTTCGGAAGATCTGGCTGGGCGCCTGCGTTTTGATGGGCGCCAATGTTTTCCTGACTGCGTCCGCATTGCGACCGTCCGTGGAGCCGACTCCCAAACTCTCTTCCGAAGACGCAGAGCGCTTCCGGACAATGATCGAGGAGTGGAGGGAATTGGCGGACGAATCCGAAGAACTCGAGGAAATCCTGAAAACGGTCCAACCGCTGACCGGGGAGACCGACCCGACCGAACGGACTCCCGCCGAGCAGATGGAGCTTCTCGGCGAGATCGAATCGGTGATCGAACGGAAAATGAAGGCGATGGACGAGAACTCGATCACAGAGCTGGCCGAGGAGATGGCGGAACTCCTGGAATCGGTGTCAGGCATGAGCGCGGCAGCCGCCGCACTCCGGCGGGGCGATTTCGCGGAAGCAGCGGAGGCCATGGAAGCCGGTGCGAAGGAAGCTCACCTCAGAAACAAACTTCCCGAAGGGGCCGAAGGCGCGGATTTCCGGGAGATGGCGGAGTCACTGGCAAACCGGGCGGCGGACGCCAACCAACAGGCCCTTTCCGAGGCGTTGAGGCAGCTTCAGGAAGCATCGCGCACCTCGGATCCCCGGAAGTGGCAAAAGGGGTCCCGGCAGATGGGCCGGTGCATGATGCAACAAAGCCATCTGGAGCGTTCGGAAGAAAGATTGGCGAAGCTGCTCGAGCAGCTGGAGGAACAAAAGCGGATGTTGGCGGGTCTAGGGGATCCAACCGGACGTTCTCCGGGGATGATTGCGGGGATGGGTCCCGGCAACGGGTCCCCGGGGTCCGGGGCGGGCACGACGCCCGGCGGAGATCCCCTCGGGGAAGAAACCGACCTCGCAGGCGAGCGCGAAATCCTCCGGGTTGAAGGGCAACCGGCCGGCGACGGTGAATCCACGCTGAGAACCATCCGGTCGGCCAGCGCACCGCCCGAAGCCACCCGGGCCAACCGGCCGGCCTCCTTTTCCGAATACCACGAACTCTCGACCCAGGCGGTGCAAGACGAGTCCCTCCCTCTGGTTCACCGCGAAACCATCCGCCGCTATTTTGAAACCATCCGCCCCAACCGTTCTCCGGAGAGCGACGGGCCGACCGAATAAGCCTCCGGCTCGTCTCCTCAACGTTCCCACCCTCATCATCCATGGAAAACTCCGACATCAAAACCGCCGCAGCCGAAGAGAAGGCCGAACAGTTCCGCTCCAATTTCAACAAGCTTCGGGACGAAATTCACAAGGCCTTGATCGGCCAGGAGGAGGTGGTCGATTTCACGCTCATCGCCATGATTGCGGGCGGCCACGTCCTGCTCGAGGGAGTGCCCGGCCTCGGAAAGACGGCCTTGGTCCGCACCATATCCGAGGCCCTTCATCTCAACTTCCAGCGCATCCAGTTCACTCCCGACCTGATGCCCACCGACCTCGTCGGCACCAAGATCCTGGTGGAAGATCAGGCCGGCCACAGTTCGTTCGAATTCTCCCCGGGGCCGATCTTCTGTAATCTCCTTCTGGGCGACGAGATCAACCGCGCTACTCCAAAGACCCAGTCGGCCCTTCTCGAGGCGATGCAGGAGAAGGCGGTCACGATCGGAGGCGAGACGCGGATCCTGAAACGCCCGTTTTTCGTATTGGCAACCCAGAATCCGCTCGAGATGGAGGGCACCTATCCGCTGCCCGAGGCGCAACTCGACCGGTTCTTTTTCAAACTGATGGTCCCCTACCCGGGGGAAGAAGCTTTTTCCAGAATCCTCGACGCCACCACCGGAGGCTCGTCCACGTCCATCGAACAGGTCTTCGGCGGGGAGGAAATGATCGCGATGGAGGCGTTCGCCCGCTCGATCCCGATCGCCGGGGAGATTCGCCGGGAGGTGGTCCGACTGGTCATGTCCACCCATCCGGAGACCGACACCGCCGCCGCAGAGGTGGTCCGCTATATCCAGTATGGGGCCAGCCCGCGCGCCGGACAGGCCATCATCCTCGCGTCGAAAATCCAGGCCCTCCTTCGCGGTCGGCTTCATGTCTCCTTCGAGGATATTCTTTCCGTAAGCCTGCCGGTCCTGCGGCACCGCATCATTCTCAATTTCGAGGCCCAGGCGGATGGCCGGACCACCGATTCGATCATCAAGGGCATCCTCGACCGGGCCCGGGAGAAGCGGGGCTCCCGGGACTGAAGAGCGGTAGAGTCCATCCCACGACCTCGACGCTCCCATGCCGATCCAGGATGTCAACGAGTTGTTCGACGCCGAATTTCGTCGGCAACTCGAATCGCTCCGACTGCTCTCGCGCAGGCTGGTAAACGGTCGGCAGCGCGCCGAACGACGTAGCGCCAAACGAGGCTCCAGCGTCGAGTTCGCGGAGTATCGCCGATTTACAGCGGGAGACGATTGGCGGAACATCGACTGGAACGCCTACGCCCGTTGGAGACAACTGGTCTTGAAACTGTTCGTGGAGGAGGAGGACCTGCATGTGCATCTCCTGCTCGACTGCACCCTTTCGATGGATTGGGGCGAACCCAATAAATTCGACACCGCCCGCCGCCTCATCGCCGGCCTGGCTTATCTGGCGCTCGCCAATCTCGACCGGGCGGGCGTGGTGCCGGTCGGCAATGCGGATTATCCCCTCTGGCGGCCATCCCGGGGACGCGGCAAGTTCCTCGCCCTCCTGCGCCACATGGCGGCCTGCGGTGTCGATGGCTCCACCACCTCGCTGGCCAGGGCCGTCCGCGCCTGGACCGACACCCGCCCGCGCCGGGGGCTCACGATCCTCGTATCGGATCTGTGGGGACAGGATCAGGCCGACGCCTGCAAGGCTCTGGATCACCTGCGCCACGCCCGACACGAAATCGCGGTGCTGCAAATTTTTCACCCGGACGAGACCCACATCGACGACCGGGGCGACTTCGAGCTGGTGGACCGCGAGACCGGCAAGGCCCGGAAGGTGGTAGTCGATGCGAATGTCCGGAAAACCTTCCGGAAACGAGTCCGGGAATACGAGGAGACCCTCGCCAACTACTGCAATCGGCACGGTATAGCCTTCCTCCAGGCCGAGAGCACCACTCCGGTCCCCGAGATTCTGAAGGAAACCCTTTTCGCGGGAGGATTCGTCGGATGAATTTCCTGTTTCCGCAGGCGTGGTTCCTCGCCTTATTGGCGATCCCCGTCATCCTCTTTTACCTGATCCGCGCACTGCCGAGGCAACGTCCCGTCAGCACCCTCCTCTTCTGGGACCGGATCGACCCCAAGATGCGGTCGTCCCCCCTCTGGAGAAAGCTGCGGCGCATTCTCTCCCTCCTCCTCCAGCTTCTTTTCCTCCTCTTGCTCATTCTGGCCGTCGCCCGCCTTCTGGCCTCCTGGCAGGGAAGCGAACCGGAGTCGGTCGTCTTCGTACTCGATACGAGTGCTTCCATGAACGCTTCGGATGGCGGCGTATCGGGAATGGAAAAAGCCAAGCGGCTTGTCCGCGACCGGATCGTAAACCTGCGCCCCTCCGACGACGCCATGCTGATCGCCGCCGACGCGCAAACCCGGATTGTGAGCCGTTGGACAGCCAACCGGCGGATCCTTCTGGACAACCTCGAAACGGTGGAGCCCGGCCCCTCCGGGGGCAGCGTTCCCGAGGCCGTCGCTCTCGCGGCGGATCTGGTAGCGCAGCGGGGAAACGGTCGGGTCATCCTCGTGACCGATGGAGTTCTGGCCGAGACCTTGCCCGATACGGAGACCAACCTCGAGGTGATTCGGGCCGTCGGTGCCGACCGGTCCAATGTGGGGATCGCCGCGTTCTCCGCGCGGCGGTCGCGCATCCATCCGGAAACCATCGTCCTTCGGGCGAAAACGGTGCGGAGCGAGATCGAGTCGGACCACATGGCAGACGCAGAGCCCGTCCGCCTCGAATTGCGAATCAATAACCGCCTGGTCGATGTCGTCCGGCTGGATTTCGACGCGTCCAACGCCAACGAAGAAACCTGGCGATTCGAAGAAGCCGGTTCCGCCAGCCTGAGCGCCCGGTTGGTCGGTCGGGAAGCGGACGGATTCCCGGAGGACGACCGGGCGGCTCTTGATCTCGATGCGGTGGAAATCCTCCCGGTTCGGCTGGTATCCGAACGCAACCTGTTCCTCGAGGCCATCCTCGCTTCGCTGGATTCCGTCGATGCCGCGCGCATACCTCCCGAAACCGCGTTGGCCGATCCGGACGCCCTCTACGTATTCAACCGCACCCTGCCTCCGGAAGACTTTGCGCCGAGGGCCATGATTCTGATCCAGCCCGAGGGGACCGGTATCTGGGGCGAGCGCCTGGACGGCACCACCGAAGAAACCCTCATCAGCGAATGGGAGGAGGAGAGCGACCCTCTCCGTTTCGCCGATCTCGATCAGGTTCTGTTCTCGCCGTTCGCCCGTTACGAGCCACCGGCATCCGCGACCATCCTGGCCGAGAGCTTCGGCGAGCCGGTCCTCTTCGGAGAATGGGAAGGGGAGAACCGATGGATCGCCACCGCCTTCGGTCTCGAACAGAATGATCTGGTCTACCGGACGGTTTTCCCGGTCTTCATCGGAAATCTGGTCCGGTCTCTCTCCCGTTCGGCCGATACCGCCCGTGCGAGTCTCCCCGGCGAAGTCGAGTCGCGACTCTCCCCCCTCGATTCATTGATCGAAAACGACGGGACCGTGGAGGCGGACGGCCCCCGCGAGAAATCCTTTTTGCCGGTCCTCCCGTTCCACGCCTGGCTCCTTCTCGCCGCCGTCGGCTGGACCTTCCTGGAATGGCGTCTGTTTCACCGGAGGATCACCGAGTGAGCGCCTCTCTGTTATTCCCCTGGGCCCTCGCCCTCCTGCCTTTCGGGATTGTGTTCTGGCTCTGGCAGGCTCGATCCCTGGCGAATCTGTCTCCGAAGCGACGACGGATCTCCACTCTCGTTCGCACCATCCTCTTCGTTCTTCTGGTTCTCGCACTTTCCGATCCGCGGATTCTGCTGGAGCGGAACAACCACCATGTCGTCATCCTCGCGGACGTCAGTTCCAGCGTAGACAAGGAAGCGTTGGAGCGGGCGGCCGAGTTGTATCAGTTTCCCGGCGACACATCGCGATCTCTCATCTACTTCGCCGGTCGGACGGAAACGGTCTCCCCTGGCGATGACGGAAACCTGCCGCCGCCCGGTCCGCTCGAGCCCGAACAATCCCGAATCACCGAGGCCCTGCGATTCGCGGCCGCCTCGGTACCCGCCGGGAGCGCGCCCACCGTTCTGCTCGTCAGCGACGGGCGTGAAACGGGCGGCGATCTGACCCGTGCCGCCGAGGCCCTGCGGGCGTCCGGCGTGCGGGTCCATGCGGAACCCGTCGAACCGCCGGATCGGCCCGAGATCCTCATCCGAAAGATCGAGGCTCCCCGGGAGGCGCTTCCGGGCGAGCCCTTCCCCGTCGAAGTCGAGGTGACCGCCAGCACGCCCGGCAGCGGCGTCCTCGAAATATTCCGGAACGGTGCCCTGAGTGGGAGCCGGGAAGTCGACCTCCGTGCGGGCTCCAACCGGTTTGCCTTCACCGAGAGGGCCAGTAACGAGGGCGTGGTGCAGATCTCCGCCTCCATCCGACCGGACGAGGGGCTCGACACCTTCGTCGACAACAATCGACTGACCGCCCATGTGCGAACGGGAAAGAAGTCCGGGATTCTTTATCTGTCGGATCAACCCGATACGGCACGCTTCATCGCCCGGGCCCTCAGCCAGGAAGGATTCCGTCTGGACATCCGACCCGGGTCGGGGATTCCCCAATCCATGGCCGAACTGGAGGAGTTCGATCTGGTCGTTTTCGACAACATCCCGGCCACCGATCTTTCCCGGCGACAAATGACCCTTCTGCGTGACTATGTCCGCGATTTCGGCGGGGGATTCCTCATGCTCGGCGGAGAAAACTCCTTCGGACTGGGAGGATATTTCAATACTCCGGTGGACGCCATGCTTCCGGTCGAATCCGATTTCAAAAAAGACGAGGAGACCCCGTCCCTCGCCGTCGTTCTCGTGATCGACCGAAGCGGCAGCATGACCGGCCAGAAAATCGAAATGGTTAAAGCCGCCTCCGAAGCAACCGTGGAACTGCTCTCGGTCCGCGACTACGCCGGGGTCATTGCTTTCGACTCGCAGGCCTACGCCGTCAGCAAACTCCAGAGTGCCGCCAACCAGGCCCAGATCATCCGCCAAATCCGACGCCTCTCCGCCGGGGGAGGCACCAACATATCCCCCGGCCTGACCCAGGCGCATGTCGACCTTTCAGGCAATCCCGCCAAGATCAAGCACGTGATTCTGCTAACGGACGGTCGATCCACCCCGGGCCCGTTTTACGATATTGTCTCCCGAATGGCACGCGACGGCATCACGGTCAGCACCGTGGCGGTGGGCGATGGTGCGGACCGCGCCCTTCTGGAACAGATCGCCGAATGGGGCGACGGCCGCTTTTATTTCACGGCCGACCCCTCCAAAGTCGTGCAGATCTTCGCCCGCGAGACCGTCACCGCCTCCCGGTCGGCCATTCAGGAGCTTCCTTTTCTACCGATCCGATTGAAAACGGTCGATTTTCTGAAGAAGATCGACTTTTCCAACGCTCCGTTTCTGCTGGGCTTCGTCTCGACACTTCCGAAAGCGACGGCCGATCTCTGGCTGGCGACCGAAACCGGCGAGCCACTACTGGCGACCTGGCGTTACGGTCTCGGAAAAGCCGGCGCCTTCACCTCCGACGCGCGGAACCGCTGGGCGACGGACTGGCTTCGCTGGCCCTCCTTCGGACGATTCTGGGCGGGGATCTTCCGCCACCTTCTGCGCGAGCCCGATCTGGGCTCGATGCCGGTTCGGTTCGAGCAGCGGGGCGATCAACTCCACCTCCAGGTCGAGGCCGTGGATTCTTCGGGCGAATACATTCCGGGCGCCGAGGGAAGCCTGAAGCTGCGGATGCCGGACGGGGAAGCGCGGGAGGTCGCACTCGCGGAAACCGCACCCGGCACTCTAAAAGGCTCCTGGCCCGCCGCCGCCGGCACCCACTACGCCCGCCTTCTGCTCCGGTCGGAGGGCGAGGTCTTTGCTTCGAAAACGGCCATCCACGATGTGGGCTATTCGGAGGAATTCGAACCGGCGCCGGCGGATCGCGAGGCCCTCGCCCGGCTCGCCGAAACGACCGGAGGATTCGTGAAGCCGACGATCGACCAGATCACCGCCAACGACCGTCCCGTGCGAAAGGAAAACGAGTTATGGCCGTGGCTGGTCCTTGTCGCCGCATTCCTCTTTCCGCTCGATGTTGCGTTGAAGCGGTGGCCTTCGTCGATATCCCGAGGGTAGAAGCTCTACCGTAAAGCGCAGAGGTAAAGGCAAAGACCCGAGTGGCGGGATGGCACTGACCTCTTACCCTCCGGAGATTCTGTTTCGCTTTTCTAGCTTGACTCCTCTTTTTATTGAGAACAGGACTCATATTCTATGATAATGAAATGCAGTCTCAATTTAATCTCCGCTCTCCTCGTTGCGCTTCCCGCGGTAACCACGGCCCAGGGAACCGCGAAGCTGGAAGAGCTGGAAAAAGGATCACCCCTCGCGTTCCTCGACGAATTGGAAGCCGATGCGGCGGCCACCTTCGGGTGGGATAGCATCTATCTTGCGGAGGGCCGCGACGATCTCGGCGACGGTGGCCTCACCTATGCCGAATTCTCCGGCTCCGCCGGACCGGTTTCCCTAGGAACCTGGTATGCGGACGGAACCGATGTCGACTACAACGAATGGAATCTCTTCGGGGAAGTCGCTTTCGAGCTGGCCGAGGATCTCGAGGCCTACATCGGCTACACCTACCTGGCCTTTTTCAGCGAGGGCGAAAAGGAAGAGGACAACGAGGTCGGTGTGGGTCTCTCCTATACGATCACCGATTATCTGGAAGCGGCGACGGATTATGTCTACTCGTTCGAGGCGGAGGGTTCGTTCGTCGAGTTGGCCCTGGCCTCCCCCTACGAAGTTGCCGACGGGTTCTCGGTGGCACCCTACGCCCTGCTGGGACTCGACTTCGGCTACCGCACGGAAGAATACGACGGATGGAACCACTTCCAGGTCGGCATCGATGCGGAATACCTGATCGGAGAACGATTCGTGATCGGCGGCTACGCTGCTTACGCCTTCGCACTGGAGGATATCGACCGCGAGGAAGGCGAATCCGGCGAATCGATCGGCGACAATCCCGCCTTCGGAGTCTTCGCCAGCCTGGGATTCTAACCGAACCGTAACAGGTCAATTAATTTTCACCTGTTCAATTTATTCTGACAAGAAATTTAGACCTGGTAAATTTAAACCGGAGATTTTTCTCTCCACAAAAGACCGCGCGGCAGTGGTCGTTTTCCTGAATTTCCTCTCCATGTCCATTGGTTTCGCCCATTTCGGTCGACAAAGAACGCCGATCGATTGATATTCTTCGCGACGGATGAACGACGCTTCGAAGAATCGATCACCGTCCCAACCGAACCCTCCCATGACCTGGATTGTCACCAAATATCTCGTCACGGCGGCCGTTATCGTCGCCATCACCGAAATCGCCAAACGCAGCGGCAAACTCGGAGCGCTGATCACGGCCCTGCCCTTGGTCGCAATCCTGGCCCTGATCTGGATGTTTGTCGAGCAGCAGCCCGCAGCCAGAATCGGCACCTATGCGACCTACACGTTCTGGTACGTCTTGCCCACCCTTCCGATGTTCCTGGCCTTCGCCCCCCTCCAATCCCATTTCGGCTTCTGGGGGGCGATGGCCGGGAGCGTGATTCTCACTATCGCCTGCTTCCTTCTCCTCAATCTGATCCTCGGTTTTTTCGGAATCGACCTGCTTTGAGGGTTCCCCGGAAAGGGCCGGAAGCCCGGGAATGGCGGCTTTAGCCGCCGAAAACGAACTTGCGGGGCACACGCATCCTCCCCAACCCGAGACAACAGGACCAGGGGGTCCAAAAGGCCCAATCAGAACTTGGCGTACCGTGCGGAACCTGATTGGGTTTCACTTCCGTACTTGTTCCGGAAACGAACTCCCAACGTCCATGAAAAAACCCGCCGTATTCGTCGTCGTTTGCTTCCTCGCCGCCCCGTTCTTCTGTCCGCTCGCAGGAGAAGAGACAGGCCCTCCGACCGAAGCACTCCCCCGGAACATCGAGCGTTACGAACAGGTGCTGCTTCGACGTCCGGAGGCAGGGGCCGCCTTCGACCGCGTTTTGGAACACTACCGGTCCAACGCCGGAATCGAGGCGCTGGCCGCCCGTTGGGAAGCCAAAGCCGGATCGGCCGAATCGGACCGGGCCGTTTGGTCGGCTTTGGCAGGTCTCCTGGCTGCGGAACGCGACCGCACCGAAGAGGCGACGGCATGGTATCGGAAGGCGCTGGATCAGGACCCTTCCCTTCTCAAAGCGAGAATCGAACTCGGCACACTTCTGGCCCGCGAGGGTGAGTTCGACCCCGCCATCGAGGTGCTGTCCGCCGGGCTCGACCATGCCGACGATCGACCTGCGGAACGAATCGAACTTCTCCGACAACTGGCCCTCACCCAAGAACGGGATTTCCGCACGGAGGAAGCCGTTCTTACCTGGAAGAAGATCGCGGAACAGGCCCCTTCGGACTCTTTCTCCCTCGAGGAAGCCGCCGAAGCCCTCTCCCGAAACCAGGATTACGAGACAGCTCGGGACCTTTACGAGCGGTTGGCCGAAATGGCTGCCGACAACCCCTACCAACGCATTCGCTACCGCATCCGCATCGCGCGAATGGAAGAAATCCGCGGCGACTACGAATCCGCTTTGGCGCTCTACGAGGAGGCGATGCCGAAGGCCGGAGACACCAGCTGGATCCAGAGCGAACTCCGCAAGCGGATCGAAGAGGTCTACCGGAAACAGGAAAACCTTCCCGGATTGGTCGAGCATTACGAAAAGTGGATCGAAACCCGCGGACCGGACAGCGAGACCGCCCTTCTTCTCGCCCGCGTTCTACAAGACCTGGGCCGCGGAGACGAGGCCACCGAATGGATGCGAAAGGCCGCCCGGTGGTCTCCCAGTCGCCCCGATCTCGGATTGCTGTACGCAGAGCGACTCCTCGCCACCGATAAGCCGTCGGAAGCCGTTGAAACGCTTCACCCCCTGGCCCGCGCCCATCCCGACGACCGTATTTTCCAAGAGCGCCTCGGTGACGCCTACTGGATGCTGTACGAAGAATCCGGCGAAGAGACACAAAAAGAGAAAGCGTTGGAGAGCTGGAGACGGATCGCCGGAGGGGACCCCGTCGATCCGTCGGACATCGTCCATCTCGCTTCGGTTTTGCGACGTCACGAGCAGGTCGAGGAAGGGCTCAAGATGTACCGAAGAGCTGCAGAGGCCGACCCGGAGTCGGTCGATGTGCTTGAGCAATGGGCGGACTGGCTCTTCGTGCTCGACCGAACCGAGGAGGCGGGAAGCGTTCTGGATCAGATCGTAGCCGATGGTCGCGAATCGGCGGAACGGTACCTCCGCCTCGCCCAACTGCGCAAGCGCTACGAAGACATCGACGGTGCCCTCGAAGCCTCCGCCCGGGGGCTTGAATTGGATCCTGACTCGTTCGACCTGCTCTCCCTGAGATGGTCCATCTTCGCCGAAACCGAACAATGGGAGGAGGCCATGGCCCTTCACGAGGATCTGCGGAGAGCCGCTCCCAATCCGTTTTTCCGCACGACAGTCGATCAACGGCACATAACCGCCATCGCCGCCGCCGGTCTTCTCGAAGAGACCCGGGATCGGCTGGATCGCGAGATGGAAGCCGGAGAGATCTCCGAGGACGATCTCGGGCTCCTCCTGCAGATCGCCCTGGAGACCCGGGATTTCGATTCGGGGGAGAAGGCCGTGCAGGTTTACCGGGATCGGTTTGCCGATTCTCCGGCTCTGACCGAATGGGTGGCCGAGTTCCACGGAAGCCGGGGAGAATACGACCAACAGATCGCCCAGCTGCGGAAGCTGATCTCGAACGATCCGAAACGGAAGGCGCAATGGCTCGAACAGATCACCGGAGTCCAGCTGGATTCCGGTCGATACGACGACGCCATTGAAACCGCAAAGGAGAGAGCGGACCTGAACCCCGCCGACTCCGAAGCCCAGCTCTTTCTCGCGAATGTCTACAAAGACTCCGCCAAACTGGAAGAAGCGGTGCCGGTTATGAACCGGGCCATTCGTTTGTCGGAGGACCCGACTCCCATCCGGCGGGACCTCATCGAACTGCTCGACGTCCTCGGAAAGGTCGAAGAGGCAAACGAGCAAGCACAGGCCCTCTTCGAATCCGCCGAATCCATCGACGAACGGCTCGGCACCGTTCCCCTTCTGGCCGAATTCGCCATACGGAGGGGCACCCTGGATGACCTCATCCGGGACTTTGAAAGGAAACGGCTGAGTGAAGAAGACGGCTATCGTTACGCCCTGTTCCTCGCCGCCATCTATCGAAGCGCCGACGATCTCGGGGAAGCCCGCCGCAATCTCATCGAAGCCCTCGCCTCGCGTCCGGACGACCCCGTCCTGATCAACCAGATCATTGATCTCGCCCGCGAAGAAAGAGCGACCGATGATTTGGTGCGGTTTACCGGGCGTCTTGCCGAGAAAGAACCGTCCACCCGCAACCTCCTCTCCCATCTCGACGCACTGCTCATGGCCGAAAGGACGGAGGAAGCGGCCGACTGGCTCGAAAGGCACGACGAGAAGTTCCTCGCCGACCTGGACGAACTCCGGAAAACGCTCGTCTCTTACCCGGACTTTTCCGAATCCGCACACGAAACCCTGGGAGAGGCCCTGCAAAAACGGAAGGGCGATCCCGGAGCACAGATCGCCCTCGGCGAGATGCTGGTGGCCCTCGGGAATTACGAAGGTGCCAAAAGCGCTTTCTGGAAGGTCTTCGAGATGCGCCAGCCCCCTTCTGCGGTTGCTCAAGCTCCGGCTGCAGCCAATCCGCGTCAGGGAGGCCTCCGCTCGATTCTCACGGGAGGAGCCTCCGCCCAACGGATGAACTCCGCCCAACAAGCCCGGAACCGGGCCCGGCAACTAATCCTCACGGACGGGAACAGGCATCGTTCCCATTTCATTCGATACGGAACGCAACCGATGGCTCCGACCTTCGAAGAGCAACGGGATGCGGCCATGATATTCCTCGCCGCTCTGGCGGTAAAGGAAGGAACGACCGAGGAGTTCCTGGCCCGCATCGAGAAAGAACTCGATCAGCGCGTCGACCCGGACACAGAGAAGATGATCACTTTCAGCCTTCTGGCCGAAAGGGAACGGGCGGGGGCGCTGATCGACAAAATTCTGGATTCGGGAAACATCGATGAGGACACTCTCGACCTCTGCACGATGTTGATCTTCCGAACTTCCATGTACGGAGATTCCCAGGGCCAGGATATGGACAAGACTCTCGAGTCGTTGGAAAAAGCCCAGGAACTCTATCGGAAATTCAATCCACAAAAGGCAAAGAACCTTTTTGCCTCAAGAGCCTGGATGCTCGCTCGAACCGGTAAGGCGGAAGAAGCCAGAACGATTGCGACGGACTACCTGGACGGGTTGGAAAAAGAGGAGAATCCGAATCTGAATATCGCCGTTCAAATGCTTTCGCTGAGCGGACTCTACGAACGCGCTCCGGAAATCCTTCGTCTGAATTTTGAAAGTCCCCCGGGCGTCCGACATTCGGTGAATCAATACCTTCTCAATACCCTCCCCTACCTTTCTCTTGGCCAGGGGAGAATCGGGCTTCCCAAGCAGGGAACGGAAAAGGAACCGGCGGAGGTATTGGAGATTGTGACCGACACACTGGAAATCATCTGGAGGGAGGGACCGGTTCCCACTCCGTCTGGCCGCTCCAACCCGTATTACCACCATCATGGCGATGCGACACAGTTTCCCGGAAACAGCCCCTGGCTCGACCAGCATTCTTTCCAGATGTTGGGTGCACTTCACGCCCTTCTCAGCGGGACGGACAACGGGACGGACGCCTTCGCCGAAAAGCTCGAAGGAATCGCCGGTACGCTCGATCGCAAGCGCGCCGTTTCGCCCCGCGTGATGCTCGCTGCATGGCACACTCTCGACGGGAATCCGGAGACGGCAGCCCGGATCATGGAAGAGTTAGCCGCCCAACATCCCGGTCAACCCGCCCTCGGGCTCCTCCTGGTCCGCAGCCTCTTTGCGGCGGAGCAATACGAAAAGTGTATCCAGGCCTCAAAGCGCCTCGGGACTTTAAGGGGTCCGGATAAACTGGCGGCGACGATTCTCCATCTTCGCTCCCTTGCCGCTCTGGAGCGGAAGGAAGAGGCTCGGGAAGTGGCCATTCAATACGCCAGGGCCAACCCCGGTTCGTTATCCGAATACCGTTTTACGAACGTTCTGAACCAGATGGATCTTCGCAACGACGTGCGGAGCGAACTATTCGGAGCGAAACCAAAAGGATCGATAACGGCCGACCTCCGTTCGAACGACTGGAACCGCATCAACGCCGTCATCAATCGAATGCAGAATCTACAGAATAACGATCAGGACGAGGAAGCGGCGGAAATCGCTCTAAAGATTCTAGCGACCAATCCGATGGCTACCCAGCGCAACAACGAGGAATACCTGCGCGGGCGTGCGCTCGATACGATCACGAGAACCGACTCCGCCTCTGCGGTGCGGGATTCTTTGCTCGAGCAGTTGGAATCGGCTCCCGATTCCGCTTTCCTCCATTTTCGACTCGCCGAACTTTATTTGACTGGCGAAAGGCGGAGTGGCGGCGTCAAGGGTGATTTCCAAAAACACGTCGACGAAATCATCCGGCTGCGCCCGAACGACCCGGAAATCCGACAGCTGCTGGCAAACAAGTTGATGAGCGCCGGCAAGCACGAAAGTGCCGCCGATCTCTACAAGACCCTATTGATGGAATCGCCGTTAGCAGCCACCTCCAACTCCCACCAAATGGCCAGAGCCTTCGAACGGGCGGACCGGGTCGACGAGTTGATCGAAATCGTTAGCAGCCCCGCATTCAAAACCGCAGCCATTCCTTCTTCGGGCGGCTCCCATCAACTGACGAATCTTTACCAACAGATCGCCAATCACCTCCAAAATGAAAACCGGACACAGGAAGCGATCGAAATTTGGAAGATTGCCCTCGAATTCAGCGACGGCAACCCGCACCAGCAGGAAAACATCTTGAACCAAGTGCTGCCGCTCCAAGTGGAAACGGGGCGTATCGACGACGCCCGCGAAACCCTCTGGCTCTCAATTTTTTCACCGGAGCAGAGGGAAGCCGATGTCGGTGGAAAAACCTTCGGCTTCGGACAAAACAACTATCATCACAATTACTTCGCTTCCCTTTCCATACAGAATGGGGAGTTTACCACGCAAGGACTCGAACTCCTTCGGAAGGCTTACCTGCTCGGGCTTGGAGAACGGATTCTAAACCTCGCCGAAAGCGAGCAACCCGAGTGGATGGGAGAACCCGAGCGTTCCTTCGTAAATACTCTCATTCGGATTTGGCAGAGAGATCCCTCCCTACTTGAGGAATTGCAGAACCAAACGGAGGGCGGTTCGGTTTCCAGCCCGGTAAGACTCCTGCCGAACGCCCATCTGACGAGTATCTATGCAAGAGAACTGGAGGATTGGAACGACGCCGATGAGTTGCGCCTCGAATTGCAGAATTCGGCGCTCGAACAGATGGTCGCCTATTACAATTCCGGCAATCAGCATTTTCTCGCTACTACCGATATACGCCGTGCGCTCGAAGCCGCCGGAACCGCCGTATCGGAAAGCGAAATACGAGAGGCAACCGCCAAAATGAAAAGGGCTCTTGCAACGATGAGCCGCGCTCTTCGCGCCGGAGGAAATTCCGGCCTGCCCAACCGGATGGTCACGGCCCTTCTTGCGGAGGCGATACGAAGCAACGTGATTGAGGGAGAGGAAGCGGACGAGTGGATAGAGCGAATCGAAAAGTCCGACAATCTCGGCGGAGATCAAATGACTGAGTCGGCGGCAAACTATCTATCCGGAGTCAAAGATGGATTTGCCGATCTGCCGGTTCTCGTCGCCTTCCAGGAGGATCGGACTGTCTCGGTTCTGAGAGGTCCGGTCGCTCAAAACAACCGCTCGTACTCGGATGGACCCTATTATGCGATCCCGCCGGAATCCCTGCGGGAACAGCCGATCCTTTGGCTTACCTCCGACCCGCAGTCCCTACCGGAGAAGCTCTCCGTGGCAGAATACACGCGACGAAATCTCCTCGAGATCCTGCCCGATGGCTACGGCTACCGGTTGGCTCTCGGTCCCGGGGAGGTCCTGGGCACCGAGAAAGCGGACCGATGGGAAAGAGTATCTCTGGCGGAAAACCTCATCCCCCACCCCAACCCGGCGAGTGCACCCCTGGCCGATGAGGACGGTTTCATGCGCGAGGGGTGGTCGAAATTCCCTTTGGAGGAAGTGCGGGAAATCCACTTTTCCGATCAGTCGCCGATCGCGACGGGCAGCAAAGTCACCTCCGGAAGGCACCATCAGCGTAGCACCTTCGAAACGAATCCCATCCCGCTCAGCGGCGCCAGCGATCTCTATCTCGAAGCGTGGGTCCACGGCTTGGATAAAGACTTCGGCCCCGGAAGTATTCAGATCGGACTTACATTTTTGGACAAGGAAATGGCCCGTATCGGTAGAGAATCGGACTATTTTGAGAATGGGTTCGCCGACACCTGGATGCGTTTGGAACGCATCTACGCAACTGAAGAATCGTCCCGCCGAAACGAGAGAGATCATCGGGGGAACCGCCCTGAGCGTATTTCCAGGAACGCAGCCTTCGTACAGGTTTATATCGAAGCGGATCCCGGCGTGGCCTTCGGCGGCCTGCGCCTGGTCGAGATTCCGGAACCGGCGGCGATTCCGAAGGAGGACAAAGAACTACTCAACAAAGCGAAACATGCCGCTAAAGAGGGAAATGCGGGGACGGCGGGCGACCTGTTTCTCGAATACCTCCGGTCGAACCCCGGGAAAGCCGTCGACCAATGGCCGTTCAACGACGAAGTTTTTTCCGATGCTCTCGCCGAAAGCGGGCGGCTCGATGCGATCTTCCTCTTCCTTTCCGATCCTGCCATCCACAACGAGGATTCGTTCCGCTACCACCAGACCTCCGTCCGGTCGCGACACGATCTGATTGAGGCTGCGATGTTGGCGATCGCCTCACCGGAATTCCCTTCCTCCAAAGCCTTTCTCGAGACCATTTTCCGCGGTGATACCTGTCTGGAGGAGAGTCAGGTGCAACGGCTGCTCCTGCGTTACCGGGCCGACGGTGCCGATCCGGCGCCTCCTACGGACAGTCTCGAGCTGGGCATGAGCGTTCTCGGTTTCGATCCGGACGGGAAAGAATCGGACCGCCCCTCCGCGCGCCGGTGGGAAGAGACTCTGCAGCTCCTCGGACAACTCGAACTGCTTCCGACTCTTCTGGAAGAACTGAACAGCCCCGATCCGCCGATTCCTGCGGATTCGGTTGACTCGCTTCTGGTGCGGGCCTGGATCCTCGCCCCGGAGAATCCCGAAGAATCCGGCGAGGTCCTTCGAGGACTTGCGGAAGATGGACGGCAACTCTCGAACGCGGACCGGGAGTTCGTCTCCTTGGTGCTCGCCCGCATGGCTTCCGCACCGCAGGGGATGGATCCCGCCATCCGGACTTTGACCGCTCTTTCGAACGCCTCCGAAGGCGACGAAGCCCAAAGAGCCCGCTTCCGCTTCGAAACACTCAAGAAATTCGCCAGCATTGACAAGGACCCGGCAACGCAACTTCTGGATTCCCTCCAAGAGGCCAAGCTGATTTTGATCCAGGCAGATCCGAACGGCAACGTGACCCGGCTGAGAGAACTATTGAAAGAGACTCTCGTAACCCAGGATTTCGAAACCGCGGCGAAACTCTTCGATCTCAGTCGGCAAACTTCCCGTCACGGCGACACCATCCGCATCTATTCCCATGTTTTCCCCCGTCTCACCCGTCCGGATCCCGCCCGTCTTTGGCCGGTGGCACTGGCCGGACCGGAGGGTGAGGACGGGATCCATCCGATCCTGATTCGCTTCCACCCCGACAACGATCTGGGAACCGACGAGACCGACGGCCATACGGCCCGTGTTACCGCACTACCGCTGGTGGAGTCGATCCCGGGTCTCGAGCGGCTCGAATTGCGATTCGGCCCTTTCCCGAACGAGTTGGAGACCCTCGCCGAATTCTCCGGCACGGAAGGGTCCCGCACAGTTCACGTCGAGCTACCGGAGGCGAACGGCTTTCTGCGCGCGGTCGCCCGGATCAATGGAGACGAAGTTCCCGGACCGATCACACCGGTCTTCTACGGACAAACCCTCCTTTGGGATCCGGAAAAAGATTCTTCTCCGACCACGGATTCCCGGTTTTCCGCCTTTCCTCCGGATCCCGATGCACTGATCCGGATGGGCAAAACCAGGCGTGATTACCCGGAACATCCCCGGATCGACCTCCGTCAACAGGACATTCTTCTGGTAACGTGGGCGATCTCGGAAGACTCGGTCCGAACTCTTCGCGTATACCCCCGGTATCCGGTGTATGATCGCAATGCCTCGAACTATACCTTCACTCGCACCGGGGAATTCACCCTGTATTCGGCTCTCATCCCCGGCGTTTCGGGACGGAACAAAATGGAACCTTTGGACAAAATCGACTTTCGAGCGGACTCAAAAACCCGGACGAGCCCCATACAATTCGTGACGATTGACCGGAATGAGTCCGAATATCTTCTCTGGATGGAGACCGTCCGGGAGACCGCGGCGAAAATCGAGCGCGAAGAGCCGATTCCGGCAACCCGCCTCGTCGCGCTCGCCGGTCGGGATCCCTATGGTTCCGCAGCATACCTCCTGCCGAAAACCATCGAAGCATTGCTGGATTCGGAAGATGAAGGCGAAGCCCTCCTTTATCTTCGCTCCCTCGATCCGCGGGAGGCATCCCCCTTCCATCAGAATCGGGATTACTCCCTCGATGTACGCGATTCACTGGTCAATCTTCTCCGCAACGACGACCTTCCGGAGGAGGTCCGGTGGGAAGCTGCTCTGGCGACGTATCGCATTCCCCACGTCAATCCCGTCTACCGGATCGAATACCTATACGAAGCCGCCGGTCCCGATCCCGAAAAACGGGAATTCGCCCGGAATAAGATGATATCCTGGCTTGAGGCACCCGGATTTTCGGATGATCGCGCGGGGAACCGCTTTCGCCAGGAGTTCAATAATTTCCACACTTCGGGCGGTATCCCGCACAACCATCTCAACAACGCCCTCAAGCAAAACTACGACGCGGAACTGGACCGGCTCGTTCGCGAAAAAGCTACCGCCGCCGGAATCGACCTCGAAAAGGAGCCGGGGAAAGATTTCATCCTCACCGCGCTGCTCGCGACACCCGGCCAGAAGGAAGAACTGGAAGCGCTATTGGTCGAGTCCCTGGGAACCCATTACAATTCGTATAGCAAGGGTTTGACCACGGTGGTAGGCGTTCTGAATCTGGAGGGGCGCGGATGGACCCGTCAGGACCGGCAGGATCTTCTGATGAAAGCGGCTGAAATTCTCCGCGCCGAAGATCCCATGGAAGATGCGCACGACCCTCCCCGCGGACTCATTATGGTCACCCGCGCGATTCTGGCGAACCATTCGCAACCTCCGGTAGATCCCATGGTCGAAACGGCGATCTGGATCACAAGAACCGCCGCCAATCCGAAAACAAGCCCCGGCTTCCTCTGCTCCGAAAGTTCTTTTGCCCTCATCGATTTCCTTGAGGAATCCGATCAAACCGAGACGCGCGAGCAACTTCTGACCGCAATCCGGGAAAAGGCCGAGGGTAGTCGATACTGGGATCGGCTGAACAAACGATATCCAACAACTTCCGAATGAAGGATACCGCATCCACCCATCCGACCAGAGATTTGTCATCTGGAATCGAAGGTCGTTGATTCGAAGGACCTTTTCTGAAATCTCAAACTCTTCATCTCACATGTTTTTTCATACGGTGCCCGGTCGCCGAATGAAGATGCCCCGCCCATCCGGCGAAGGCCGTTCTCCACGGAACAACAAGACCTCAACGTCCATAAACAACGAATCCCAACAAGGAACCCAATGATCGCAATTACCACCCTTCTCCTCGTTCTCCTCGCACCGATCTCCGAGGACGATCTCTACGAAAACCCCCATCTGATCCAGATCACCGACAAGGATCAGACGATCCTGACCATCAAACCGAATGTGGATTACTGGAAGGAGGCGGATGTCGATCTGTCCGGTTTTCAAATGTCCCTCGCCTACCGCCATCTCTCCGACCAATACAAAATGGCGGTCCGTCCGGCTCCCTGGAAGTGGGTGGCCGAGGTCGGAACCCCCTCCCTGCTCGTTTTCGAAACGACCGACGAGGACCTGTCCCACTGGAGCCTGCGCCAGTTCCTCTGGAAAAAGGATCGGAATCAGCTGCACGAGATTCCTCCCATCCACGGAAAAGGAAAGGTTTTCTATTTCCGCGATTTCAACGGAGACGCCGCCCTCGAATTCGCAACAACCGAAGACCTTGAAGATGTCGTCCGCAACGAAAACGGCATTCCCATCTCACCTCATGTCTACTATTTCGACGGCACAAGATACCGTCCCGCTGCGGGGCCGTAGTATGATCTCCACCTATCTCACCGGCGGAACGCAGGCTTCAGCCCGCCCCGTCGGAGTTGCCAGCGCTCCGCAAACTCACAGCCCCCACGAAAAAAAACCTACCGGTCCGGGCTGACCCACCGTTCACTTTCTTCCCGGAATTGGAAACGACCGCAACTCGACCTCTTCGACCGAGAGAAAATCCCCTTCGGCCTGACGAACCGCGGCGACCATCAACTCTCCCCTCACCGACCCCGGTGGCGGATAGCCGGACACGGTGAAGGAAGAACGGATGGGGTCCTCGCTTGAGGGGACTCGAATCGGAAGATTGCTTCCCAGCGGTTCATCGTATTCCCCCCACCAGCGGAATTGAATCGAGGTCCGATTGCCCAACGTGACTCGGGTGGCCAACCGTACCGTTCCCTCGTAAAAGCGACCCGCAACCACCGGAAACTCCCGCACCACCCCAACCGCGTACGCATCCCGGACAACCAGACTCTTCTGCTCCGCAGCCTTCTGTTCGAATTCGATCGACACGGAGCCCGAAGGCCTGACCCGCAGCCTCCAGGGGCGGGCCAGATCCTTTTCCCAGGGCTCCGGCCCCGACCGGATCACGCCGCCCATGCGGTCCGCAAGTTTTCCCGGTTCCGTAAGCACAACGCCCGCAGCCTCGGCGGAACGTTCCGCCAAATACAGGTAGAAACCCGCTACCGGATCCTTCAAACGCTCCGCTTCCTCCTTCAGACGGTCGAATACCGTTTGCGGATCTCCTTCCTCCAGCGAAAGCAAGCGGGAAATCGCCTGGTAGGAGGGGTCCGATTGAACGATCCGCCCCCGCCGCACGTTGTGGGTCCACGGATACTCGGAAAGTTCGTCGATAGTCCTCTCATAGTTCGAACGAGCTTTCCAAAAAGCCAGGATATCTTCGACGGATGGATCGGCTTCCAGAGCCAGGGCGCGCCGCAACCGCTGCTGTCGAGCCGCGGACAGGGTCAGTTCCCACGCCTCCCGAACAGCGGCCACCCGCCGCCCGAAAATCCCATCCCCGGCAGCCTCCGACGCCCGAGCCAACGCCTCCGACATCTTGCTCAAGTCTTCTTCTTCGAACAGCTCGATGCCGTCCTCATTCTCAAAATACTTAACCCAGTGGGCCTCTCCGCCCTGGAACATCCATACCCGCCACGCCCGCTTGTAGAAATCGGCCATCTCCGGTGCGGCCGGGCCGAAAAAAGTTTCCTGGAATTCCTTCTCCAACTCGCCCGGTTTCAAATCAGGGTTCCAAAGCATACGCGCCACCATCCACGGAAGTTCCGCGTGAAAGGGCCAAACCGGATTCATCTCGGCCGTATAAGCCCGCACTCCCGCCTCGGCCATATCCCGAACCCGCTGCCCCACGATCAGGTTCGCTCGCCGCGGAAAAGGATGGCGGGCGCTGTGAAGGTAATCCCAAACACCGATCAACCGCGGTCCCGCCTCGTTCCATTTTTCCACGAGTTCCCGGTCCTCCTCGGTGAAATCCACATCATACCCCTGACTCCGGTCCGCCGTCAGGTAGGGCATCACCATGGGATGAACCGGAAACGATGGGATGTTCTCCGTCCACATGTAGGAAAGGGCTCCCAGAAAACGGTCGGGAAACTCCGTTTCCACAATCTCCGCGACCCGGTTCATGAACCGAAACACCAAATCGGAATAGTCCGGAAGATCCCGGAAATACCGCATCGGACGGGTATCCGACCGGATGCCCGGGCTGTCTCCGTATCGGTTGTTGTCATTTGTCGCGAGCGAGAAGGATACCAGCGACGGATCATCCCGAAAGGCTTGTATGGCCGCTTCGGCCGCCGTCTCGACAACCAGGTCCGAGGTGAGATCGGGCTGCGACTTCCAGATGGGATGTCCCGGCGGAGGCGGATCTCCGGGATCCCAATCGACCGCCAATGTTTCCGGATGCGCTAGAAAAAATTCCCGGTCGAAGATCCTCCACAAATTATGGGAGAATGACAGCTTGTTGTGCACCCGGTTTCTTCGGAGCCACTCTCCGGATCCTTCCCCCCTCAATCCCGTAAATCGACGAGCCACATAGGCCGGCTCGAAGGTTTGCGAGCCGTAGGGGATTCTCCATGAAGCCTTTCTCGGAACGTACGTCCCGTCCTCGCCGGGCCAAAACCACCGCACCCCCCCATAATGATCCAGCAGGGTATAGAGTCCGAACTCCCAACCGAGCGGTTCCTGCGCGAGAATCCGAAGAAGCCCCGGCTCGACAACCACCTGGAACCGATCATCCGTTCCGGGAGGGAACAGATCGGAGGAGGGGAAAGTTCCCTTCTCCAGAAGAACCACCGACATTCCGCTCGGCCGGGGCTCTCCGATCCCATACATGGACACCCTTCCTCCTCCCATCTGCGACACGCGGCGCTGAAATTCCCCGATTGCCTGCCGAAGGGGATCGGAGACCTCCTCCGGGACGATCAGACCCGCCGTCCGTCCGTCCTCGGTAAACACCGGAAACCCCTCCGGTGCCCCAGTCTCCGCCGCCCGGATGCCGACGACTGGAAGAAAGCAAAGGAAGATACAGACTTCGAGGAAGCGACGCACCTTTCCCGGCAATGCAAAAGCGAGGGACAAAGCAGGCTCAGTCGGAATTCGGGGAATCCTCCGGATCCGTTCCTTCCCCAACCGTAACCTTTTCCGCCGCTTTCGCGGAGTTTTCCACCGGCTTACCAGCCTGCGGTTTCGCGGCCAAAGGCTGAACCTCCAAGGTTCCGTCGCCGAATTCGTACAGATACCCCTCCAATTTCAACCATTTCAGGTCGTTGAGTAGTTTCCGCTTCTCCTCGTCCGAAAGAACGCTCTTTCCCTCCTCGGCGGTTCGGTCGGGGTAGAGCCGTCCGGGAAGATCGCGAAGTTTCAACCCGGGATTGTCCTCGATCTTCTGGATCACATTTTGTGCCGACTCCGCAAATACGGCATCGGGCTCGCGATTCTTCCGGCGAACCGCCGCCACATAGCTGACTCCTTTCTTGCCCCTTTTGAACAGGAAGAATTTCGCTTTGCGCAGCTTCATCCGCACGTTGTTGGCCGTATCGAGCGGAAACCGCTTTTGTTTTTCGAGATACGTCTCGAAAGACTTTCGAATCGATTCGTCCTCCGCAACCTGAAGTGCTTTCCCCGGCACCCTTGCCTGCCGTGTCTCCCGGATCAAGCCCTCCCTCTTATGCAGAAGAATATACTGCAGCGCGTCTTCCCGGGTTTCGAACAACCTGCCACCGGTCTCTCCGGAACCATTCTTTTCAGGCGGCGATTCCGTTTCCCCGGAAGCTTCACTCGAATCATCCGCTGCGGATGATCCCTCGGGTTCGCCCTCCGCTGGCGGTTCTTGCCCGGTCTTTTCCGCCGACGTCGGCTCGACCGGTTGGGCGGTCGCTTCCGCCCCGGCCTCACCCTCGGGACGCAGCCGGTACACCGTCCGCTTCTTCATGGAGTTCAGCCACTCTTCGACCGCCTCCGGCTCATTGACGGCCTCCAAGGATTTTTCGACCCGGCTGATCGGCTTTTCGGGGCAGTGCAACCGATGGTGTTCCGCCAAGAGAGCTTGAAACCGGTGGTAGTTCTTGGGCGGCAGATAGCGCCCTGTGATCCCACACCGGAGGACCGAAGAGAAATTACCCGAAGGCGGATCGACTTCCTCCTCCTGTTGGGTGAAGTAAACGGGAAGCGCCTGCATGGCGGCGTGCTTGAGTGCCCGGGCCTCTTCGCGGAACAACTGACGGTCCCCCGGGCATTCGTAAAGAGGCGGGTCTTTGTCCGTTAGAGGAGCGACCACCACGACCATCCGGTCTGCTTTATCCAGAATCAGGCGCGTCACTTCAAAAAGCTCGTAGACCTTGAGGCTGGAACGGATCGACTGGGTGAGAAGGTCGAACGGTTCATCCTCCGGGTAAATCGAAAACTGCACGACCGGCTCGAAAAACTGTTCGCGGGTCTGCGGAGCGGCACCAGTCCGCTTTCGGGCGGGACGCCGGTCTTTCGGCGCACTGCTCCGACGCGATGATTTCTCTTTATCCGATTTTGTGGGAGTCGGCCTGGAGGAGGAAGGCTCGGACCAATCCGGCCCGAAATCGAGACCTTTCAATTGGTTGAGATCGAGCTTCTCGGGTTCGTTGGAACCACTTTTCGATTCTTTTGTCATGAGGAAAAAACCTCCGGAGATCGGTGGATGGGATCTTGGTTGTTGCTATGAACTGCGCAGTGTTTCCGCTCGCTAATTGGCTGTCAAACCCTCTCGACCCGCCATCTTGCCAATTTCGTCACGCAAGATCCCCGGACCTGTTTTCGCCTTCACCCGTAGCGAAACGGGATAATCCTGACCTGGAGGTAAAGATCGGGTTGGTCCTTTTCCTACCCGAAAAGGTCTTTCCGGAGTCCGGTCCCCACGGAGAGGCCGTGCCAATCGGCCCCCTTGAGCGCATGGGGGCGGCTTTCGCGTTTTCCGGGAGGACCGGCTTCGAGCTGTT
>CAZBLJ010000012.1:0-25206 GCA_964492605.1 uncultured Puniceicoccaceae bacterium
GAAAGACGTCCGCACCCGACTCCGCCTTGACGTGCACCGACCGCAGCCCGGGAAGGCAAACCACTTTCCTTGGTGACAAAGGATTCAAGGCAAAGCTCAACCTTTCTTGTTTTAGCCTGACGATCATCTTCCACAAATTACTGGAAATTTGTCAAAAAAAATAGAACTGAACTATTTTTCTGCTCACCAGGTGCCTTTCATCTGGCAGAAAACAGGAGTTTGTCAGGGATTTTGCCCCACTTCGGGCTTATTCTCCGCCTGAAGGCGGAGTTCCTTTTGGGAATTCGACCCACTGCGAGCCAGATGAAAGGCCCCTGTTTTTTGCTCCACCTGTCAAGAAATATAGAACTGTTCTATTTATTCGGCTTCCCGCCCAAAGGAGATTCCCGGGATCAAAGGTCCGGCGACTTTGCAGCCGGTGGCTTCTGCACCACCCAGAAACGGCATTCATCGGAAAAGTCCCGCACATCCGAAGGCTCGTCTGCGATCTTCGAGCGAAGCACGTCGACCTCGACCCGGAAACCGACCTTCTTGAGTTCCGAACGAATCGCATTGCCGTCCGGGACATGAATGAACAAATCGCCCCAGGGCGTCGCACCGATTCGGTCGCCGAAATCCAACAGGTCCGGATCCCTCGTGCCCTGCTGCCACCGGCGGGCCTCGGCTTTCCAATACCGCGGATTCTCGGAGGCGCTCCGGTCGTGAGCGGTAAACACGAACCATGCACCCGGCCGCAGCACCCGGAAGATCTCGCCCATCGCTTTCCGGCGGCCATCCGTCCCGGGGATCTGCATCAACCCGTTGAATCCGAAGATCGCCCCGTCGAACACCCCGTCGCCGAAATCCAGATCCGTTGCGTCCTGAACCCCGAAATCCACCGGATAATTCAATAGCTGCACAAGGCTGCGTGCCCGCGAAATCATTTTTCGGGAATAATCCGTGGCAAAAACGTTTCGATACCCGAGTTCGAAGAGCCCGATCGCGATCCTCCCGGTCCCGCAACCCAATTCGAGGATGCTGTCCCCGGGCGAGAACACCCGCTGGAAAATCTTCTCCTCGGAGAGCCACAAGCCGACCTCCACAGACGCCCGGGCGTAGTGTTCGACCACATCTTGCTGACTGTAGTATTCGCGGACCTCAGCCTTCTTCATTCCTGAACGGAATCGACCTCTTCTCCAAATGACAAGGAGGAAGGCGTTTGCCTTACCGGCGACGGTCGCATTGCCTGCTACAGGAATGCCACCGCACCCACCCGAACTTACGGGTCCCGAAGCCGGACTCATCGAAACGCTCGCCCGCAGAGCCCGGGCATCGGGCGGGCGGCTGCTGGTCGTGGGCGGGGCCGTCCGCGACCTTCTCCGCGGAGTCCGGCCCGCTGAATTCGACCTGGAAGTCTTCGGCATCCCCTTCGAAGACCTGGTGCCGCGCATTGGCGAGGGTATGGAATTGGTCGCGGTCGGTCGCTCTTTTCCGGTGCTCAAGGTAAAGGGGAGCCCCATCGATCTGGCCACTCCGCGTCGCGAGTGGAAAACCGGACGCCGTCACACGGATTTCGGATTCGAGGCCGATCCGGAGATGGATTTCCGATCCGCCGCAAGCCGCCGTGATTTCACCGTCAATGCCATTGGGTGGGACCCGCTCGAGGGCACGTTGGAGGACCCCTTCAACGGCCGAAAGGACCTCGAAAAAAGAATCCTGCGCCACGTCTCCGAACAATTCGCCGAGGATCCCCTCCGGGTACTCCGGGCCATGCAGTTCCTCGCACGCTTCGAGATGGATGCGGCACCGGAAACCATCGCCGAATGCCGCACTCTTTCCCAGGCGGATCTGGCCGCCGAACGAATCTTCGAGGAATGGAAAAAACTCCTGCTCAAAGGGCGAAAGCCTTCGCTGGGACTCTTCTTTCTCGAACGGGTCGGCTGGCTCCGGTTCTACCCCGAACTTGAAGCGACCGTCCATTGTCCGCAGGACCCCCGGTGGCATCCCGAGGGATCGGTGTGGAACCATACGGCCTACTGCCTCGATGCCTTTGCGGGAGATCGATCGGGGGAGGAGACGGAGGATTTGGTGGTCGGACTGGCGACCCTCTGCCACGATCTGGGCAAGCCCGCGACCACGGTTGTCGATGAAGACGGTACGATCCGCTCGCCGGGCCACGAAAAGGCCGGAGTCGAGCCCACCCGGACATTCCTGGAACGCATGACCCGGGAGCGCTATTGGTTCGATGCGGTGGAGCCGCTCGTCGTCACCCACATGCGGCCCCGCCAACTCTACGACCACGACTCAAGCCCGGCGGCGGTCCGGAGGCTGGCCGACCGGGCCGGGCGCCTGGACCGGTTGCTTCGGGTCTGCAAGGCCGATTCCGCCGGGAGGCCTCCCCTGCCCCCGGGAGACTTCCCCGAGGGCAGGTGGCTGCTCGAAAGGGCCAGGGAATTGGATGTGGAAAAGAACAAGCCCGCTCCCCTGATCCGGGGTCGGGATCTGCTGTCTCTCGGTATGCAACCCGGACCCGCCGTCGGCGCGATTCTCGACGAACTGTTCCAGGAACAACTCGACGGAGCGTTCGAAACCCGCGAAGACGGCCTGCGCCGCGCCGGAGAGAAGGCCGCACGAACCCGATCATAGATTCGCGGCCCGAACCTCTCGCGCGCCGTAACGGGGCTACAGGCCGATCGACCCGCCGACCTGGAAAATGGAGGTCACCACCGCCAGGGCCACCATGGTCACGAAGACAAACGCACCGCCGATCGCGACCCCCGACACCAGAACGGTCAATTTTTGCAGGCGTTGCCCCAACGAGTCGCTATAGTCGTCCCGGATCGTTTGGAAGCCGTCCGCCAACTCTCCGATTTCTTCACCGACCTTCAACAGGTCGGCCGGCATCGGATCGAGCAGTCCGTTCTGCTGGAGCGTCACCGCGACCGAAGCTCCCTCGTTCACCGACTGCCGGACGATCTCGAAGCGCCGCCGCAGCTCGGAGTTCCGAAACGCGGTCCGGGTCAGACTGAATGCCTGGGAAGCGTGAATACCGCTTCCCAAAAGGAGGGCCAACAAACTGCAAAGCCGGTGAATCTCGGTGTCTTTCACAATCCGCCCGATGACCGGAATACGAATCGTAATCCGATCCAACCGATCCCGCCCGCCTTCCGACCGCCGCATGATCAGGGAAATGACGAAACAGATCGCCGCCAGACCCGCCACCGTCGGTGCGGCGAGCAATAACAGATTCGAGGCACCGATCAAAAAAGCCGCGAAAGGCGACAATCCGGAACCCAACCCCTCCACGGTGGACTGGACCCGCGGCATCAGGAAAAACAGAAGAAAGGCGGCCACCGCTATGGCCATTCCGAAAAGAAACGCCGGATAGAGGAGACTGGCGATCAGCCGTCGCCGCACTTGGCGGCTTTCCTCCCGTTGGGCGAGGAGTTCCTCCAGAATCGGCGGAAGATTACCGGTCTGTTCTCCGATCTCGATGACCGTGACCAGCGTATCCCTGTTTCGTCCCGGGGCCGCATCGCGAAGAGCCTGTCCGAGCGTCGATCCGTCGCTGAGCCGTGCCCAGACCGCCGATGCAAGCGACTTGAGTCTTGCCGAAGCCGCGCGATCACGGAGATTCTTCACCCCGTCTCCAATGGCCATGCCGCCCTTGACGAGCCCGAGGAGCATCTTGAGGAAGGCGTCTATCTCGGAATCCTTGACCGGTCCCGTCGAAGGGCGTCGCTCCCGGGCCTCCGTCCGCTTTCCCTTTTCGGCCTTGGCCTCGCGGATGCTGGTCGGACGCAGCCCCATGGACCGCAGCCGCCGGGTGGCCTGGATCCTCTCGACCGCCTCGATGTTTCCCGTGACGGATTTGCCCGAACCATCCCGGGCGGTGTAGGCGAATTTCGGCATCGCTCCGCGCCTCAACTGACGGCTTCTTCCTCGGTTGTCCGAACGTGCCGGATCGCCTCTTCCGGGGAAGAGACTCCGGAAACAATCAGGTCCCACGCACTTTCCTGCAGGGTCTTCATCCCGTCTTTCACGGCCGCCTCGCGGATTCGCTTTGCGGACGCGCGCTCGAGAACCAGGTCGTGTGCCGCTCTCTGCACCTGCAACATCTCGAACACACCGACCCGACCCCGGTAGCCGAGGCCACGGCACCACTCGCATCCCACCGGGTGGGAAAATTCCACGCCTTCCGGCGAAAATCCTTCGACGGGCAGGTCCATCATCCGGCGCATGGACAGGGCTTCGTCGATAGCCGCCGGACGGCGTTCCGCACAGTGGGTGCAGAGCCGCCGGATCAGGCGCTGGGCGATCACCAGCTCCACGCTGGAAGCGATCAGGAACGGTTCGATCTGCATATCGATCAAACGCGTCAGGGCACCGGGGGCGTCGTTGGTGTGGAGAGTCGACAGGACCAAATGCCCGGTCAACGAAGCGCGAATGGCGATCTCGGCGGTATCCCGGTCGCGGATCTCCCCGACCATGATGATATCGGGATCCTGCCGGAGGATGTGCCGGAGGGAGCGGGCGAAGGTCAGCCCCAAATCCTCTCGAATCTGGGTCTGGTTCACTCCCGGAACCTCGTATTCCACAGGATCCTCAACCGTCATGATCCGTTTCGCGGGGGAATGGACCAGCCGGATAAAGGCGTTCAGGGAGGTCGACTTACCGGACCCGGTCGGACCGGTGACGAGGATGATCCCGTTCGGCCGGTACAAGACCTTCTCGACGATTTCCCGCTCGAACGATCGAAGCCCGATGTCGTCGACGGTAAAGGCCATACTCTTCTGGTTGAGAAGTCGCAGGCTGACGCTTTCTCCGTAGAGGGTCGGAAAGGTGGAAATACGGATGTCGATCTCGTCCTTCCCCCAGAGAAACCCGATCCGTCCGTCCTGCGGCCTCCGGCGCTCGGAGATATTGAGATGGGCCATGATTTTGATGCGGGAAATAATGGCCGCCTGAAACGATTGGAGATTCTCGGGAACCGCAATTTTGGTCAGTTCCCCGTCCACCCGATACCGAATGGTCAATTTCTCGCGTTGGGGCTCGAAATGTATATCCGTCGCCCTCGACTCCAGGGCCTGCCGAATCACTTCGTTCACGAAACGAATGACCGCCGCATCCTCGTCTTCCTCGTCCTCGACCTCTTCTTCCGCCAACAGGGATTCCTGTCCTTCCAAACTTGCGGAGCCCACACCGAACCTCTCGGTGATCCGCTCGGAAACCTTATCGATCGTGCCGATGGTAATCTTCGGCCAGCGCCCGGTCGCCGTGCGAATCCACCGGCACTCGACCGGCCCCAGCGGCCACACCGCGACGATGGGAAGCAAGCGATCCCCGGTCTCCTCCTCGGCGGGCAAGATCTGCAGCGAATGAAGCAAGCGGGCGGGAATCGCGGAAAGCCGGCTATCGTCGACCTGGAAGTCCGCGGCAAACGGAAGGTCCGTGGCCTGGGCAATCCGGCGGGACACCTCCATCTCCGAGAGATTCAACTGTTTCGAAAGATAGCGGATTTTTCCGACGCGATCCAAACCGAACCACTCGTCCTCCGGGGTCAGATCGAATTTCCGCAGGATCGACTCCTCGGACCGTTGCCCGTTGCCGGCCTGGCTGGCTTCGACACTCATTGCTGCTTGGGAACGATGATCGTGCGTCGCCGCACCGGAATCTGAGGGGAACGCTTGTTGTTGTTGTTCTGCGGTGCGGCCCTTGACGGGCCGGGAGCGGCATTCTGAGGGGCATTTGCAGCAACCGGGACGGCACTGATGGACGGCGCCTTCAGCGGTATGACTTCGCGTTTGCCCGCATTCTCCACCACCGCCTCACGCTTCGAGGGATCGAAACGGATAAAACGGACTTCCTCCAGGGACTCGCCCGGGCCCAGCCAGACGCCACGGGGTTCGCCCTTCAACCGGAGGGAGACGCTTACCTCTCCTCCTTCGGTAGCCACCCCGACCAATTCCATCCGAGTCGATGCGGCGGGCACCGACTGCGGCGGAGGAGGCGGAGGCCTTCTCTCCTGCGGAGCCTTGTAACCGGGCGGAAGAAAGGGAGACCGCTGAACCAGACTTTCGATCGGTCCCATCTGAGCGGTCGCAACGCCCGCCCATCCGCAAAAAAACAGTATGGCCGCCAGTCTCTTCACTCTCCGATCTCTTCCTCCAAATCTTGTTCCGATTGCTCCTGCGCCTTCGGATCATAGGGACCCAAGGCATCGATATCCGGATTGATCCGGGGAATCGGCATGTCACCGAACTCGCCCGTCTCCAGATAGACGTTCACCGCCTCCTTTTCGTCCAGGAGTTCCAGCCGGGATTCCGCGTCCCGCGTCGCCTGGTCGGGCGAGAGCATCACGTTCGGCTTGATGAAGATCAACAGTTCCCGGGTGCGGATCTCGTTTTCCTTCCGGGTAAACAACCACTCTCCGAGAACCGGAAGGTCGCCCAGAATCGCGAGCTTGTTCTTCTCCAACTGTCTCTGGCGCTCCTGCAAGCCACCCAGGATGATGATCTCCTGATCCTCGACACTCACGAACGACTCCGCTTCCCGGGTTCCGATAATGGGCTGCCCGTTCAAGTCCGGATTCGACGAACCGGAGATGATGTCGACCACGTTCTCCACCGTTTGAGTGATCTCCATCTGGATGACTCCGGTCTCGGCGATCAGCGGCTTCACCGTCAGTTCGATACCGATGTCGCGGAAATCTACCGTGCTTCTCGTGGCATTGGCGTCGTTATTGATCACCGAGCCCGTCACGATCGGTCGCGTCTCGGCAACTTCAATACGCGCTTCCCGGTTGTGGGTCGTCATGATGGTCGGAGCGGACAGGACGGTAACGTCGCCGTTTCCGCGGGCCACGTTGAACACGGTCTGCAATGAAAAGTCCCGCAAAGCGAAGGCGGTGAAGGTCGTCGCTCCGAGCTGGAAGGGGATCTCGCCGCCATCGCCGCCATCCCCGCCCGACGAGGCCAGCTGCAACCGCTGGTCGGGCGTGGTGTTCTCCGTATTGTATTGCAGTCCGAACACATCGATCCCCCGCACCTGCGCCTGATTCAGCGTCACCTCCACGATAACCACTTCGATCCTCACCTGGGCGAGCAGGATGTCCACCTGATCGATCAACATGCCGATCTGCTTGATATCGCTGTCGGTTCCGTAGGCGATCACCGCGTTGCTGCGCTCATCCGAGACGACGCTGGCAAACTTGCTGAACTGCATGCGGGCGGCGGAGCGTTCGACCGCCTCGGTGATCGTCGTAGAGACCCCGATATCGTCCGCCGGTCCCGGGCCGCCCGGTTCCGTTTCGCCCGAAGGAGGCCCGGTCGGTCCCGCTTCCGTTTCCTCCTCGATCTCCACGTCGGAATCCTCGTTATCCCGCTGGGCCGAAATCAATTCGCGAATAACCGACGCCACCTCTTCCGCCACGGCATGACGTATGTAGAAAACCTTACTCGTGGTAAGCGGTTCCACATCCGCATCGAACTCGGTAATCAATTTCTCGATAATCTTCAAACTATCCGGATGAGCGACGACAACCAGCTTGTTGGAACTCTCCACGGCAGAGATCACCGTGTTCCCCGAAAAATACCGCGAGAGCGGGCCGGACGAGAGTTCATTGATGTTCCGCACCAAATCCTCCACCGGGATATTCCGAATCTGGAAAAATCGCATCTCCTCGTTTGCGACCTGCTTCCGGTCGATCTCGTCCAGGAGCGATTCGACGCGTTGGAGGTTGCTCAGCGAATCGGCGACCAGCACCCAGTTGGCTCGCTGCAGGGTCACCACCCCGAGGCCGCCGAGTAGCGGTTGAATCACGGTCGCAGCCTCTTCGGCGGACAGGAACTCGAGTTTGAAGATCTTCGCGAAAACCGCCTCGGAAGGCCGCATGTCCAGGGTCGACCCGACGATCAAGGTAGGCGCCTCGGTCAGCACACCCTGGCTGGCGACCGCCTTAATGAACTTGTCGGAGAAATCGATCAGGGAAATTCCGTTCAGGCTGAGCAGGCTCTCCAGGGCCACGAGTTTCTCTTCATCCGTCAGCGGTTGGTCGGGAAGGAAGGTGATCCGGGCGTTGGGGAGGGCATTCGGTCTCAAGACGGAACGGCCGGTCAGTTTCTCGATCTGCTGGAAAATCGTATCGACATCGGCGTCGACGAAAAGGAAGGGTTCTTCCTGCGCCCGGACGCCGAGTCCCCCGAGGAACAGCGAGACGAGCAAAAGAAGGCGGATTGGAATACGTGGGATCATTGGGCTGCCAAAGTGGATGAGGGGATGGAGTTAAATTCGAAACCGGAGAGCCGCAGCTTTACATCCACTCGCTCCGGCGTCCGCGGATTCACCGTCAGGATCATCTCCTTGATGGATACGGGCAGAGATCTCTCCTGCATTCTTCGGGTAAAGTCAATAAGAGGAACGATCGCGACATCGTCGAAACTCAGATCCAGCTCGTGCACCGATACCAACTCCCCGTTCCGCGTGTCCACCGGATCGAGGTCGGGTGCCAGTCCCGCGTCGCGGGAAAGGCCGTCCACGGCCTCGGCGAACGACGATGCGGTGAGGGACTCCTGGGAATCCAACTCGGAAAGCTCCTTTTCGATTTTGGCTTCCACCGTGCCGGCGCGGGAAAGGACGGTCTGCTGAAATTCCAGATCCGCCGTAGCCCGCTTTTGCCGTTCCGCCAGGTCCTTGAAGCCGCCGATCACCAGCGAAAGCCAGAAAATCCCCGCCGCCGCGACCAAAACGAGAGCGATCAACCGCTCGCGAAGGGTCAGGCCGAAAAACTTCTCCCGAATCGCGCTCATACGCTTCCGTCCCCCTCACCCGGATCGACCGCAACGGAAGCGTCCACCGAAGTGCCGCCCCCTTCTCCGACCCGCACGTCCAACTCGAAATCGATCCGCCCGTCCCGCGAGCGCGGGGTATTCATCTCCCCGATGGTAAACCTGGGGTCTCCCTGCAAACGTTCCACATAGCTGTTGTAAATCCGGATCCTCGGGGCCCGGCCTTCCACGAGGAATCGATCCGGCTCGCTGAATTCCACCTTCACGAATTGGACGCCCTCCGGTCGCAGAAGATTGAGTTCCCCGAGTTTCTCGAAGACCGAAAGCCGCGACTGGCCCAAACCGGCCAGGCGCTGGGCGAGAATGGCCCGCTCCTCGACCCGGGTCACCGCCTCCGATTGCGCCACGACCCGGTCTTCCCTGGATTCCACCCAGAGATCGAGTCCCCATAATACGCCTTGGGCCAGCAGCAACAGGCCAAGGAAAGCGACCGTGATCAGGCTGCCTTTCCAGATTCTCTCCCCGGTCGCCCTTTCCGCGCGGAGCCGCTGCAATTCCTCCCGGGGCCGCAAATCCGCCTTCCAGAGCACATCGGGGCCGGCGGCCCAGGTCCGCTCCGCACCATCCTCGGTCTCGACCCGCGCCGTGAACCGGCCGCGGGAATCCGCTACCGCCTCCTTCAGGCGCAATACCGGCACACCCTCCCGACCCGGCCAGGCGATTCCGAGGTAGCGGACGGTTTCCCCGATTTCGTCCCAGGGAATCTCTTCCTCCGCCATCTCGAAACCCACCACCTCGCTCGGGATGGAACCGCCCTGCTCGAAAGCAAGAACACTGCAACCATTGCCCGCGACGACCACCTCGACGGACCCGGCCCCGCGATCCCACCCCAGAAACGGGAAAAAGGCGGGAACGAGGAACTGGCTGTCCTCCGTTTCCGGGAGTTTCGAGCGCTCGCAACCGTAGATGCCGATCTTGCCGGATGCATCGCTCAGCAGGCCCGTGCCAACCTGCTCCGACGGGAAGGGGCTCTCCTCTTCAAAGGCGAGACGGGCCGCTTCCTCCGCCTCGGATGCCAGCATCCCGTCAACCGGTTCCTGGCACTGAAACACGAAGGGGGAAGGCGGCGCCAACACGACGCCGTTCCATTCCTTCAGGTCCTCTTTCTCATTCACCCATAAAGCCTTACTCGATTTCGACCGGTTCTTCAAGAACCAACGAGAGTCCGTCCCGGACGTCCAGAATCTCCCAACCGCCCCACTGCGACGCGGAATTTCCCCCGCCTCCGGTCTGCGGATCGTCCGTCGTCCCGCCGCCGTTCGGATTCCGCGGAGATCCGCCTTCGCCGCTCCCGCGGCTGATCCAGACCTCCTTCCATACGTAGCGCTCGCCGACCTTCGTTCCGGCACGAATCCGCAGAAGCCCGGCCTCCGTATCGAGAAGATTCCCCGCCTCTTCCGAACCGGGCGGAAGCTCGGAGAGCACCCGGTCGTCTCCGGTCCCCGCCTCGTCATCGAATCCACGCCGATCCCTCATCCAACGGGGATTCGAGATCAACCGCGCCTCGTACAAGAGATCGGCCGTCTCCTCCGGAAGCGAGTTGATGTTGGCCGCTCCCCGGTTCTCCAGGCTGAAAGAACTCGAAAACAACCGCGCCCACTCCGTAAGCCTCCCGTCGGCGTCGAAGGCTTCCTCCCGCCATTCCGGAATGGCCCACACTTCATCCCAGGATACCGGCGGACGGTTTGCCACCCAGGGCTCGTCATCCCGCGAGAGGGCCGTGTTCTCCCTCCCCTGAAACCGCTCGTCCGAGTCTGCGTCCATCCAATCCAGCAGAAGATCCCCCAACTCGGCGGCCCGACCGCGCGACAAACCCAACTCTTCGAGGATGGATTTCAAATCATTCTCCTCCAGCCGCACCAACCCCGGCAGCCCGGATTCATCGAACACCTCGACCTCCACTTCCGCCAGCGCCGGAGGCCAGCCTTCGAGCAGTTCCGCGGGACGTCCCCACCCCTCCGACGGGGCGCGCAGGCTTCCGGAGACTTCCTCGAAAGCCGAAAGAACCGCCACCGAGGCCTCGATGGCCGAGGCCAGCTTCGCAGGGGTCTCCGACTCGGATCGCCCGCCCCTGGTCTCCGCCAGCAAAGCCCGCTCCAACGCGTAACTTCCCAGTAGCGACACGACGATCCCCAGCGCCGCCAATACGCCGAGCACCACCAGCAGAACTCCCCCGCGGGTTCGATCTCCGGCGGACCCTACCACAGCGCCCGCCCCCCTTCTCCCGCATTGATCCGGATCCAGCGGATCCTCTCCTCGTCGCCGAAACGCAGGATCAGATACCCGGGGACTTCGGGCTCCCGGCCTCTTTCCGATTCCAACTCCTCTTCCTCCTCCCAGCGCTCCCTGACGTCGTCCCACACCCAATACGCGACTTCCACTCCCTCCCCGTAGAGGAAAAGACCCTCGTCCTCGTCCGGCTTGTCCAGGTCGTCCCCTTCGACGAACGGCACCAGGCGAACGGAACCTCCGTCCGGGACCAGGGCGAACCGTTCGGTTTTCCATTCCCGGATCCACCTTTCGGCCAGAGGACTTCCGCGCAGCACGAAGTTGAGATAGTAATCCGATTGTCCGCCGGGAAGCCGGGCCACCTCGACGTTTTCGTCACCGCCCATTCCCGACCCTTCCAGCGCCGACCGCAGGAATGCGAACATCCGATAGTCTGCGTCCGCCTCAAGATCTCCCTCCCGCGCCCGTTCCCATGCCGTCAGGACGCCGAGGAGCAAATTCAGAGCGGCGGCGAACAGAAGGGCCGACAAGCTCAGGGCGATCAACACCTCGACCAGCGTAAACCCCTCCCGGTTTCGTCGCGGCGGCGTCACCGTTCCACCTCCTCCAGTCGATCCTCGATCTGCCTCCGTGCATCCTCGAAGAGAGGCCCCCGGTCGATCGGGCTCGACCAGCCCGGTCGATAGAGAAACAGACGCTCCACGGTCTCGCCGTCCGCCGAATCGACGGTCAACTCCACTTCGAACACATCCGGAAGCTCGGTCACCTCCAGGTCCGCCGTCCAGTCGACACTCCCCCCCTCGGGAAGATCGATCGTGCCACCCTCTTCCGCCTTCTCCTCGGATTCCGCTTCGAGAAGGGCGTCCCGGGCCATCGACAATCCCGGCGAGGGCTGCTCCACGTGCCTCGCCCGTTCCAGCAGGGCCAACGACGAACGAACCGCCTGCCCGGTGGCAATAGCGGCCAGAGCGAGGAGCGCCAGGGCGAGGAGCACCTCGGGAAGCGTAAACCCCGCACCGGGGCATCCGCGAGCCCTCTGCTTTGGGAAGCGTTTCACTCTTCCCTCCTTTGGAAGGCGGGCAGCCAGAACTCGAAGCAAGTCCCCCGCTCGCTCGTCCACGCAAGATGAATGTCCCCCCGGTGGGAACGGATGATTCGCTTCGTAATGGAGAGCCCGAGACCCGAGCCTTCCTTCCGGCCCGTCAGGAAGGAGTCGAAAATCCGATCGCCGATCTCCTCGGCGATACCCTTTCCTGTATCCGCAACTGAAATACGGATCTTCCGCCCCCCCTCCTCCGGATCCAGCCGGATTCGGATCTCCCCGCCGTTCGGCATCGAGTCCACCGCGTTGATCAACAGATTCAGAAGCGCCTGTTGGATCTGCCCCTTGTTCGCGTCGATTTCCAGGTTCGCCGCTTCGGGGCTGGGTGTGTAAACCAACCGGATGTCGGCGTGAATGAGTTTCATGCGAACCAGTTGGAGGGTCTCCCTCACCACCTCCCCGGCCACTTCCCGACGGCGCATGCCCTCGCCCGTTTTTCCGAAATCGAGCACCCGTCCGACGATCGCCTCCAGCTGCGATATCTTTTCGCCGATGATCCTCACGTCCTCGGTTCTCGGATCGTCCTCCGGAAACTCGAAATCAATCGAACGGAAAAGGAGCTGCATGACGGTCAGCGGATTGCGGATCTCGTGGGCGATCTCCGCCGAAAGCAGTCCCAGGGTGGTCAACTTGTCGTTCCGATTGAGCTGCTCCTCGGTTTCAAAGATGCGGTGGTAGAGGCGCGAGTTCTCGATCGCCACCGCCCCGAGCCCGGCAAGCCCCGCCATCACTTTCTTCTCGTCGTTGTTGAAGCGGTGCTGCTCCTCCGTGTAGGCGCACAGGACCCCGATTCCCCGGTCCTCGATAAAGAGCGGCGTCGCCAGCATCGAGACCAGGCCGAACTTCTGGACCACCGGAACGAAATGATGTTCCTCCACCCGGGCGAGATCGAGCACTTCGACCTGTCGTTTGTGGCGGATGGCGGTCCCCACCGAACTCTCGTCGAGGGAAAGCTTCTCCTGGTAGGGCTCGTCCCAACCGTCTCCGCGGATCGCATTCAACTCGAGAAACTCTTCTTTTTCATCCAGGAGGAACAACGCCGCGAAGCGGGCGTCGATCAAGTCCCGGGTGGAGCCGGTAATCGAACTCAGGATCCGGCCCAAATCCCTTTGCGAAACGATGGAGCGCCCCACCTTCAGCAGGGTCTCCATCTGGCCCGCCGTCGCCCGGAGCTGCCGCACCATCCACAATTGCTGGATGGCCCGCGTCGCCTCGCGGGTAAGCAAACGCAGCAGCATCACATCGTCCTCCGAAAAGTTGTCGGGCTGATCGCTGTCGATGTTGACGACCCCGATCGTCTGCCCGCGGATCTCCATCGGCACCGCCAACTCCGAGCGCACGTCCGGTCGCACCGAAACATAGCGCGGGTCCGCCTTCGTGTCGGAGACCAAAAGCGCCTTCCCGTGGAGCGCCACCCACCCGGTCACGCCGACACCCAGCTTCAGCGGGAAATCGGTCCCGTCTTCCGGCAACCCGCAGGAAGCCTCGATCCGCAACTCCCGGTTGTCCGGATGAATCAAAGCCACCGAGGCACTGGTCGCCTGGAAGACATCGACCATCTCCCGCAAAATGGTTCCCAACGCTTGCTTGGGATCTTCAATCTCACCGACCAGGCTGCTGATCCGGTAGAGAGACTGAATCTGGCGGGTTTCTCGATCACTCGGATGCATTGCGCCAATCGAATCCGTTTCCCGTCGGAATGGCAAGAGCCGCTCAACCGGGCGTCTCTCCCCGAATCACCCGGCCCATCGCCTCGAGCTTGATCCGGGTTTCGCGCAGTTCCCTCTGCGGATCGGAACCGGCCACGATCCCCGCTCCGGCGAAAAGCCGCGCCGTCGCCCCTTCGATCCTGCCGGTCCGGAGGGCGACCACCGACTGGCCTTCACCGGACGGTTTCTCCCAACCCAGAAACCCGGTATAGAGGCCCCGTCCGTAGGGTTCCCATTCCGCGATTCGTTGCAGCGCCTCCTCCCGCGGAGACCCCCCGACGGCGGGAGTGGGGTGCAGGGCGCGGGCGATCTCCAGAAGCCGGACGTCCGCCGGCCGGGGTCCGGTCAATGGAGTTTTCAAGTGTTGCACGTTGGACAACCTCACCAGGTGGGGATGCCGCCCGGCGACGACCCGGAGCCCAAGGGATTCGAGGATTTTTCGGATGGCATCGACAACAACGGCATGCTCCCGGAGATCCTTCTCGCTGGACAGCAGCTCCTTTCCGAGCTTCGTGTCCTCCGAAAGATCGGCCCCTCTCGGCGCGGAACCGGCGATCGCCTCCGTCTCGTAACCGGAATCCGTCAGCCGGATCAGACATTCCGGAGTGGCGCCGATCCAACTCGCGCGATTCCCGCGCGAGTAGGAAAACGAATGGCAATCGGGGAAACGCTCTCTCAACTCGCGCAACAACTCCAGCGGACGCAGAGGCTTCTCGCCGTCCAAATCCGACCAGCGGGACAGCACGACTTTCTCGAACTCCCCCCGTTCGATCCCCGCAAGCGCCTTCGATACCCGTTCCAGGAAAAACTCCTCGTCTTCCGGCTTGTCGGTCGGCAAGAGCGGACTCCCGGTTCTCTCCTCCGTCTCGCCGTAGCCGAGATCGGTAAAGGTTTGGTGGGCTCTCAGAATTCTCTCCGCTTCGGAATGAAGATCGGAATCGGCCTCGACCCTTGCGTTTGCCACGGCCACGCATTCCATCTCCGTCCGGCAAATTTGCCATTTGGGAATGAAAACCGTCGCGGCCGGATCGTCCCGGTCGTCGAAGGAAAACGCGTGGAAGAAAAGAGGCCCGGAAAACCACCCGTCCAGGTCGCCCGTCGATAAAATCCGCCCGGACCATGCCTTCACGAATTCATTCGCCTTCTCGAACCGATCCTCGCCTCCGACGCTCAGACGGGCCACCGCCTCCGCGCCGGAAACCGAGACCGGGCTTCTCTCCATATAAAGGTGCGGCTCGTCCGGCTCCTGGATGGATCGAAGCACCGCCAGCGGATCCAGATCCCGAACGCGGAGGGAAATACTGGCGATCCGCGGTTCGCCGTCCCGTTCCGAGCGATTTCGGCAATGCTCCAGAAACGCCAGCAGGCCGCGGGCGTCCCTCGACCCGAATTGATCGATCGGAACCGTTTCCATCGGATCTCGGAGGGCCGCCGGGCCGCCCTCAGGCGCGGGGAAACAGGATGGCCTTCCCGCCCAACGGTTTTCCCTGCAGGGACGTCCCCCATTCCATGCGCGAATCCCACAACTCGATCTCTTCCCCTCCGATATGGCCCAGAATCTTCGCCGAGGTCTCCGGCATCACCGGGGACAAACCGTTCGCGGCCAACCGCAGACCCTCCGCCAGCGTAGCCAGGGAGGTCTCCAGAAGAGCCCGGTCCGCCGGATCCCCGGATTTGGCCAGCTTCCACGGGGCGCGCAATTCCGCATAACGGTTGATCCCCCGGACGAATTCGAAAATCGCCTCCAGGGAGGCATGAAAGAGAAAACCGTCATACCCCTTCCGGGCCGCATCCCACGATTTCGTCCAGAGGGCCCTCAGATTCCTTTCCGGATCCTCGTCGACCGATGCGGCGGGAACGCATCCGCCGACATACCGCCCCCCCATGTTCAACAATCGGCTCAGCAGATTTCCGAGATCGTTTCCCAGCTCGTTGTTATACCGTCTCAGGAAAAGCTCCTCCGAAAAATCACTGTCCTGCCCGACCGTCATCTCGCGCATCACGAAGTAGCGGAACGAATCCGCCCCGAACCGGTCGACCATTTCGAGGGGGTCCACCACCTTGCCCGCACTTTTGGACATCTTCGCCCCGGAGAGCGTCCACCACCCGTGCACCAGCAGGTGTTTCGGCAAGGGCAAACCACAGGCACGGAGCATGATCGGCCAGTATACCGAATGGGGCGGAAGCAGGATATCCTTGCCGATCACATGGTAGTCCGCGGGCCAGAAATCATTGAAACGATCCGTGCCGTAACCGACGGCGGAGACGTAGTTCACCAGAGCGTCGAACCAGACATAGGTGACGAAATTCGAATCGAACGGCAGGGGAATCCCCCAGCTGAGGCGCTCTACCGGCCGCGAGATGCACAAGTCGTTCAGCGGCTCTTTCAGAAACTCCAGCACCTGTTTTCTCCGATAGACCGGATAAATGAAATCCTCGTTCGCGTTCAGAAAATCGATCAACCACTGCTGATAGGCACTCTGCTTGAAATAGTAGTTCCGCTCCGTAATCTCCTGCACCTCGCCGAACTCTTCCGGCCATTCGCCGTCCACCTTGTCCTTCTCCAGAACGAACTGCTCCGCGCGCGTGCTGTAAAAACCGGTATACTCGGCATCATAGATTTCGCCCGCGTCATAGAGCTTCTGAAGGAGATCCCGAACCACCGTCCGATGTCGTTCCTCGGTGGTGCGGATGAAATCGTCGTTCGAGACATTCAGATCCTTGCACAGGCCTTTGAAGTGGCCGGCGATCCGGTTCGTGAAATCGATCGGCTCGATCCCCTCCTTCCGTGCGGACTGCTGAACCTTCTGGCCGTGCTCGTCCATTCCGGTCAAAAAATAGACATCCTCCCCCATCATCCGCCGACTCCGCGCGATCACATCGGTAAGCACCTTCTCGTAAGCGTGCCCCAAATGCGGAAGTCCGTTCGCATAATCGATGGCTGTTGTGATGTAGAATTTTTTCATCGGAACGGACAAGGCAATCCCCTGCCGTCCGCGAACTCAACCACGGAATCACCCACCCCACCGCCCGTGGCTTGAAGGGTGCCGTACTTCCCGCCCTCCGGGATGAGCTTGCGTCGGATGGCATTTTCTCACTGGGTTTTCCCGTGGGACACGATCACCACCATCACGATCACGGAACCAGGCAGGTCGGCGACCAGGTTCTCATCTGGGCTATTGCCATCAATCTCGGCTTGTCCGTTTTCGAATTCGTCGCCGGAATCTTTGCCGGAAGCGTCGCCCTGATGGCCGATGCGCTCCACAACACGAACGACGCGCTGGCGCTCGTGGTCGCCTACGTGGCGCGGCGCATCGCCCGGAAGGGTGCCGACCGCAACTTCACTTTCGGCTACAAGCGGGCCGAGCTGATCGGAGCCCTCATCCAGCTCACCGCCCTGATTCTGGTCGGCTTTTACCTGATCACGGAGGCCGTCGGGAGGCTTTTCGAGCCGGAGGCGATCAAGGGGGCCTGGGTGATGGGTGCCGCGGGCCTTGCCATCGTGGTGGACCTCGGGACGGCATGGCTCCTGTGGGCGATGTCGAAGGGAAGCCTGAATCTCAAGGCGGCCTTTCTTCACAATTTGACCGATGCCGCTGCCTCGGTCGCCGTCCTGATCGGAGGCGGCATGGTTTACTGGTTCGGTTGGACCTGGATAGACCCCCTTCTCTCCATCGGTATCGCCGGATACATCCTGTTCATGTCCTTCGGACTCCTGAAAAAGACGGCGAAGATCCTGATGGAGGGAACACCGGAAGGCCTGGACCTCGACGAATTGCGGAAGGCGACCCTCGAATTGGACGGCGTCCTGGGCATCCATCACCTTCACGTCTGGGAATTGGACGAGGAACGGACGGCCCTGGAGGCGCATGTCGTCCTCGCCGAGGATACGTCGGACGAAGCGCGGAAGATCATCCGCGGTCGATTGAAGGAACTCCTCTCCGACCGCTTTCGAATCCGCCATTCGACGATCGAACTGGAAACCGAAGCCTACGGATGCGAAGACAAGCGGATCGACACCCTGGATTGCGGGGATCCTTGATTCCACCCGATTCCGGAACCGGTTTTTGGGTCGCAATCGCTTCTCGACCCCGGCCTCAACGCTCTCTAAACCTGTGTCATGAATGGATCGAAAACGATTCTATTGGTCGCCATTCTCCTGATGGCTCTGATCCCCTGGGGGCTGCTTTATTATGCAGTGAACTCTCCCGACGGCGCCGGCTTGTTCGCATCCTCCGGTCCGGACCCGTCGGAAATGATCGACACCGTTCGTCGCGAAGAGGCCCTGCGCCACGAAGCACTGGTCCGGCGGCTGGAGAATCAGATCGAACTCCTGCAGGAGAAATCCGATCGTCTCGAAGAGGAACTCTCGGAAACCTCCGGGGACGGCCCGGCCTTCGCCGACCTGAAGGAAGAACTCGAAGAAGAGAAACAACAAAAGGAACGGGCGCTGGAACGGGCCGCCGAGCTTCGGAAACAGTATGACGAGGCGATGAGCAAGATCGTCCAGCTCTCCACCCAGGTGGGTATCGAGAGGGAGAAAAGTGCCTCCGCCGAAAACGCGTCCTCCGCACCCCGGGGAACGGCCGGGGAGCCTTCCGCCATCCCCTACCGGTCGACTCCCGACAACCGCACCCGGTCCGGGACGACGGATACGGGCGGATGGATTCTACCTCCATCCAATTGACAGCCGCCCCCACCGCAGCAGATTACTCCATGCAATCAAAACCGGGTGTACTCCTGCTGAACCTCGGATCGCCTTCCTCAACCGACGTGTCGGATGTGCGGAACTATCTGAGGGAGTTCCTCATGGACGGTCGGGTTCTCGACGCGCCGAAGCCCGTTCGCTGGCTTGTCGTCAATGGGTTTATCCTTCCCTTCCGTCCGAAAAGCTCCGCCGAAGCGTACGAAAAGATCTGGACCGATAGCGGATCGCCTTTGATCGCGACCAGCGAAAAAGTGCGCGAGGCTCTCGACGAGGAAGACTGCCCGGTGTTTCTCGCCATGAACTACGGGCGACCCTCCATCCCGGAGGTCGTGGAGGCCATCGGAAAGGCGGAGATCACCGATCTCTTCGTGATGCCCCAGTATCCCCATTACGCGATGTCCAGCTACGAAACGGTCGTGGTCAAGGCCATGGAAGCGCTACGGCAGTCGCGTCCAAAGCTCCGCACCACCCTTCTCCAGCCATTCTACAAGGATGACGACTACCTGGAAGCGCTCGGGACCGTCTCGCGGCCCTGGATCGAGAAAGAACCGGATCTGGTCCTTTTTTCTTTCCACGGGATTCCGGAGCGCCACCTCCGCAAAAGCGATCCTTCCCACGCCCACTGCCTGGCCAGTCCGGACTGCTGCGAAACCTGCCACCCCGCCCACGCAACTTGCTACCGGCACCAGTGTTTTACAACCGCCCACGAGGCCGCGAAACGGTTCGGCCTCCGACCCGACCAATACCGCATCACCTTCCAATCCCGGCTGGGCCGCGATCCGTGGCTCACTCCCTACACGGACAAAACTTTGGAAAAACTGCCCTCCGAAGGGATCAAACGCCTCCTCGTGATCTGTCCCGCCTTCGTCACCGATTGCCTCGAGACCCTCGAGGAAATCTCCATGCAGGGGAAGGAATCCTTCCTCGAATCCGGAGGCGAATGGTTCGAACAAATCCCCTGCCTGAACGACCACCCCGCCTGGATCGGAGTCCTCCGGGACAGGATCCGAAAATGGCGGGAAAGCCTCGCCGCCTGACCCTGTGCCCGAGACCGACCGACTCTTCCTTTGGCTGGCCACCGCAACCTATGCGGCGGCGGTTCTCTACGCCTGCACCCGACTGGCCGGCCGCCGCCAACACTCCCATTCGATAACGTATCCGCTGATCGCCGCCGGCTTCATTCTCCAGACCACGGGTCTTTACCTGAGAGGGATGGAGATCGGGGGATGCCCGCTGGGAAACACGTTCGAGATCGTTCAATTCGTTCTTTGGTCGACGATCTTTCTTTTCCTCGTGATTGGCCCGGTCTTCCGCGTCAATCTACTGGGCACCGCCTCCGCGACCCTCGTCTGCATCGGGAGCCTGGTCACCCTCCTGATTCCGGACTGGGACCGACCCCACACACGGACGCTTTTCGGGGGCGATCCGCTCATTGAATTCCACGCTGCGGTCTCGATCTTCAGCTACGGAGTGTTCGGACTTCTCGCTACCGTTTCCGCCCTGTACCTCCTGCAGTATCTGGCTTTGGGCCGGAAGTGGAAATCCTCCTTCTTCAATTTCATCCCCTCCATCGTCCAACTCGATGACCTCAGTCGACGTCTCCTGGCTGCCGGGTTGATCGTCCTGACGCTGGCATTCGTTTCCGGGATCGTCGTGTGGTTCGAAGAGGCCTGGGAACAACTTCACCTGAAGTTGATGGCCGTCGTCCTCCTGTGGATCGGTTACGGTCTGATCTGGAGCCTGCGGCTCCGCGCCCGGATCTCGCCCCAACGCTCCGCCATCCTCTTTATCGTTCTTTTCGTTCTGGCCCTCCTCAGCCTCTGGCCGGTGAAGGCCTCCGTTCCGGAAAACAGCGCCACCGATCTCCGTCCGTCCACTCCCTTGCAGGAACACCACCCCGCACGACAACCCGGCCCGTCCGTCTCCGAAGAATCAGCCCGATGAGCCTTCCCCAAAGACTTCTCGTCTTCGGGATCTCGCATCACCAGACCCCGTTGAACGTACGCGAACTCTTCTCGCTGTCGCCGGAGGATCTGACGGATCTGGGCACGAAATTGCTCGAACGGGAGGAGATCGCAGAGGTCGTCGTCCTCTCCACCTGCAACCGGGTGGAAGCCTACCTCGCCGTGAAAACCGAGCCGGACCGGGAGGCCATCCTGCAAATTTTTTCCGAGGTGACAGGGCAATCGCGGGAGCTTCTCGAGAATCTCCACTACTTTCATGCCAACAACAACATGCTGGTGCATCTCTTCTCCGTCGCCGCCGGCCTCGACTCCCAGATGATCGGGGAAACGGAGATCCTCGGGCAGGTCAAAGAGTCGCTCCAAACCGCCCGGAAATCGGGCTGGTGCGGACGCCTCCTCGGGCCCCTCTTCGAACGGTCCTTCCAAGCCGCAAAATGGGCCCGCACCCACACGGGAATCGGTCAGGGACAGGTGACCATCGGGAATGTCGTCGTCGATCTGGTGCAACGCGTTTTCGGAAAGACCGCGGGCCGGCGAATCCTTCTGGTCGGGAGCGGAGAAGTGGCCGAAAGAACCGCCCAGAGCCTCCACAGCCGCGGAGCGAGAGACATCACGATCACGGGCCGGTCTTTCGAACGAGCCGAAAACCTGGCCCGATCCTTCCACGGTGCGGTCCTCCCCTTCGAAGACTTCCGGGAGAGCCTGCCTCTCTTCGACGTGGTGATTTCCTCCACCGCATCGACCGAGCCGATTCTCGGGACCGGAACGCTGAAGGACGCCTCCCGCAAAAGACGCTACCGCCCCCTCTTGCTCGTGGACGTCGCCGTTCCCCGGGACATCGAGGCCGCGGCCGCCTCCCTCGATCAAGTGTTTCTCTACAATCTGGACGACCTCGCATCCATCGCGAACGAGAATCTGCGGCAGCGGGAAAACGAAGTGGCGGATTGCCTCACCGAACTCAAACGCCGCGCCTGGCGCACCTGGCTCAAGTCTCTCCGGTACTGACAGGCTCTTTCTTCCATTTGTGGAGATATTGTCATATTTAAGTTCTGGCAAAGTAGCCCCGGAGCCCGAAGAGTGGTTTTTCCGGATCGACTCCTGCCGATCTCAACGGTTCAACCCGAATTGTTTTCACTTGGGAACGATTCCGGCTTAGCCGTTCGTCTATCCTTTCGAACAATTCCTTACAACCGAACCCGCCGATTCCCATGCCGAAAAAAAAGAGCGCAAAGAAAACGACCGTGAAGAAGGCCGAACACGTCGCCGAAGAATTCTCCGCCTCCGTAACGGTCGCGGAAATGAAAGATTCCATCCTCGCCCACCTGGAAAAGACCCTGGCCCGCGACACGGACTCCGCCACCCGGCGCGACTGGTGGATCGCCACCTCCAAAGCGGTGCAGGATCGCATCCTCCACCGCTTCATCGACACGATGGAAACCCACAACCGGGAAAATGTCCGCAGGGTCTATTACCTCAGTCTGGAGTACCTGATGGGCCGCCTCTTCCGGAATAACATCTTCAACGCCGGCCTCTTCAACCAGGTCTCGGACGCTTTGAAAGAACTCGGCCTCGACATCGACGAACTCGCAACCGAGGAAAACGACATGGGCCTCGGAAACGGAGGCCTCGGCCGCCTCGCCGCCTGCTTCCTGGACTCTCTCGCCACTCTCGATCTCCCCGCGATCGGTTACGGGATTCACTACGAGTTCGGCCTCTTCCGGCAGGAATTCGATAACGGCCACCAGATCGAGCGTCCCGATAACTGGGAACGTTTCGGAAATCCCTGGGAAATCATCCGCCCCGAATACATTCAAACCGTCCGCCTTTACGGCCATGTGGAGAATCGCGTCGATGAGAAGGGCGATTTCAAGCCGGTCTGGGTCGGCACGCGCAGCGTCAACGGCATCCCCTACGACCTCCCCATCTGCGGCTTCGGGACCGAAACGGTCAACTTCCTCCGCCTCTGGGAGTCCAAGGCCTCCGAGGAGTTCGACTTCCAGGTTTTCAATCAGGGCGGCTATGTCGAAGCGGTCCGGGACAAAGCCGTCGGAGAAACCATCTCCAAAGTGCTCTATCCGAACGACGCCACCGAAAGCGGAAAAGAACTTCGCCTGGTCCAGCAGTACTTCTTCGTCTGCTGCTCGCTGCAGGACATCATCCGCCGGTACCACAAAAAGGAGACCGGATGGGACAATTTCCCCGGAAAAGTGGCCATCCAGCTCAACGACACGCACCCGGCCGTCGCCACCGCCGAGTTGATGCGGATCCTCGTCGACGAGCACGATCTGCCCTGGGACAAGGCCTGGGACATCACGAGGAAAACCTTCGCCTACACCAACCACACCCTGCTGCCGGAAGCCCTCGAGAAATGGAGCGTCCCGCTTTTCGAGCGGGTCCTCCCCCGCCACCTCCAGATCATCTTCGAGATCAACCGCCGGTTCCTCGAAGAAGAAGTGGAGGCCATGTGGCCCGGCGATGACGGGAAAAAACGGGAACTCTCGCTGATCGAGGAAGGCGACCCGCCCATGATCCGCATGGCCTACCTGTCGGTCGTGGCAAGTCACGCCGTCAACGGCGTCGCCGCCCTGCACACCCAGCTCCTTCGGCAGAACCTCTTCCACAACTTCGACGAACTGTATCCGGGCAAGTTCCAGAACAAGACCAACGGAATTACGCCGCGGCGCTGGATGCTGGCCTGCAATCCGGAACTCTCCGGCCTCGTCACCGACCGGATCGGACCGGGATGGACGACCGAACTCGACCAGTTGCGGGCGCTCGAACCCCTCGCCAGGGATGCGGACTTCGCGAAGAAGTATCTCGATGTCAAACTGGAGAAAAAAGAGCAGCTCGCCGAGTTCATCGAGCGAAACATGGGTATCGGCGTCGATCCGACCGCCCTGTTCGACTGCCAGGTCAAACGCCTGCACGAGTACAAGCGCCAGCACCTGAACCTTCTCCACATCCTGACCCTCTACCATCGCATCCTCCACGATCCGGACTACGATATGGTGCCCCGGGTGTTCGTTTTTGCCGCGAAAGCCGCTCCCGGCTACTACCTGGCCAAGAACATCATTCGCGCCATCAACAAGGTCGGGGAAAAGATCAACAACGACCCCAGGGTGGAGGGAAGGATCAAAGTCGCCTTCCTCCCGAACTACGGAGTGACCCTCGCCGAGAAAATCATTCCGGCCGCAGACCTGTCCGAACAGATCTCGACCGCCGGGAAAGAAGCCTCGGGAACCGGGAATATGAAATTCGCCCTCAACGGGGCTCTCACCATCGGCACTCTGGACGGCGCCAACGTCGAAATTCGCGAGGAAGTGGGCGACGAGAACATCTTCATCTTCGGCCTCCGCGTCGAAGAAGTTGCCGAACTCCGGGCGCAAGGCTACAACCCGCTGCGGTATTACGAGGAGAATCAGGAACTCCGGAAGGCTCTCGACTGGCTGAAATCGGACGCCTTCACCCCCGGAGAATCCGGTGCCTTCAACCCTCTCGTCGACAGTCTCATGGGCGGCGACCCCTTCCTCGTCTGTGCCGACTTCGCCGCCTACATTGAAGCGCAAGGCAAGGTCGACAAGGCCTACCGGGACCGCAAGCGCTGGGCGGAGATGACCATTCTCAACACGGCCCGTGTCGGCAAATTCTCTTCGGACCGTACCATCCGGCAATACGCCGACGAAATCTGGAATCTACCGGCGGTCAAAGTCTGAGCCTTGCTCCCCCCCGGGGGAACGGCCCCCCGAGCGACCGACACCAATGAAAGGTTTCGTGCGGGACGGCCCCCGCGGGGCTTGAGCCCTGCGATAACGGGCTGTCCCGGATCCCGGTCCGTGCGTTCGGAGATATCCGCCCAAACCAGCGGCAGCCGGCCCCAAAAAAAAGCTCCCCCCGCGTTCCCGTGGGAGGAGCCTCAAAAAGAAGACGATGTCCCGCGCGGGACCGCCGGACGGCTGAAAACGCCGAAACGGCCAACGCAGGGTCTTCGCGAATGCGAAGTCTCGTTCGGAAGCAAGCGCGCTTATCTGCGCCCTTTGCGGAATCCTCCTCCGCCTCCGCCTCCTCCGCCGCCGCCGGAGCGTTCCTCGCGCGGACGGGCTTCGTTGATCTTCAGGGCACGCCCTTCCAGCTCGGTTCCGTTCAGAGCTTCGATGGCGGCGTTCGCCTCATTGTTGTCGTTCATGGTCACGAAACCGAAGCCACGGGGGCGACCGGTTTCACGGTCGGAGATCAGGTAAACCCGATCAACGGTTCCATACTGGCCGAAAAGCTCTTCGAGCTCCGGACCCTCGGTGCTGAAGGGAAGATTCCCTACATAGATATCCACTTGATTGCCTTGTCTGTTCTGCGTCTGTCATTTGGGGTGGCGAGGAGAGACGCAATCCACAACCACCGTGTTTACATTCTCGAGCCCGGGACCTTTTCAAAAAGAGCCCCCGAACGACGAAAGAGCGTGTGCCGGACGAGCCGCCCGGCGGAGTCTGTTCAAAATTATTCGGTGGTGATTCGGAGAGAGGAGCAGAAGAATTCTGCTGAGAGTTCGCGGTTGTAAAGCAGATCTAAAGCCGAGACCCATCACTCCGTCAATTCGAAAAATCAGGCGGATTTCGTCCAAATCAGGGGCCTTTCATCTGGCTCGCAGTGGGTCGAATTCCCAAAAGGAACTCCG
>CAZBLJ010000013.1:0-21844 GCA_964492605.1 uncultured Puniceicoccaceae bacterium
AAAATAGCAAATTTGCCGAAAAACCAAGAAAGTTCTTGCCCCTGGCCGCGCTGATCATGGTGTTTTCATTTGGCGGCTGAACGCCGCATGAAAACACATTTGAGATCGAATATTTGAAATTTGAGATTAACTTTCGAAGATCAACAACTTACGAGATCAAATAAAGACACCATGCCGCGCCGACAAGGGCCTTTCATCTGGCAGAATACAGGAGATTGTTCAGGGATTTTGCCCCACTTAGGGCTTACTCTCCGCTTGGACTGACCTCGCCCTCCAAGGGCCTTTCGTCGGTCAACAAATTTAGAACTGGGATATTTATATTGCTCCACGAGCCAGAGGTGGTGGGGCCGCCGCCCACGCGGCCGTCTCGGGCTGAAGCGACTTCGCCCTTCGGGCTTACTCTCCGCCTGAAGGCGGAGTTCCTTTGGGAATTCGATCCACTGCGAGCCAGATGAAAGGCCCCTGGCCGCGCCAATTTCATCCGATGGAATCTTTTTGACCTGATACCCGGCTCATCGATACTTTTATCGGTTGATCAACATGGAAGATATCAAGATGCATCGCTCGCAACTCCCGCGCTCCGGAATGGCCCTCGGCGGTATTGGAACCGGTTCCTTTGAGATCCGCCCCGACGGCGGCTTTTACAACTGGACTGTTTTCAATAACTGGCCGCTTTTCACCGGGCCTCAGCTTCCCAAGCGGCCCCATTATCCATTCGACGACAAACAGTCTCTTTTCTTTCTTCTCTGGGTAAAGCCGGAGAACGAGGAGCAGCGTATCGTGCTGCTCCAGATAGAGGAGGGCTACGGAGCGGCAGGCATCGAGGATCATGAACTGCTCTATATTTTTCCCTGGGTCAAGGGGGTGGACGTCATTCGCTACAGGGCCAGTGTGCCTTTCGCCGAGTTGGATTTCGAGCAGGAGGGCCTCCCGTTGGAGGTTCGCTTGCGAGCCTGGTCGCCATTGATCCCCGGTAACGTCAAAGACTCGGCTCTGCCGACTTCTTATTTCGACATCGAGGTCACCCAGAAAAGTTCCCGCCCGGTTGACGTGCAGGTTCTGGCGAGTTGCAAGAATCGGGCCGGCTACAATCAGCCGGAGCGTCAATACAAGAATACCCGCATTCAGGATGGCGATTTTCAGGCGGTTGTCATGGGTGGGGAATTTCTCGACCCCGAGGCTCCGGACACCGGCGAGATGGTCCTCGCCAGTCACCACCCCTGCTCGACCGCCTACATGGGATGGGCCCACCAGCATCCTTACTACGAAAGGCTGCTTCGCGAATACCCCATGCCCGAGCATGACGATACCCAAGGCCGCAACAGCACCAGAGACGAGGACCTCGGTCGAAACAAAGCCGATGCCGCCTGCTATGTAACGATCGGGAGAGCGGGACGACTCGAGAACTACAACGACCGCCTGGAGCATGGTTTTTCGCTGTCCTGGCACTTCCCCAATCTCTACGGGCGGCCCAATCGCGATGATCCCAACTTCACGGCCAAGGTTCCGCAAGGCCTCGACACCTACGAGGGGCAGTGGTATGCGAAACACTTCAATTCCGCTGAAGAGGTCGCCCGATACGCCGTAGGCGAGCGCGAGCGCCTTCTCCAGGAATCCGAAGATTTCCACCGTGCCTTCTTCGACAGTAATTTGCCGGAGTTCGTCCTCGACCAGGTCAACAGTCAGCTCAACACCTTCCGCACTTCGACCTGGCTCACGCAGAGCGGTATGTTCGGGGTTCTGGAGGGACTCAGCCCGCATAAACCTTTTGCTGGCATCGCTACGACGGATGTCGCCATGTATGGGCAAATCGCGTCGAGCCTCCTCTTCCCGGAACTGGACCGCACCACGGTCGACCTGTGGCGTCGCCTCCAGCGGGATGACGGCATTGTCATCCACTCGGTCACCTGCAACTCGGAAAACAATCCGGAAGGTGAACTCAGCGGCCACCGGCTCGACATGCCCGCCCAATTTGCCTTCCAGGCTTTACGGGCTGCCCTCTGGAGCGGCGACCGCAGCTATCTCGAAGCCGTTTGGCCGGACGTGAAAAAGGCGTTGGCCTATGTGCTGCGGGAGCGGGATATGAATGGCGACCACCTGCCCGACATGGATGGCATCATGTGCTCCTATGACAACTTTCCCATGTTCGGCGTGGCACCCTTTGTCGTCAGTCAGTGGCTGGCCGCAGTAGCCGCTGCACTGAACGTGGCCGGGCAACTCGGTGATCAGGCTTTCATCGACGAGTACACGCCGTATTTCGAACAGGGCCGTGAAACCTTCGAGAACAGCACCTGGAATGGAAGCTACTTCAAACTCTACAGCGATCACCAGAAGGAAGACCCGTATGGCGAAGACGGGTGCATGGTGGACCAGATCGTCGGTGAAGGAAGCTCCCGGCAGCTGGGACTGCCGCATGTGATCGATCCGGAAAAGACCGCCATCGCCGCTCGCACGATTCTCCGCCTGAACTATAAGGCCGATCAAGGCCTGCGGAACTGCCAGTGGCCTACCGACTCGTTCCTCCGTGACATCGGCCCCAGTACGTGGATCGACCAGGCCAACACCTGCTGGACCGGCGTTGAGCTGAATTTCGCCGCCCATCTCTACCATCTCGGAATGAATGCCGAAGCGGAGGAGATCATCCGCAATGTGGACGAGCGCTACAGGCGGTGGGGCCTCTATTTCGACCATCAGGAATTCGGCGGCCACTACTTCAGGCCCATGTCCGCCCTTGCCATTCCCAATGCCTTTCTCGGAATGAGTTACGACGGAGCGATTCTGCGCTTTGCCCCTGCCCGTGAATTGCCCAGGGGAAGGTGGTGCTTTTTGCTGCCCGGCGGATATGGAACCTTGCATCGTTCCGCCGACGAGACCCTCGTGGAATTACGTTCCGGCGAAACCGGGGCCTCGCGGATCGAGGTGGTGATTCCCGGCCCGGTTTCCCTTAAAGGCTTCGGAGACGGATGGAAGAAGGCTCGGGCGGAAACGGAGTCCAGCACCTTCGAGAGAGGTTGAGCGGCGGGAAGGGAATGGCTACCGCCCGAGGGTATCGGGATCCATCTCATCGATTTTGAAGTCTTCGGCGGTGGACTCTTTTTTGATGAGTCCGTCTTCAATCCAGACGACGCGCTGGGAGTTTCGGAGCATCTTCGGATCGTGGGTGGAACACACGATGGTGACGCCGTCTTCCTTGTTCAGGCGTTTGAGGATTTCGATGACTTCCAGACCGGTTTGGGTATCGAGATTGCCGGTGGGTTCGTCGGCGAGCACGACCACCGGCCGATTGACGAGGGCGCGGGCGATCGCCACGCGTTGTTGCTGGCCGCCGGAGAGTTCGCCGGGCTTGTGATCGAGACGGTGCCCGAGGCCGACCCGCTCGAGGATTTTCGTCGCCCGCTCAACGGCCTCCCGATGGGTAACTCCTTCGAAGACGGCGGGCAGGGCGACGTTCTGGAGGGCGGTCATTACCGTGATGAGATTGAAGGTTTGAAAGATGTAGCCGATCTTATGGTTGCGGAACCACGCCTGCTGGGGCTCGCTGAGTCCGAAGACGCTGTGCCCTTCGAAGAACACCTTTCCTTCGGTGGGTACATCCAGAGCCCCGATTTGATTGAAGAGGGTGGATTTTCCCGATCCGGAAGGGCCCATGATCGAAAGGAACTCCCCACCGGAAATTCTCAGGTCGATGCCCTTCAGGGCCCAGAGTTCTTCTTCGGCCCGTTTGTAGAGTTTCTTGACTCCCTGGATTTCGATCAGTGGTCGGGACATGGGAAAAGGTGGTGCGGGGATTATTCTTCTTCCTGGGGTTGGAGGCGGTGGCTGAGGTCGAGGAGGAGGAGATTTCGTTGCGTCAGAGCCATAGTGTATTGGACCACGGCCTGGCGGCAATCCTGGGGGGTCCATCCGTGATTGCGGCGGAGCGCCTTTTCGATGGTGGCGAGGGTGCGGCAGCCATTGCAAAGTTCCCAGAATTCGCGACCGACGGGGTCGAGATCGAACTGGCGGTATCTCTTCCAGGCGGTCTTCCGTTGGATCGCGCGACTGAGGGGATTCCGAGGAGCCACCTCGATTCGCAGATACAGTTTTTCGGTTTCGGGGTCGACTTTCTCTTCCACGACCGGGGACTTGCGGGGGACGGCACGAAGTGCCTCTCCCGTGACCTCGCGGGGATGCGGAACGGGCCTGTTCTTGCGGCGTCGGAAGAAGTTGAACATGATGGATCTAGTGGTCGAACTCCCTGGTGGAGAAGTCGATCTCTTCGGGGCGGGCGGCCTTCGTGATGCGCCCGTCGTCGATCCAGAGGATGCGGTCGGATCGCTGAAGCATCTTGAGATCGTGGGTGGCGGAGATGATCGTCACGCCGAGATCCTCCTTGAGACGGGTGAGCAGATCGATCATCTCCTGCCCGGTGGCCTGGTCGAGGTTGGCGGTGGGCTCGTCGGCGAGGACGATTTCCGGCTCGTTGGCGAGAGCGCGGGCGATGGCGACCCGTTGTTGCTGGCCGCCGGAGAGTTCGGCGGGCTTGTGAAGAACGCGGTGGCCCAGACCAACCTGTTTGAGAATCTTGACGCCCCGTTCGCGGGCGGCCTCCGCCTCCAGTCCGGCGAAGGCCATGGGCAGGGTGACGTTTTCGAGGCAGGTCATCACCTGAATCAGATTGTAGGACTGGAAAATGTAGCCCACCTTGCGGCAGCGCAGCCATGCCAGCTCGTCCTGGTCGAGGTGGGCGATGTTGACCTGGTCGATGTAAACCTTGCCCGTCGTCGGCTTGCCAAGGGCGCCGATCATGTTGAAGAGGGTGGATTTTCCGGAACCCGAAGGCCCCATGATGGAAAGGTATTCGTTCTTGAAGATGTCGAGGGTGGCACCCCGGAGGGCGTGGGTCTCCTGCGTGCCCTGCCGATAGATCTTGCGTACGTCGACGGCGTTGATGACGCGTTCCTTCGGTTCTTTGGCAGGGTCGGCGAGGATGGCGTCGATGATCTCCGCGGTGATCGGCGCGCCCGGTTCGACCCGATTGGGCACGATCGCCTCGAATTCCGCGGCCGGGGCGGCTTGCGGGTCGCGGGAGACCGCGTCGGGATTGGCTGGAGGGTTGTCAGACATTGCTGCGAAGAGCGACGGCGGGAATCATTTTGGAGGCGACATTGGCGGGATAGAGGGCGGCGACCATCGAGAGCACCATTCCGACGGCGACGGAGGTGAATCCGAACCCGATCAGTCCGGCAAAGTTGGAGGAAACGCCCGCGAAGACGAGGGTCGGCCCGTAGGTGAAGAGATAGGCGAGGATGGAGAAGAGAATCCCGCCGATCGCGCCCGCGACGCCTCCGGCCAGACCCATGATGGCGGATTCGATGAGGAACATCTGCCGCACGAAGCCGGAAAGCGCACCGAGACATTTCATGGTCCCGATCTCGCGGAATCGTTCGGTGACGCTCATGAGCATGGCGTTGGCGATCCCGATCACGGTCACGAGCAGCGAGATCACGATGATCCAGATGTCCCGGAAGCGGTCGCGGCGCGCTTGCGCCTCGCGGGCCTCGATTTCCGCTTGCTTCAACTCGCGGCTGAGGCGGGTCGACGTAATGCCGGGAACCTCGGGTAGGGGAATGGCGGGATTGGTTGCGGCGATCAGTTTTTGGCGGGCATCGGCCAGCAGTTCGGACGGCAGGATTCCGTCGGGCAGGGTCAAGCGGCCGTCCGCGGTTTCGCCCACCAGGAGAACGCCGCTGGTTCCTTCGGCGACCTCGCCGATCCCGGCTTCCCTGAGCATTCGTAACTGGCTCGGATCGAAAAAGGCTTTCGGATCGAAGGCTCGGATCTCCGAGACGCCAGCCCGGTCGAGAGCCCGGACAAACCGCCTCTCGACCTCGGAGGGTTCACCGAGAACCAGCAAACCGAAGGACTTGCCTTCGACAACGCCGCTCTCGGCTTCGAGGAAATTCGTCATTCGCTCGATTTCCATGCGTAGGGCGTCCTCCTCCGAGACCCCCTCTTTGAGAAGGATCCCGGCGAGAATCGACATCAGGAATGCCACCCCCAGGACCACACCGGAGACGGTCACGAGCGCCCGCCCGAGTCGGATACGAATGCCCTGCATGACGATCTCAAACGCTACTTTGAGGGGGAGCTTCGTCTGTCTGGGAATGGCGTCCATTTTGTGGAAATACGGATGAAGGGTGAGAGTTCGAACCTAGAACGGGGAGCCGCTGACGGCACTCTTGATCATACTGGTAGCGACGGCGGCCATCCCGAGCAAGCCGACCCCGGTCATGTACCCGGCGAGAACGATGGGGATGACTTTAATAAAATTCTTCGTCCCGTACTTTTTCTTGAAATAAAAGCGGGCGACGACGGCCCCGAGCATCTCGGTGATGAGGAGATGGGGAAACTCCCCGAATCCCCGAACGAGTCCGTATACCATCATGACGGGCATCCCGGCCCAGGAAAGGAGGGCGAAGAGCCCGGTGATGCCGACGAATCCGCCTCCGATGATCTCGGGTTTGATGGCTTGCCCCAGCTGGGTGTCGGTCCAGCTCTTGTTGGCATCGACGGTGGAGGACATGACCAGCACTTGTTGTTTGGCCGCCAAATCCCAACGCACCTGTGCATTGGGAAAGAGGGGACCCGGGACCGGATCGCTTTTCCAGATAAAGGCCCAGAACACCAGGGAGAGAATGAAGAGGAGGGGAAGAGCCACCACGTCCGTCTTGACCAGCGACCAGAAGGAGACGCCGGTCAGCTCGCTGACGCGGAAGGCTTGGGTCTGATGTCCGTAATTCTCGAGCGGGATAGGTGCGAGCCAGATCTCGATCCCCTCCGCGCCGGAGAACATAAAAGCCATCTCTTTCGTGTAGGGGATGTCGACGGTCTGACCGGCGATACCGAGAAGACGGGCGTTGATGTAGGAAATCAGCGGGTTGTAAATGAAGGCGAAAATGAAAAGAAAGACCGCGATGGTGATGCTGAACGGAATCAAAACCAAAGCCACGAGGATGAGAGCGAACGCGGAAAGAGCATAAACGGCGATGGCAATCCACAGAGGGTAATCGCCCCGCCCCTTGACAGGGGGGTCCCACATTTTCTTGACGTGCTTGTCCTTGCTCACCCTGCGTTCGCGGGAGGCTTTGCGGAGGGCGCGGACGGTGGAGAAAACCGAAACCACGGCAATCCCGAAAGCGGCGCCGATCTTGAAGCTGAGCCAGAAATCGACCTCCACCGAGAACATGGTATTGACCGTGTCCATCCCGGGCTGCCAGGTCGGCATGTAGTCGAGGATCTGCAGGATCGGGTTCAGGATGGTAGTCAGGACGACGGCGAGGAAGGTGCCGAAGACGGCCCAAAAAGGAAGGACCATGCCGGTGAGGAAGATCCCTGCGTCGAGCGCAATTCCGGTCGGCGCGGCGGGAAGGAAGCCTTCGGTCAGGGTGGTGGTATCCCAGAACGGTTGCGGCAGCAGGAAAACGGGCTTGGCGAGGAAGAGCGATGTGATGGCGGGCACACCGATCTGGACGATGCCGAAAGCGATGCCGATGTAGGCGCCGAGAGAGAAGATGCGCCATCGCTTGCCCTTCAGGTCGTCCGCCGGGCGATGCTCTTCCGCCGTCTCGACGTTGTTGGCGAGATCTTCGTTGACGGACGATTCCTCGCTCTCGGCAAGAGCCATAGCCCCCTGGGCCTGGACCGGGGCCAGCGGGAAGGGCAGACCTTCCACGTCGCTGGTTACGCGGAAGAACAGATAACCGAGGGAGTAACGTTTCGTGAGACCCACGGTCAGGGTGAAGAGCATCAGCAGGATGGGGATGAACCAATCGCCGTGGAACAGATCGCGGGAGAGGATGGCCTCGCTGTCGTGGGCGGGAGCGAACCAGCCCGGGAACGCACCGAGGAGCCCGGCATCCCGAACGGCATCGCTGCCGACCAAATAGGCGCGGAAGACCAGCTGGGCGAGGGGGCCGCCGGGGAAGAGCAGGCTGCCGACCATCATGACGTGGGCGGCGTGGAGGAGGATGACCAGTTCCTGCTGGTTGAGCGGCTTCATCGCCCGCCGTGAAATTTCCATGAAGAGAATCACGGTAACCCAGGCGGCGGCGGGACCGAGCTGGCCGCCCGTCATCAGGCCCAGGTAGATCGACCCCGGGATCATGACCAGCCCGCAGAAGATCAGTCCGGCGATCGTGGACCACCCGAATCCGCTCTTGAATTCGGTCGGGGTCGGAAGGAGGGTCCGGAAATCCTCGTATTCCTGGTCTACTCGGCGGTTTTTCATGGATTTGATTCAATCGGGTCGGGCCATCGAGAAAGGGGAAGCACCGGTATGTGGCAATAGATCTTCATCGGAGAGGGCATTAGACGGTGAGGGGCTCCCGTTCGACCGGGCGGGGCAGGTTCTTGAGCAACAGCTCGCGGGTTTCCTCGAACATATCCTGGCGGTCCTTTTCGTCGACCGCGCGCCAGTGCAGGAACTGGCGGCGGATCTGGAGAACGAAGCCCTGGTTGAGGCGGAGCCATGCCTCCCTCGTGCCGGAGAGTCGCTGGATTTCAACCCGCGCTTTGAACAAACCGGTTTCGTCGTCGATCGGCAGGATGATCCGCAGTTCCTGCGACACGCCGAGGTCATAGGGCTTGAGCCAGATCGTCGAGGAGATACCCGGAATGAGATGTCCCGGATCGTCCGGAGCGGGTTCGAGGAGTGGGACTGGTTCCGCAGCGAAAAAGCGCCCGATACCGCCTTCCCCGTGGTCGCGCAGGTAGCGCGCGAAAAAGGAGACGATCGCAAACCGATCCCGGTGCATGAAATTGAAGGGGAGGTCGAAGGAAAGGCGGTCGCCCTGGGGTTCGGGCAATGACCAACCGCTGTCTTCGCTGGGTGCGGCGATTCTCATCGCCTGGCGGGCCGGGAAGAAGGTGGAAATGAAAACGGCGGCCATGAGCGTCCATGACGCGTAGATCGTCGCCATGGAGGTGTAGGTCATATTCAGACCGCCGGTCAGGCCGATTTCGGTGAGGATACGACCGACGCCCTGGCTGAGAATGTAGCCGAGGACCGACCCGACCACCGCATAGACGAAGGCCTCGGCGATGAACATGAAAAAGACATAGCGGGGGGCGATTCCGACGGCATTGTAGACATAGATCTCGTCGCGCCGTTCGTACACGGACCCGCGCATGGTGTTCAAAACGGTCAGACCGGCGATCAGCAGGGGGATGATGAGATCGACCAGCCCGGCCATCGTGGTCTTGCGGGTTTGGAGGCCCCGGTAGGCAACTCCGTCCAGGCCGTAATACACCGGCTCGCCGAGCTGGGTGAGGAATGCGTCGATCACCCGGCTGGCTTCGCCGTAGGGGACCCCCGGCATGGAGACGGCCACGCTGGAAATAATCTCTTCCGAGTTGGGGGGCGAAAGGCTCGTGGTGCGGTAGGGGAGAAGGATGGTGTCCGACGCCGGCACCCGCACTTCGCTCTCGTCGACCAGTCGAACGCTGCTGACACCCGTTGCATCGGTTACCGCATCGGAGACGCGTTCGAAATCGTAGGGGAGGAGATCCTGCCCGTTCAGGTCGCGAAGGTTTTCCAGGCTCTCGCTTTCGAAGACCCCGATCACCGAGAACGTCGCACCTCCGATCGTAACGGGTGCACCTGCCTCCGCGAGGTCGCTCGGGTCGATGGCGAGAGCATTGGCCGCCGTTTCCGAAATGAGAATCGGAACGATCCCGGAAGAAAGGTCCTCCGATGAAAACCATCGCGAGCCGGGCCAAAGCGCGATCTGATCGCGCAAGGGTTCGATGGGATCGAATTTGAGGTATGCGTGGGCGGACGTTTCACGGAGGATCGAGTCCCGCGTATCGGAACCGGGGGTGTCGGCAGCGTCCTCCCGGACCAGACGCATCTCCGGCGTCATCGGCTGGTTCTCCACGGTCGTTCCCGTAAGCATAGCCCGCCGGGCGACCTCGTAATCTTCGCCGTATTTGTTCTGAAAGGCAAGGACCTCGTCGCGGCTGAGCGGTTCGAAATTGTCATTGCGCACCAGCATGCCCTGGTAGTCGGCCTTGCCGAGAGCCACCCGCTCGTCGGCCAGGTCGGAACTAACGGAGGTGAAGGAGATCATCACGAAGGTCAGCAGGACCAGAGTGGCGCAGGTCAGCCCCGTCCGCACCTTGCGGCGGTGCATATTGTTGAGACCCAGCATGAAAGCCGAACCCATGACCCCGAATTTGTTGACCTCGGCGGAAGTTACCCGCCCCGCCTTTTTCCGAAGCTCCTCCAGGTTCTCCTTGAACTTGCTGGAAAAGAGCAGGGTGATCCCCACGGAAATCAAGATAATGATAAACCCAAGGAGGATCATCAGGGAGGATCGGACCATTTCGAACGCCGGATGGAGCAGGCGCAGGATCGCGAAACAAACCAGAAAAATGCCCATTTGGGCTAGAATCTGTTTGCGCGCATCCGAGAAGCAAAAGATCAGTTTCTCAAAGAAGAAAATGAAAGGCACCATCAGGAAGAGGTACCAGATAATGCCCCAGACCGCCTCTTCGATCGATTGTCGCAGAACGGGGTGGTTGAGGGTGGAATAGACGACGCTTCCCCGGGCTTCTTCGTCCCGATCGAGGAAGGGGGCGTCGGGCTCCTCCGCGGTGGCCAGCAGGTTTTCTGCTCGCTCGTGGTAGAGGTTGAGCCGCTCGTCGGCCATATTGAAGCGGTTCTGCAAGTCGAGCCGCCAGCCGTTGACGTGGAGCATTCCGTCTGCGGAGCGAAAGGGAATGCGGTCGAGAATGGGATGGTCGGCAACGAGGTAGCCGCGCCCGGCGATCTCCCGGTTGAGCTGCTCGGGCGGAGTATTTTCGGTGTTGAGGAGGAAGGCGCGTGTTTGGCGGACATTCTCGTTGTCGGGAGCGCCCGCCTGAAGGAGCGCGTAGAATCGTCGGTCCTCGGGCAGAAAGATCTGTTCGATACCCAACCCGGAGAACTCCAGGCGCTGGTCGAATTCGGTGCGGCCCTCCGAACTCACGAAACTGACGCCTTCGTAGTCGGCCATGGTCTGCGGATTGTTGAGGTCGAGCAGGGCCACCGGGCGCGCCGGAAAGGTCACGATGGTCATGTTCTCGAGGGCTTCCCTCTCCCGCAGGCCGATCGATTTGAAAAGCCTCTGGCTGCTTTCGCCCTCGTCCTTGATGTGGCGGATGATCCCGGATTCGTCGAAGCCGACGGCGACGAGGTCGTGTCCGCCACGACCGTAGTAACCCCACCAATGCGGGAAGTCGGCGGCAACGTCCTCCCGTTTGAAATGACCGTAGGGATCGGTCAAAAGAAAAGGTCCAGAATAGAAACCGGGCATCGAGAAAGCGGCGGCCCGCTCCCTCGGGCGTCCTCCCACCAGAGCCCCGGCCAAAGGATAATCGGGGAGGATGGACTGGCCGATGCCCGAGGCCATGACGCGCCCGGCGAAGCTTTGGTGAATCCAGGTAAACAAGGGGTTTGTCGTGATTGCGCCATCACCGAGGCCCAGGTGGTAGATGAAATCGGTGGTCGTGCGGAAGGTGTCGGCCAGCGAGTTGACGAGGGTCATGTGATCCGTGATCCAGGGAAGGCTGCGGGAGCGCATCTCCTCCGGGCGATCCATATTCACCAGATGAAGGCCTTCGTAACCCTTGTCCGTCCACCATTCCGGGCCATACCGGAAAACCGTGTCGCCGAGGTATCCGGCGAGCTGATTCCTCGAATTGCGTTGCGGGGTCGCGATAGACAGGCCGCTCCTTTCCGTCCGATCGGCGGCATCCGAAAGGAGCTTGGTTTTGTCCTTGAGAGCGAAATCCGTGGGCCTCGTGGAGGCCAGAAGCAGGCGTTCGCCGGACTCTCCCGGGGCGAACATCAGGCCGATCCCGACAATGGACTTGTATTCCTGGAAAACCCGTGCGAGGGAGAGTCGGCGGTCGAGTTGGTCGATCCGGTAAGAATGGTATTCCCTCAACCGTTCCAGGCGGTTGCGAAAGCGTTCCGGAACGTCGTACCCGGTGACAATGTCGGCCGCGCGTTCGGCGAGAGAGTCCGGGGGGAGGCCTGCGGCGGCGTTGACTTCGTTGAAGATTTCGAGGCGGGAGAGATACTCCTTGAACGCAGGATCCTCCGGGTTGACGCGCTCCATTCGTTCGACGGTCAGCTTGGCTTGCCGCATCTCCTCGGATAGTTCGAAGCTCCGGGTCTTCATGACGTATTCGAGCTGCTCTTCGAGGAAGGTGCGAGCCTTCGAGTCGAGTCCGGCCAGGAGCCGCCTGGTTTCTTCGCCCGAGGTCAGGAATTCGGGATTGCCCGCAATAGGGAGCAAGGTTTCGACCAGATTCAGTTTTGCGGCGTTCTCTTCTCTTTCCTTCAACAAAGGCGCGACTCTGTGGGGAGCACGCCCGGCCGCCTCGGCTTCGGCGTTGGCCGGACCCGGGGTTCCGACGAGGGAGGCGTCGGTCGGGCGGGAACGCACGAGACGGACCACTTCGTCCAGGCCCACGCCGCCGACGTATTGGCCGCTGGCTGCGACCAGGACGATATCCCGGCGGAGATTGTCCTGGAGCCCGCCCAGACCCCGGGCCAACTGGATGAGATAGCCGGTTTCGAGAGCTTCGGCGGGGCCGGGCGCCTGACCGGGAAGAATTCCGGTGGCGTCGTAGTAGGCACTGACAAAGACCGCCTCGCGTGCCTGGTCCCGCACCTCGGGCGATCGGGCGCGGGCGATTCCCACCACGGTGGGTGCGGATACCTCCCGCCAGAAGGTATTGACCTCCAGCTTCACCCGTTGCCCCACGAACCGGAATACGTCCGGCGAGGCGGCGAGGCGGACGAAATTGACCGGGACGCTCGAAACCATACCGCCGTATCGTTCGGCGACTTTCGGCCAGTCGATCGCTTCCCAGCCATCGGGATGGGAGACCAGCAGGGCCTCGATTCCAAGCCGCGCGTACAGCCTCCAGTCGAAGGCCATGCGGGAATCGTATCGCCCCTCCCGGGCGTCGATCAGGCCGATGACTCCGGCAAAGTCGGTTCGCTCGCGAAGGACTTCGGGCGTCAGGACGACCAGTTCCCCCTCGATCCCGCCTTCGGGAGTGTTGCCCGGCTGCATGTAGTTGGGGGCGAAGGGCTCCAGGCGAACGGGTGAAGATTCCATGGAACCCTCCACGGCGGATAGCCGGGCGGTTTCGGTGACCGGAACGACGGCGGGGGCATCGATCACGTGGGTGTCAAGGCCGGCCTCTTCAAAGGCCGAGGCGATCTGCCCGGCGGTCCAAACGGCGGCGGGCTGGCCGGCCAGGCGCGAACCGCGCTCGAGAATCCGCTCCTGCCAGGCACCGACCTGTTCTGGATCGACCGCTTCCATGAGGGTGTCCGGCACACCCTCGCGGATCTCGTCCGCGGCGGTAAACAGGGGTTGCGGTTGGAAATATACGAGAAAGGCCAGCATCAGGGCGAACGCGCCAACCACGCCGACGAGGGACACCAGAGCAACCGAGGGGATGCTACCGGCGGTCTTGTCGGCGGGCGGTCTGGATGGGCATTCAAATTTCACGGCAAACGCTGGACGGAGAGGGAATCAACGATTGGGAGACATCCTCCAGAAGAAAAGATCCTGGCCCGGGCTGGTATGGGCGACGTAAAGATTGGCCGCGAATCCGATCGTATAGAACAAGGCGAGAGCGACGATGATGCCGACGGCGAAGGGCCGGAGTTTCTCGCGCACGGTTGCGGCACCCCCGAGCTTGACCACCAGCAAGCGAACCAGCCAGGCGAGCAGAAGACCGCCCCATAGAGGGGCCATGTAAGGTCCGAGGAGGAAGCCGACGGGGTGGAACCAGAAACCGGCGAACAACTGCCGAAGCGCGGTCAGCGCGGCCATGACGCCCCCGGAGAAAAAGAAAGCGGTTCCGGCGGCATCCCCTGCGGTCGATGCGTCCTCTCCGGCGGCGATCCTCCGGGCGGTGGCGAGGGGCTGGGCCATGTCGTTGATCTTGGCCGGACGGATGTCGTATTGGGTGGCGTGTTGGACGTTGTCCGAGCCGACCGAATAGTGCGCCGAGAGGAAAAACCAGCCTCCGATGACGACACCTCCGACGATGGCCAGAATCAGCGTCGCGGGAACATGCCAGCGCCGCAGACCATAGCGGCGGGCCAGTTCGAGGAACTCCACTTGCAAGCCGGCCACCACCAGAATCGTCGTGCCGAACACGGCACCGCCGAGGATGTGGTTCATACCGAAAGCTTCGGCTCCCAGAAAGCCCAGGCCGCCCGCTACGGGCACAAGCACCAATGCGCTCGTCGGCGAGCCAATGATTGCAAAGGGTAGGCCGCATTCGGCCCGCACCCGCATGAGGACGAAGGCGAGGAGAAGCAGGATGGCGAAGATGACGAGCGCTCCAACCCAGCCGAGGCCCAGCCATCCGGCCCAGGCCAGAAAGCCAAAGGCGGAAACCAGGAGAAGACCGTAGCCGAACCGGTATCCGAAGGGACGGTCGTCTCCGGTATCGTCCTCCGAAGGATCGTTTGCTTCCGCCGTCTCGAGACGATGGGTTCGCCTCTCTCCACGCACCGCGACCTTCATGGAGTTGACGATGTGGCGGCGGGCGAAGTAAAGCAGGGTCAGTCCGTAGGCGAGGACGGCCCCGCCGAATTGCTGCGATTCATAGGGAAATCTGGAGTCGGCGGCCCATCCGGTCTGTGCGCCGATCCAATGCTGGAGGCGGAAGAGGAAAAACCCGATGACGACGCTGAGAGTGATATTCAGGTCCAGCAACAGCCCGATCGCGAAAACCAACGGGATGATCTCAAAGGCGAATTTCCAGGTGTCACCCCAATCGCCCGTAAAGTAGGAATGCATTGCGATGGTGGGCTGTGGATTGGGTAGGCCGGGATTGAAGGCGAAGGCGATGGCGGCGAGCGCATAGAGAGCCCCGATACCGAATCCGACCCGGAACAATCCGTTGCGGAACACGGCCGGGACCATGCGACGGGGCGTTTCCGGGCGACCGATGAGATCGACGACGGGGTAGGTCAGCGGCATGGGGAAGCGTTCCCGGTCGAGCCATTGACGCCGCATAATGATGGCGATGGCGAAGGTGCCTCCGAAAAGAAGCAGATGGAAGATCAGCCAGGCGGTAATCGGGCGCGTCCAGAACTCCCAGGGGATACGGCCTCCGAGCAGGTATTTGAGACCGGCGAAACTGAAAAGATCATCGGGGCGGACGGCCACCCCGGCGCGGCTGTTCTCGGGGAGGGCGTTGTATTCGCTCTCGCCAACCAGGGGCCGTCCCTCGAAAAACTGGGTGATCGCCGTCACCTCGGTGAGCTGCGGATCGGTCATCTCGAGCATACCCGGTCCGTCCGTGCGGATCTCGAGAAAAACCCGTTCGTCCGCGCCGGAGGGTAAGCCAAAGCCGAAGTTTCCGTCGCGGGTGAAGCCTTCCAAATCGGATTGCGAAGGTTCGGACGGGCCGCGTCCGCGTGCGAGTTCGATTGGGCTGCCCGGGCCGTTTGCCGGTACCAGCCTGGCGGACCACACGGTTCCGGAGTCCCCCTCGAAACGGAATCGCGCGGTAAACAGGTACCTGGCGTTGTGATACAAGCCGTCTTCCACCAGGTCGAGAGGAAGGCGGACCCACGCACCTTCCGCACCCTCTGCCCTCAGCTCGAGAACCTGACGATCCCCTTCGCCATCCGTAACCAATTCTCCGTCCCGGACGTCCGCCCGTTTCGCGAGATCCATTCGCTCGGGGCCGACGAGATTGGGGCCGATCGCGCGGAAATGGTCGGGAAACAGGTCGAAAACCGTCCATGCGGCTCGTTTTTCGGGGCCGCCGGCGGTCTGGATCGCCGGAACCCAAAATCCGAGACCCATAAACGGTGCGCCCGCGAGGAGGAGATAAACCAGGCAAAGCAACTCGGATTTGCTCAGAAGAGGGAATCTGCACAGTCTTTTTGAAAGCGCGTCCCCCAGCAAAACCAGTCCGAGAAAGGAGAGCGCGCCCATCGCCAGGGCACCCGCGCCGGCCGCCCGCTGCCAACCGAGGGGACCGGTAGCCGTGGAAACGATCCAGCCGCAGAAACACAGCCCGCACAGGCCCAGTCCGACACTCCGCCAGCTGAGGCCGGGGTTTTTCTGCGGGTTACTCATGGTTCACGGGTAAGAGAAAAGGATCGAAGGTTTGGGAAAGATCCATCCTTTCGTCGGCGTAGCAACCGAAAATCGCCGCAATCGAACAAATGTAGGGTGCTTTGACATCAAAGGGGGAGGAAGTTGGTGGCCTTTGAAAACCGACGGCTGGGTGCCCCGGGGTTCGCCCCTTCCGGAATCCGGGACCGGGACCTACATCTGAACCTCGACTCGGAATTCGCCCTCGCTGGCGGGGGGGAGGATCGGGCCTTCGAGAGGGCGGCCGTCAAGGTGGATGGATTTCGGCCCTTTGCCGCCTTCGGGGCGGTTTCTGATGTGGATGTGGTACGTCGCGCCGCGGAACTTACGGGTGAGGTTGGCCTCAGGCAGGCACTTGGGCAGGCAGGGGTCGATGAGGAGCCCGTCGTAGCTGCGCCGGGCACCGAGGATGTATTCGACCATCAGCTGGCAAAACCATCCACTGGTGCCGGTCCGCCAGGCGTATCCGCTCTGTCCGTAGATTTGCGGTACGGAGCTGTAGCTGTTGACGTAACTGAAGGGTTCCGCCCCCGACCGGCTTACCGGATTTTCCGGACTGTCCGGGGTGACTTTGGTGAAAGCGCGCCAGGCCTGCTCGGCCCGCCCCAGGAGGCAGTCGGCGACGCCCTTGAAGCCAGCCGCGTGGTTGTAGCAACCGCCGTTCTCGTTCGACCCCGGTATGGTGCGGGACATGCGCCCCACCCGCGGATCGTATTCGGCATAGGGAGGCTTGCAGATCCGATAGCCGATATCATCTTCGAGCTGTTCGTCGATTTGCGTCATCACGTCGAGGGCGCGCCGCTCCTCGGCCACCCCGGAGAGCACGGCCCACGATTGGGGGTTGAGGTAGATTTTTCCGTAATCGGCATCCCTGGAGCCGATCCGGTAGCCGTCCTCGCAAATGGTCCTGACGTACCATTCGCCGTCCCAGGCGGTGGTATTGAGGCGGTCTTTGAAATCCTTGTACACCGTTCGAGCCTCGGCGGCCCCGTCGGCATCACCGACGCGGTCGCAGAGTTCGGCCATCTCGCGGGCGCCGAGGCAGAGCTGCTGGGTTACGAAAACGCTCTCCCGCTCGCCCGATTCAGCGGTCGCCTCGAGGCCGTCGTTCCAGTCTGCGTGGTGTTGTCGGCACAGCCCGTGCTTGCCGGTGTCACCCGCCAGATAGCGGAGGGCGCGGAAGGCGTGATCGCGGACCGTTCCAATCTCCTCGCTCTCGAAAAAGGGAACCTCGACGTCGAGAAGACCGTAGTTCCCCGATTCCTTTACGAGAGAGGGTAGCACCTGGAGGATCCAGGCGGGTTTGTCCGAATACTGGAGACGGTTGAGGGGGCGGAAACCGTGGGGAACGGAGCCGTCCGCGTACTGGCTGGCGAGGGCGCGGACGAAATTGGCTTCGGCGGCGGCGGGATCGGCCATCGCCAGGGCCATGTCGACCTGGAGGTTGTCGCGGAAGCCGCTCTTGTTGATCAGGTAGTTGTAGAGCTGCTTTTTGAGGAAGATGTTGAAGAGCCCGTTGTAAAGCGGATGTCCGACATCGATCCGGAAAGCCGCAGCACGTTCGGCCTCGACTTGCCGGGCCTCCTCGCACCAGGCGTCGAGCACGTCGGGGGAGAGGTCTGAGCGGAGGGCAGCCACTTCCTTCGGATCTGCAGCTTGACCGAGCACGAAATCGGCTCGGACGGTCCCGCGGGCGGGGATTTCCAGTTTGACCTGGACGATTCCGGCGCAATCCGGGCCCGAGCCGGGGCGGCCGTCGCAGTCCCAGCCCCAGAGGATCTTCGGGGCACTGACGGAATAGTCCGCACGGGTGAAGTGATCGCGATAACCGTTGCCGTTGTGGAAATTTTCGAGGGCGACGAGATACCCCTTGAAACGGTCGGTGGGGACATTGCAGTCGCGGTTGGTGACGAAGACCCCGCCGATCTCGGGCAGGACTTCCGAGAAGTTCGATTTCCCGACTCCCTGCCCCTCCTTGTCTTTGCCGGTCAACTGGAAGAGTGCATAGCTGAAAACCGAGACCATCCGGGGACGGTCGGTGAGGTTCTCGAGAGTTACCGTGGTGCATTCGACCGGGAGGTGCCGGGGGACGAAAACCCGCTGGGTGGCCCGTAAGCCGATGCACTCGGAGCGCATGAGGGTTTTCTCGCGGTGAAACTCGATCACCCGCTCGCGGACATCGAGCGGGGCGGGCTGCCCGGCCGGGCAAAAGACCTCGTTTGTCTCGTCATCACGCACGTAATGGTATTTCTGATCGTAGCCGACGAGGTTGACGGTGGTGCCGTCGGCATCGCGGATCCAGGTCGGCCCGTCGTTGATGTGGGCGACCTCGGCGTACATCTCGGGGCCGTCCTGATGGATTGCGGTGCAGTGGAGGTTCCACCACTTTCGCGGGGGCTCCGCCGTGAGGACGAAGCAGCCGCGGGCTTCGTCGAAGAATCCGTATTTTTCAAAATCGTAGGACGGTGTCTGGCTCATATGCAGGATCTGGATGGTTCGGGTGATCGGGGAAAGGCTTTCGATAGGGGAAATCTGAAGAAAGGATGGAGAACCGAACCGGAACGAGGCAAGAAGAAGAATGTAGTGAAAACGACTGCTTGGGAAAAAGGGGAAGCATGACGTATCCGGTCGATCAACTCCGCCCGCGGAGAGCCGAAGGCGGGACCTTGTGGAAGCGCTTGAACTGGCGGGAGAAGAGGAATGGGTCGTCGTAGCCGAGAAGGGCTGCGGTTTCCTTAACGGAGTGGTTGGCGAGGAGGCGGCGGGCGCGGCGCATGCGTGCCTCAAGTTGATAGGCATTGGGCGGGAGACCGGTTTTTTCGCGGAAGCCCAGACGGAAGCGTCGGTAGTCCACGCCGCAAGCCGCCGCCGCTTCCCTCATGGTGAAACCGGGCTCAACGCGAATCTGGAGCAACAGGCAGGCGCGTCGAAACCAGTCTCCTGCACTCGTCTCGTCAAAATAGGGCGACTCGATGCCGTCGAAGAATGCGAGAGTGCGCCGGAGAACGGCGGGGGGTGAAATACGGGGGTCGCAGAGAATACCGAACATCTCATAGTAGTCGAGGAGGGTCGCGGTGGCCAGAGGACGGCGGTCGATCCGATCCTCCAGGTGGATGAGGCCGCATTGTTCCAGCCGTTTGGCGGTCGCGCCTTCGATTCCCAACGAGCATTCGAGAGCGCCCGCTTGACCTTGTATGGGAATGATCGCCTGGTTCGCGTGGAATCGGATCAGATCGCCGGGCCTGGCTTCGGTCGGATTCCGGTCCGGCAGCAATACGCGGACCGTTCCTTCCAGCACCAGAGTCACCGCGTAGACCGAGCGGGCGTTTCGCGCCGTTCCGCTGAACTCCATGGGCAGCAGGAGTTCGTGGTCGGGGTGTCCGCTTTCCTCCCGGCTCCATCGGCGGAAAACACAGGTGACCCACCCGCCGGAATGGGGAGACCCCAACTCTCGACCGTTCGAATGGAAGGAGTCGCGAAGATGCCGCGGAAGGATTGAAAGTGGATCGAAATCGATGGTGAAAAGTTCAATGGCATCAGGGAAAAAGTCGACAGAAATGTCATGCAAGCGGAATAGCCTGAAGATGTTGCCTGGCGGAACCGATGTGATTCCGCCTGTGTCGCCTCCCATGGGGCGGATTTTTTCCACCTCTTGAAAACTTAGGGTTGACCTCGAAAAAACAATACAGCAATTCCTCTAGAAACGAGCGGGAATCACTTGTCGCCTTCGAAGCGGACGTGGAGTTCTCCCACTTAAAATGATTTTTTCTGTTCCACCGCCCTTGCAAAAGCCATGATGATTACCCGCAAAACGAAGGTCCCCCTGATTTGGGCCTTCTATGCGCAGCTGATTCTGATCCTTACCGTGTACGGCAGCATCGTCGTCAATGCGCCGTTCCTCTACCTGATCAAGAAGTTCATCGACAACCCGGCGGCGATCATGGGGTTGATCAGCATCGAGGTCTATGTGACCCTTCTGGGCGGCCCGATCATCGTTTGGGTGAGCGACCGTATCTGGACCCGATTCGGGCGAAGGATTCCCTTCGCCGCAACGGCGGACTTTCTCAAGGGAACGGTTTTGCTCTTCATGCCGTTCGCCCCCAATCTTTGGGTGCTGATCGCCCTTCGCTGGCTCTACGGGATCGTAGGGGACCTGGGCGGTCCCACCCAGGCGATCATCTGGGAAATCGTGCCCGCCAAGCAACGGGGGATCAGCTCGGGATTCAAGAAGTCCTTCATGGACCTCGGGAACCTGGTCTTCTTCTTCCTCCTCCTGGGCCGGTTCGACGACATGTACTTTCTCGGCCCGCTTTCCTTCCTCAAGGAATTCAGCGGGGCTACTCTTCTTTTCTGGCTCGGTGGAATCCTTCTCGTCGGCACGGCGCTCTTCGAGTACATAGGGATCAAGGAAGTTTATCCTCCGGGGCGCAAGCGGCTTTCCTCCGGGCGTCAGCCGGGGGACAATGTTTTCTGGTTTTTCTGCAAGACGATTTTCAAGGACGTCTTCGCCAAGGATCTGTTTCCGCTCTATCTGCTGCTTTTCGCCAGCGTCATGTTCGGGTTCAGCCTCGGGGTCTTCCAGCCGCTCCTGTTTACCGAGCAGTGGGGCTACAGCTTACAGACTTTCGGCAATAATGTTGCGATTGGAGTGCCCTTCGCAATCCTTTTAGGACTTCTGGCTGGCTGGCTGACCGATAAATACGGCAAGATCGAGATGTTCCTGGTGGCCACCGTGGGAAATCTGGTGGTCAACATCATCTACACCGTTTACGTTTACAACAAGCCCGACTTCCGTCCGGATTTCTGGGAGATCGTCGCTTTTGGAAACATCGCCAACATCTTCGGTTCGATTAAAGCGGTGGTCAGTTACCCGCTTCTGTACGAATACGTGGCCCGGAACCGTCTCGGATCGGCTATCGCCGGTATCGGAATCTTCAACACCGCCTTCCGCAATGCGGTGGCCCTCTTCATGGGGGTGTGGCTGATGCTCTGGTCGATCTGGTTTTTCCCGCAGGCAGGTTTCAACGTGTCGGCCACCTTCCAGGATGAGAAGTCGGAGGACGAAGTCGTGGAGCGGCTGAAGAGCGCGGGTGTGGATATGGAAAACCTCGTTCTCCGGCCCCTGCACCAATACGGGGTGGATGGGGAGACATCGACCCGCTGGTGGATCCACCGTAACAGGGAGGAGGCCCACGATCTGATCAAGGAGCGACAGGATACCGAGAACGATATCGCGAACCTCGAACGAAAAAAGACCTCGATTCTCACCAGCGAGGAACGCAAGGAGGAACTCGCTGCCGAGATTGAGGATAAGCGCGACCGTATCAAGGAAATTGAAAGCCAACTTGAAGCCGACGCGGACGCGTTGCGGGCGGAGGTGGCACCCGCCTTCGACGGCATGCGATTCCGCGCCGGTGACCAGTTGGTCGATGCGTCGCTTTCCGAGGAGGGTGAATTGCTGATCGTGGCCCGATCCATCGAAGCTCCTACCGAGGAAGACATCGAGATCCTGACAGAAAAGCTGGCCGGCCCCGAGATTCTCCTGATTCCGGATCCCGACGCGGACCGGGCGGGGGTGTTCATCCCCGATCTGAAGGTCGAAGGGGTCAGTCTTGATGGAACCGGCGATCCGGGTATCCGCTACCAAGCGAACATCGATCCCCGCTTCAGGGACT
>CAZBLJ010000013.1:21944-23577 GCA_964492605.1 uncultured Puniceicoccaceae bacterium
ACCGGCGATCCGGGTATCCGCTACCAAGCGAACATCGATCCCCGCTTCAGGGACTTGTTCGAATCCGCCATCCAGGCGGGAATGAGTCCCTCCGATGCCTATGACTTCGGCGCAGCCGTTCTGGAAAGTCTGCGGGGGATTTTCGGCCGGGCATCGGGTGCGTTTGATCTCAATGCCATCAACTCCGAACCGATCACCGTCGAAGTGAAGGACGACGACGGTGAGATGGTCCCCGAGAAGCGGGAAAGGTTTTCGATCCGCATGACGGCGACGAAGAAGGTCGAAGGCGGTATCGACTCACTCGCCGATGCGATCGTGGGCGGCGACGCGACGTTCAAGGACGGTACGGCGTCGATGGAGGACGGGGTCATCCTCCTGAGCCTCGATACGATCAGGCCGGAGGAGAACGACGCGACGGACGAGAAACCGGAGATCGCTGATCGCGTGGACGAGATCGTTGACGGTGTCGAGGACCGGGGATTGATGGAGGTGTCCTTCGACAAACTGGTTGAGGTCGCTAGCGCCCGACCGGTGAACATCACGATTCCCTCCCACGCGATCGTGGGCTCCTATTCCAAAAGGGAATACGAGTACTTCTTCTCGAGCCAGATCATCCAGATGGCGACCGATGTCTTCGGGATCGGGATCGTCTTCATGCTGGTGTATCTGGAGCGGCGTGGAACGATTCACCGCTATGGAGCGGAGGAGGATGACAACCGATGAACGGACGGGAAGAACGCTACAACTTCGACGGGCGCCATTTCGGCAAAGACGGCGAGCGGGATTACTTCATCCCCGGCCTGCTGATTCCCAAGGTGGTGTATCTTGTATTTACCCTGGCGCTGACGGGGGTCGGTATCTGGTTTCTATGGGACCCCGCGGGAGCCCTGCTATTCGGGGAGACGGGAGAGGCGCGGGTCACCAGGCTCGTGCGCGAGCAGCCGGGCACGGAGGACCAGACCATCTGGTTCGCCAAGGATATCGAAGAGCAACCGCATACGGTGACCTTCCGCCATTTTGTGGAGGTGGTCGATAAGGAGGGCGTGGCGCACCAGTTCCGCATGGGAGTGGATAGCCGTAGCAGGCCCTACGCCATGCCCAATGACACCTTCGATGTCGCCTATTTCCCGGACGGGGAGTATGCTTTTGGCCTCTACCACCACAGGACCTGGGCCTTCGGTGCGGGGTTTTTCTCGGTCGGCTTTATCCTGAACTGCATCGGCGTGTTCCTCGTGATGAACGTTGGGAAGAAGGTTTACATCGACCCCGAAGATCCGAAGCAGCTAGAAGCCGAACTCCGCGAGATGGAGGAAGAGCGCGAGTTTAAAGCGGCTCTGGCCGAGAGGAAGAAAGAACGGGCCAGGTCTTGAGTTTCCATTCGAAATCTCCGGACGCAGACCGTGCTTATCAAGTTCGAACCGGGCATCCGCTGTCGTGTAGGGACGAGACGACAATGCTTGTAGAGGCGCGACGAACGTCACGTCTACCGGCAATGTCTGTAGAGGCGTGACGAAGGTCACGTCTATGCGATTTCTGTAGAGGCGTGACGAAGGTCACGTCTATGCGATGAATTCGGAACCTCTCCGAGCCATTCGACCCCGCAGTCCTTCCTTCCCGTTTATCCCAACGGGAT
>CAZBLJ010000014.1:0-22141 GCA_964492605.1 uncultured Puniceicoccaceae bacterium
AGGTCGGTCAGACGCCTGGAATCCCCGGATTGTCGCACCGCCATGGAGTAGGCATCCGGGTCCCCCACCAGAAACACCGCTCGCTTCCCCCGCGTGATCGCGGTATAAACCAGATTGCGGCGCAGGAGGAGAAAGTGCTGCTTGAGGAGCGGCAGGACCACCACCGGATACTCGCTTCCCTGGCTCTTGTGAACGGTGATTGCGTAGGCCAGAGCCAGATCGCTGGTTTGGGAGCGCTGGTAGCGCACGCGCATTCCGACAAATTCGACCTCGAGCATTCCCTCCTGGGCGTCCAGATCCCGCACGATCCCGGTATCGCCGTTGAACACGCCCAAATCATAGTTATTCCTCGTTTGAATCACCTTGTCTCCCACGGCAAAGGGCCCGGCGGACGCCTGGGGGTTCAACTTCTCCTTGAGCTTCTGGTTCAGATTGGACACTCCAATCACACCTTTGTGCAGTGGGACGATCACCTGAATGTCGCGCACCGGCCGTATCCCCGGCATACTTTTCGGGATGTAGTCCATCAGGCGGAGAATCCGGTCGAGACATGCCTCCGGATCCGGCGCATCGAGAAACTGCGCATCCCCCCCCTCGAAAGGCCGGTTCGGGGTATCCGACACCGGATACGGAAAGGAGGTCCGTCCTCCCAAAACCCGGTACGCCAGCTCCACGATCCGACTTCCACCCTGCTGGCGAAACACTTGTTGGAGACGGACCACCGGAAAACGTCCGCATTCGATCAAATTCCGCAAGACATCGCCCGGTCCGACGGAGGGCAATTGATCCGCATCGCCCACCAACAGAAGATGCGCTCCCGGACGAACCGCCGCGAAAAGGGAGGCCGCGAGGCGCACGTCGAGCATGCTCGTTTCATCGACGACGATGAATTCGTACGGCAACGGTTTCTTGTCGTGGTGGACGAAGCCGCCGCCCGGCTCGAATTCGAGGAGCCGGTGAATGGTCTTCGCCTCGAGTCCGGTCGCTTCGCTCATCCTCTGCGCCGCCCGGCCGGTCGGCGAAGCCAGGGCGATTCTAACCTTCTTCGCCGAAAGAATAGCCGTCAAAGCGCTGAGAATCGTGGTCTTCCCGGTGCCCGGACCGCCGGTCAGCAGGGTCACCGCGCCGCGAAGGGCCGTTCCCAGGGCCTCCGCCTGCTCGGGAGCGAAGGAAAACCCCGCGCGTTCGGCCGCCCACTCCACCGCTTTGTCGATATGAATGCCCGGCAAGGCGGAATGCGCGCAGGCGAGGCGTGTCAGGGCCTCCGCGATCCTCGCTTCGGCACGGGCCAAATCCGGCCGCTGGAGCAAGGTACCTCCCTCCAGGGGAAGGATCGTCCTCTCTTCGAGAGCCCGTTCCAGCACGGGCTCGACCGTTTCGCCCGGCAGTCCCAGGATCTCCGTTGCATGGGATACCAGATCGCCCCGCGCCATCGCCGTGTGGCCGTCGTCGGCCGCCTCCTGCAGGCAGAACGACAATCCTGCGTTGATGCGGGCCGGACCGTCGCTGGGAAGCCCCAGGTTCACCGCGATCTGATCCGCCGTCCGGAATCCGATCCCCTCGATCTCGTCGGCGAGGGTATACGGGTTGGTGCGCAGCTTCTTCTCGGTGGATTCGCCGTATCTCTTCACCAGGCGGAGACACTTGGAGGCCGAGACCCCGTAGGTCTGCAGAAAGATCATCACCTCCCGAAACGAGCGCTGTTCGTCCCAGCCCTTCTTGATCTTCCGGGCCCGCTCTTTGCCGATCCCGGGCACCTCCCGCAACCTCGACGATTTATTGGAAATGATATCGAGCGTCTCGACACCGAAATGTTCCACGATCTTGCCCGCATAGGTTTTCCCGATTCCCGGAATCAGACCGCTCCCCAGATACTTGCGAATCCCGTGGACCGAGGACGGCAGCCGGGATTCGAAACTCTCGATCCGGAACTGCCGCCCGTGCCTGGGATGGCTCACCCACTCCCCTTTCAACAAAAGGGATTCGCCGCACTGGACGCCGGGCAGAACGCCGGTCACCGTCGTTTTCGCTTTTTCGTTCTCCGGCGAAAACTCGGCCACCAGGAACTGCTTTTCCTCATTGGAAAAAACAATCCGCTCAATCGTTCCCTTTAGCGTTTCCGGCATAACCGCCGACCATCAACTCCCATCCAAACTTGTCGTGCAAGCTCGAAGGACCTCCTGAGAACCACCTGCGGGTATCTTCCCGGGGCCTGTCGATGAAGGGTGCTACCGGCTCCCCTTCGAATAATAGGAGGAATCCACGATCTCCGAACTCTTGAATTCGAGATTCTTCGAGTAGGTCTCCCCTGCCTTGCAACTCATGACTTTATCCAGATGCTCCAACAGGCCGTTGGATGAAGCCCGGGTGTGGGTGACCTCCCCCTTGCTGTTCATCAGGACGATGACGTAATCCTCGATTTCGTAGCCGTACTCGTAATGATAGTTCGAGTAGTAACCACTCCGGTACTCGTATTCGCGGAGAAAAAACGGGTCGGCTTCGACCGTAACGGACCCCTTGGCCGGAATATCTACGCTCTCGGTGCAGGCGCTGGCAATCAGCAGTTTGCCGTCATCACGCGTATGCTTGGCAATCACGACAATGCGGATCTTATTGCCCGTCATCGACTTCGTCAGTTCATCGTTCGTGATGATCACCTGCGGCCGATAAAGATGCTTCTCGTCAGAAGTCTGGCCTCCCCAGTAATGCGACGCAGTCACATCTTTCGACGCCTCCTTCCGGTTCTTCTTCAGGTTCAAATCGATCCGGTCGTCCGGATGAAGCAGGGAAAGGCTCTTCTCCTTATCTTTCAGGTAGTCCCTCAAAAACCGTTGGTCGGCTGCTGCAAATTGGTCCACGGGAATGGTAAAATACCTGCGATCACTCCGACGCAATTCAACGACCAGGACTCCACTGGAATTTTCGCGGACATCCACGATATCAGCTTCAATCTTCCGACCGTCCTTGCTGGTAAATTCCCTGGCATCCAGAAAACCGGAAAAGCCGAAAAGCGCGCAGTAGACCAAAACCCCGAATAAAAGAGTGTTTCCGCGAATTTCTTTCACCGAAGCTCCCATCTTCACGGCGAACAGTCTGCTCCTAATCCCAAGAGAGGCAAGACCTTTATCCGAAATATTCCGATTTTCGACCATTTTTCTCTAACTTATTACGGAGCAGCAGGATGCGCACCTCTATTCGAAAAGGAACCGGATCCCCCCTCATCAACGTCTCGTCAGCCGATAGGTCTCCCGGGCGATTTCGCCTTCCTCGTCCGTCGGAACGACGAGAACGCGGATGCGGGATTCGGGGGAGGAAATTTCGGCCTCCCCGCCGCAAGCTTCCCGGTTTTTCTCCGGCCCGAGAACGATTCCCAGGCCCTCCATTCCACGCAAAACCTTTTCCCGGATTTCCGCCCCATGGGCTCCGATTCCGCCCGTAAAGACGATACCGTCACAGCCTCCGAGAATCCCGAGGTAGGCGCCCACATACTTCCGGACCCGGTGGCAGAAAACGTCGATCGCCAGGGCGGCTCGCTCGTCCCCCCGGTCCCGCAGGTCCTGCAACTCCCGCATGTCGTTCGAACGGCCCGAGATTCCCAGCAAGCCGGACTCCCGATTCAGCAAACGATCCAGCTCGTCGGCGGACCACCCTTCCCCTGCCAGACGGATCAACACCGCCGGGTCGAGATCCCCGCAACGCGAGCCCATGACGAGGCCCTCCAACGGAGTCATTCCCATCGAGGTATCCACACAACGGCCTTCGCGGACGCACGCGACGGAGCACCCGTTGCCGAGATGGCAGATGATCCACCGACCGGTGCCCGGCGGGTATCCGGCTATTTCCGGAGCACGGCGCGCCACATACTGATAGGAGGTTCCATGAAACCCGTAGCGTCGAATCCCCTTCTCCCGGTAAAGCTCGTCCGGAATGGCGTAGCGATAGGCCTCCGGCGGGATGGATTGGTGGAAGGCCGTGTCGAAAACCGCGACCTGGGGTTTGCCGGGGGCCAGTTTCCGCGCCGCCTCGATGCCGAGAAGATTCGCCGGATTGTGAAGCGGCGCCAGCGGCGAGCATTCTTCGATACCGGCAATGACTCCGTCGTCGACTACGACCGCCTCCGAATACGTCTCCCCGCCGTGAACGACCCGATGCCCGAAAGCGTGCACCTCCCCGAAATCGTCGAAAACGCCCTTCTCGGCATCCGTGAGCAGCGCGGCCATCGTTTCAAAGGCGGACGCGTGGTCCGGACTGCGCCGATCCTCGGAGATCGTCCCCCGATCCCCCTCTTGTCGGGCGGTCGATCTCTCTTCTCCGATTCTTTCCACGCTGCCGGAAGCGATCACCCGCCCGGATGGCTGGCGGATCAGCTTATACTTCACGGACGAACTGCCGGAATTGATGACGAGAATATGAACTTCCGATTCTGACACGCAACGAAGCCTAGTCCCCGCTTCCTTTCGGGCAACAGGTTTTGGCCAGGTTATCGGATTTTCACAGGAATCGTCCGGTCGGGAGGCCCGGGCCTCTTACAAAGGGACCGGTCGATCCATCAGGGACTCAACCGGCGGATCTGCCAGTCGCCCGAGGGCGAACGTTCGTATTCGAATCGATCATGAAGACGACTCGGACGCCCCTGCCAGAATTCGAATCGGCGCGGCTCGAGCCGATAGCCTCCCCAAAAATCGGGCAGCGGGATCTCCCCGTCCCCGAATTTGCGTTTCATCTCGTCCAACTTCATCTCCAAAACTTTCCGGGACGAAATCACCGAACTCTGGTCCGACACCCAGGCACCCAACCGACTTCCGCGCGGTCGGCTCGAAAAATACCGGAGGGACTGAAGGGTCGAAATTTTCCGGCATTCCCCCTCGATCATGAGCTGCCGTTCCAACGGAACCCAGGGAAACAGGATCGAGGCGGAGGCGTTCTCCTCCAGGTGCCGCGCCTTCCGGCTGCGATAGTTCGTGAAAAATACGAAGCCTTTCTCATCATAGGCCTTCAGAAGCACCATTCGCTGCGAGGGGCGGCCCGTTGCGTCGACGGTGGCGAGGGACAAGGCGTTCGGCTCGAGAAATCCGGCTTCCCGCGCCTGCTCGAACCATTTCCGAAACTGCTCGAGGGGGTCTGCGGCAAGATCCTCCTCACGAAGACCGGCCTGCGTGTATTCCTGCCGCAAAGAAGCGATATCGTCCATTTTCCCACTCTGGCAGAATCGACGCCGCCAGGCAACCTTCACCCCGCCTCGGAATGATGATTCGGCCTGAATTTCCGGAATTCAGCGTCGTGACTCGGCGAAGCTCATAAGGCGAAACGGATACTACGGGAGTCTCCAGCCAAACGGACTTCGCCCCCCAAGGGCCTCTCATCTGTCAACTAAAATAGCCCTGTTCAATTTTGGCTCTGCCTGAACCGACTTCGCCCGCCCCTCTGTCAACAAATATTGACCTGTTCTATTTATTCCTCCCAAGAGGCGAACGCTCCACTGCGACCCGAAGAAAAATACCGTGTTCACCCCGTAAATGCCCGAACAGGATCGTTGCACTCTTCCGAATCCCCGTTAGGCTCCCCTTATGGCTCTGAGAACCGTCGCTCTACTCCTCGCCCTGGCGGGCCTTTCCTCGATCCCGTTGCAGGCCGAGAAAATCGAACCGGAGGCCGAGGTGAAGTCGTTTACCTTCCGAAAGTTCAACGACCGGGGTCTCCGGCTCTGGGACCTCTCGGGCAAAGAAGCCGTCTTCCTGAGCGACAACATCATCCGGGTGATCGAGATGCAATTGGCCGTCACCTCCACGAAAGGCGACGGCGAGACCCTTCTTCGAAGCCCGACCGCCAATATCTACGTGGAAGACAATTCGGCGACCGGGGATGGCTTTATTTTCGTTCAGGGGAACGGATTCTCCGCCGAGGGACGGGACTGGGAATGGAAAGGGGCCGACCGAAAGATCGAGATCCGGAAAGGCTCCAAGGTAACATTTGACGAAGCGATTCGCAGGGTCCTTAAATAAAAGGCGATTCATGCGCCGCTTTTTCTCCTCCCTCCTTCTCTTCTGCCTCGTCGTGTCCGGACAGGCCGAGACCGGTGGAGAGGGCGAATCCACGGTGATCCAAAGCGATCGGCTGGAAATCGTCGGCGGGGAAAGCGGCAATCGTTTCATTTTTTCAGGGTCCGTCCGGATTACCGGAGCGGATTTCGTCGCCACCTGCGAGCAGATGGAGGTCCTCACCTCGGGCGATAACCAGAAGCAAGAGGACCGGACGGGCTTCGGGGCCATCGACGTCATCGAAGCGACCGGATCCGTCAAAATCGTTCAGGGCACCCGCGAGGCAACCGCCGGCAAGGCACTCATCTACCCGGCGGACAACCGGGTCGTCCTGGAAGAGAACCCGGTCGTCCGGGACGCGAAAGGGAAGGTCAGCGGTTATCGCATGATCCTGCACGGGGAAACCAGACGAATCACCGTTGAGCCGGGACCCGAGGGAGAGCGCCCGACCGTCGAATTACCCTCCGTCCGGTCGCTGGATGAACCGCAGTCCGAATCCGGAGTCCAATGATCGGTGCAAACCACGAGTCCTCCATCCGCACGGATACGCTCTGCCGCGATTTCGGAAAACGCAGGGTCGTCGACAACGTCGGGCTCAACGTATCGGCGGGCGAGATCGTCGGGCTGCTCGGCCCCAACGGAGCGGGGAAGACGACCACTTTCTACATGATCGTCGGCCTCATCCGACCGACCGCCGGAAACATTTTTCTCCACGGCGAGGACATCACCCGGCTTCCGATGTATCGTCGGGCTCGCGCGGGGATCGGCTACCTCCCCCAGGAGGCCTCGGTCTTCCGCAAGATGACGGTCCGGGAAAACATCATCGCCGTCCTCGAAACCCTCAAGATGCCGAAAAAGGAACGGGAGGACACCGCCGACGCACGACTGGAGCAGTTCGGACTGACCAAGCTCTCCGGGCAGAAAGCCTACACCCTGAGCGGCGGGGAACGGCGCCGCCTCGAGATCGCCCGCGCTCTGGCGACCAAACCCGACTTCCTCCTCATGGACGAGCCCTTCAGCGGGGTCGACCCCATCAGCGTCGACGACGTCCAGTCCGTCATTCGCGACCTACGCGAAATCGGTATCGGAATTCTCATTACCGACCACAATGTCCGGGAGACTCTGGAAATCACCGACCGTTCCTACCTGCTCTACGAGGGACGGGTTCTCTGCGAAGGCGACCGGCAAACCCTGCTCAATGATCCGGCCAGCCGGAAGTTTTACCTGGGGGAGGATTTCGAAGCGTAATAGAAAACCAATGACAGCCTCAAAGCGCACCATCGTTGAAAACATCTCCGTCCGGGACTTTTACGAGTCCTGCAAGGAGGAGCTGCAACTCGAACTCGTCTGCGGAGAAGAGAAACTGGATCGCATCATCGGAGAGAAGAGCCTGAACCGGCCGGCCCTGGCCCTGACCGGCTATTTCCGGTATTTCGCCCACCGCCGGATCCAACTCTTCGGAGCGGGGGAAATGGGGCACATCCGGGACAGTGACCCGAAGGCCATCGAAGAGTCCCTCGTCGAGATGGTGCGCCGGAACATCCCGTGCATCCTGATCAGCCGCAACCTGGCCCCGACCCCCGTCCTCCTGAAGGTCGCCAAGGAACACAAACTCCCCCTCTTCCGTTCGCCCCTCAAATCCAAAACCATCACCACCGAGGCCACCCTCCTGCTCGAGGAGCGCTTCGCCCAGCGGCAAAGCATCCACGGCACCTTGCTGGACATCCGGGGGATCGGCACGCTTCTTCGCGGCGAGAGCGGCATCGGGAAAAGCGAGTGTGCGCTGGCGTTGATCGAGCGCGGATTCAGTCTCGTCGCCGACGACCTGACCCATCTGCGTCTCCTCCGGGACCAGGAAGTGGTCGGCCGGTGTTCCGAGATCAGCCGAGGATACATGGAATGCCGGGGAATCGGGATCATCGACATCGCCAAGCTCTTCGGCGTTCACTCCGTGCGGGTGGAGAAGAGAGTGGATCTGGTGATCACCTTCGTCGCATGGGCACCCGGTATGAATGAAGAACGAACCGGACTGACCCAGGAATATATCGAACTGCTCGATCAGAAGATTCCCCACACGGTCATACCCGTCCGGCCGGGCCGCGATATGGCCCGCCTGGTCGAAGTGGCGGCGATGGTTCAGGCCCTGCGTTTGCTCGGTCACGATTCCGCCAAGGAATTCAACGAGCGTCTGATCCGACGAATGACGGGCGAAATCACCTGAAATCCATGAAAAACCCAATGTTTTCGGGGCTACGGAGCGGATCAAAGGGGTAGCAACCCTATTTTTCGAAAACTTATCCTCATTCCCATTGTGAATAACTTGTGCAGAACTTCCCCTTGCTCTTCCCGGCCCGATCAAAATGATGGGCAACCGTGGACGGAAACGCAGCAGATTTTCATCGGACCCCCGGTGTCCGGGTGCAGCAGACACCTTCCGCCGACCCCTTCTTTAAATTTTATAAGATATTGATAAAAAGAACTTTAAAAACGAACTTCTTGAACTACTTGCGCCAATCACCTCCGCTTTTCCCCGGCTTCCGCTTCCATCGAAACGCCTCTTTCCCAGCATGTTACGATCTTGAAACACACTGATTTCCCGCACTCTCTCATTTGTTAATAAATTCCGTCATTCCCGTTGCTTCATGCCTTCGACCGCTCAGTTCTCTCACCTCTGGAAAGCCACTTGTGACCGCTTTCGGGAGCGACTGAACCCGGATATTTACGAGATGTGGTTCAAACCGCTGGATTTGGGCGGGGTCGAAGACACCAGTGTACGGATTCTGGCCCCGAACGACTTCGTTTCCATCTGGCTTCGCGACAATTACCAGGAGGTGATTCAATCCGAGGTCTCCGAAGTTTTCGGCGATACGTTCCGCGCTTCGATCGAGGTGAAGGAAGATTCGCCCGTGGTGCGCAACCGCACCGAGGACGCCGCCGCCGTTCCGGATCGAAAACCCGCTTCCTCCGACAAGCGGGTGAAGGCCGCGGGGAATTCGGTCGGCAGCGTTTCCGGAATCAATCCCAAGAACACCTTCGAAAACTTTATCGTCGGGGCCGGGAACCAGTTGGCGCACGCCGCCTCCATCGCAGTGGCGAACTCCCCCGCCCGGGCCTATAATCCGCTCTTCCTGTACGGAGACACCGGTCTGGGAAAAACCCACCTGATGCATGCCATCGCCCACCAGATCTCGTCCGCGAAGCCGAACGCCAAAATCGCCTACATTTCGACCGAGAAGTTCACCAACAAATTCATCTCGGCCATCCAGGAGAACAAGCTGACCCTCTTCCGACGACGGTTCCGGAAAGCCGACATCCTTCTGATTGACGATATCCACTTCCTGTCGGGCCGGGAGCGGATCCAGGAGGAGTTTTTCCATACCTTCAACGAACTCTTCGAGAATCAGAAACAGATCGTCCTCACCAGCGACCGGCCGGCCAGCGAAATCATTAAATTGGAGAGCCGGCTCGTATCCCGCTTTCAATGGGGACTCGTCGCCGACATCCAGTGCCCGGACCTCGACACCCGGCTCGCCATCATCTCGAAGAAGGCCAAAGCCCTGGACGTAACCATCCCGCCGGATGTCCTGGAATTCGTCGCAGAGAAGGTTTCCCGCAACGTTCGCAGGATGGAGGGTGCCCTCACGCGGGTGGCGGGATACGCGGCCCTGATCCGCGACCCCTTGTCGGTCGAGGTGGTGGAGCGGCTCCTTTCCGACGTCCTGCAGGAGGAACTTTTCGACCAGGTGACGATTGAGAAAATCCAGAAGCGCACCGCCGAGTACTATCACCTCCGCGTCGCGGATCTGCTCAGCCGACGTCGACCGGCCAAGATCGTCGTCCCCCGCCAGGTGGCCATGTATCTGAGCCGGATGCTCACCGACCACTCCCTCGTCCAGATCGGAGACGCCTTCGGAGGCCGCGATCACGGCACCGTCATCAACGCCATTCGCGCCGTCGAGAACCTGATGGAACAGGATCCGATGATGCGAAGAAGCATTGACTACTTGACGAAACAGCTTTCAGAGAACAGGTCCTGAGTATGCAACTCACACCTGAGCAAAAATCCACCGTAGCCGAATGGACCGCAAACGGAGACTCGCTCTCCGCGATCCAGGAAAAGATCGCCACGGAATTCGGGCAGAAACTGACCTACATGGAGACCCGTTTTCTCGTGGAGGATCTGGAACTCGAGCTGAAAGATACGGAAGGCCCGGAAGCGGAAACCCCGAAACCTGCGGAGGAGCCTTCCCCGGACACTCCCGGTGAGACGGAATCGGTCGACCTCGAGGATGCCGGATTCGACGCCGAAGCGGGCGCGGGCAGGGTTTCCGTCGATGTCGACAAGATTACCAAACCGGGCGCCGTCGTCAGCGGCTCGGTCACGTTCTCCGACGGCAAATCCGCCGAATGGATGCTCGACCAAATGGGACAACTGCGCCTGCTGCCGAAAGAAGAAGGTTACCAACCCGGCCAGGAAGACATCCAGGCCTTCCAAACCTCCCTCGAAGCGGAATTGCGCAAACAGGGGTTCTAAGACCGGATCCCGGGCAACCGTTTCGCCGGTCCACCACAGACGGAGGTCGGCCGGTGGCTTCAGATCCGCCTACCGGCTCCAGTCGAGCATCCGCTTGAGAGGCAGATACGCCTTCTTCCGCAGATCCTCGTCCATCGTAATTTCCGGCTTACCGTACTTCAGCGCATCCCGCACTCCTTCGATCGTGTTCATCTTCATGAAACGACAGAAATTGCACGCGCCCCGGTCGGCCGTGCCGGTCCGGTAGTCCCCGCAGGCGACCTGCTGGGCGGGTGCCGCGATAAATCTTTTCTCCGGCACATCCCGGCGGAGCCGGTGCATCATGCTCGATTCGGTCGCCACGATGATGTCCTCGCCCGGATGATCCCGCGAAAACTTCACCATCCCCTCCGTGCTGCATACGTGATCGGCCACCGAGCGGACGGCGTCCGTGCATTCGGGATGGGCCACCACGGGCGCACCCGGGAACTTTTCCTTTACCCGCTGGATGGATTGAACCGTGAACAACACGTGCACGTAACAACTACCCGGCCAGAGGCGCATCTGCCGTCCCGTCTTCTGCGACACCCACTGGCCCAGATTCTGGTCGGGCACGAAGAGAATTTCACGGTCTTCGGGAATCTTTTCGACGATCTTCGTGGCGTTTCCGCTCGTGCAAATCACATCCGAAAGGGCCTTCACTCCCGCCGAGCAATTGATGTAAGCGACGACGTAAACTTCCGGATGTTCCTCCTTGAAGGCCGCAAGTTTCTCCGGCGGGCAGGAATCGGACAGAGAGCATCCCGCATCCATATCCGGTAGAAGGACCTTGCGGTTCGGGTTCACGATTTTGGCCGTCTCCGCCATGAAATGCACTCCGCAGAAAAGGATCTGGTCCGCATCGGTCTCCGCGGCCTGGTAAGCCAGCCCAAGGGAATCGCCCAGATAATCCGCCACCTGCTGGATCTCGTCGATCTGGTAGTTGTGGGCCAGGAGCACGGCGTTCTTCTCCCTCTTCAGGTCAAGGATCTCCTGCTGAATCGGGCTCAGCTCCGCGTCACCGACTTCCGGCTCGATCACGTACGGTTGAAACTCTGTCTCGGTCACTGCCATAAACCCCCAAGAAAACCATCAAAGAGGCATTCCGCAACCCTCGGAAACAGGGCATCTCGTTTCTTCGCACGGCTCTCGAAGCGGGAAAAGCCCGGGAGATTCGTTTGCGTCTTGCCCGGTTTGTGGTTGGTTCAACGCATTCCAGTTAAAAATCCGAAAGCCGCCTTATGTTCTTCCGTTTCTCCCGTGTGGGCTGCCTGCTCCTGTCGTCCGTCGCGTTTACCACGACCTTCGCTTTCTCCCGGGATACGCCGGTTTCGGTCGCTTCCCCCACCCTGGCGACCTCATCCTCGAACTCCTCCTTCACGGGAACCGTTACGGCGCGGAGGGAGGCACGGCTGTCGCCGCGGCTTTCCGGACTGGTGCAGGCGGCGGACTTCGAGGTGGGAGACCATTTTGACCGCGGCCAAACGCTGATTCAACTCGATCCGACCCTGGCCGAGATCGAGTTGAAACTGCGGGAAGCCGAATTGGCGCTGGCCCGGGCCGAGGTGGCCGAAACCAAACGGCTCTTCGACGAGGCGGTCAGACTGGGCGACAAGGGGCTGGCGCGGTCCACTCGCCTGTCGTTGGAGAATGATTTCAAACAGGCGGAAATCGAACTCCAACGAGCCGAAACGGCCGTTCGGCGCGAAAAGGAGAGAATCCGTCGGCATGAGATCGTCGCTCCGTTTCCCGGAATCGTCGCCGAAAAATTCACCGAGGTCGGAGAGTGGGTCGAGACGGGCACCCCCGTCGCGAGCTTTGTCGGGGACGACCTGAGGCTGGAGGTGCGTGTTCCCCAGGAGAGGATCGAGGAAGCGCTCTCGACGGAATCCGTTTCGGTCGAGGTTCAGGGAATCCCCGACCTCGCCATTGAGGGCAAGGTCGATGCACTCGGTCCCGTCGTCGATCCGCGCACCCGAACCTTTCTCGTGAGAATCGCTTTGGCCGACCCTCCGGGGATCCTGAAACCCGGAATGTCGGCAACTGCGGTGTTCCGCCCTCGAACGGACCAACCGGTTCTCTTGATCCCGCGCGACGCGGTCATTCGGAACGAAGTGGGCGAGGCATCCGTGTGGACTCTCGATTCGTCCGGGGACGGACCGGTGGCGGTGTCCCGCAGCATCGGGTTGGGCCCGCCCCGAGGAACCCAGGCGATCGTGGTTTCCGGCCTTTCCGCGGATGATCGGGTCGTCGTTCGCGGAAACGAATCGTTGCGCGAGGGCCAGGCCGTACGCGTCGTCGAGTCAACCGCTCCAAGAGAGGATTTTCCCGAGTAGGACGATGTTCGACTGGTGCATCCGACACGGCGTCCAGGTCGCCGTCTTCACCCTCCTGATCTGCGTCCTCGGGATCGCGGCGGCGCTCCGCATTCCCGTTCAGATGATTCCCGACCTCGAGGTCCGCACGATCTCCATCGTGACCCAATGGCCGGGGGCGACGCCGCAAGACGTGGAGAAGGAGATCCTCATCCAACAGGAGGACTACCTCGGCACGGTGACCGGAGTCAGCCGGATGATTTCCTCCGCCAGCACCGGGCAGGCTTCGATTGAAATCGAGTTTCCCGCCTCGGTCGATGTGAACGACGCCTTGATCCGGGTCATCAACGCCCTGAGCCAGGTCCCCTCTTACCCCGAGAACGTCGACGAACCGCGGGTCATCGCGTCCTCGTTTTCGGAGAACGCCTTCATGTTCTACGGGATCTACGATACCTCGGGTGAACGGGAACCCGAGGACCTGCTCAAGCTGCGGGATTTCATCGACAACCGGGTCCGCACGCGGATGGAGAGAGTTCCCGGCATATCCCGGGTAGGCGTACGGGGCGCGCCGGAGCGACAGATTCAAATCCAGATCAACCTTCCCCGGCTCTCCGCCGCCAACCTCACGCTGACTGACGTGCGCTCCGCCTTGCGCGATCGAAACGCGGACATCTCGGCGGGCGATATCGACGAAGGCAAGCGGCGCTATCTGGTGCGGACGGTGGGTCGCATGGACGACCCGCTCGAACTCTCCGAGGTCGTCCTTCGTCGGGACGGCGACGCGGTGACCACACTGGGGGACGTCGCCACCATCCGGCTCGGCCTTTACGAGGCGCAGAACCGGGCGTATCTGGACGGACGGGTCGCAGTCCAACTGTTCGTTTACCGGGAGGTGGGGTCCAACGTCATCGAGACCAAGGACGCGATGAACGAGGCCGTCGCGGAGATCAACCGCAACATTCTCGCTCCGGTCGGACTGGAACTCCGGAAGACCTCCGACGACGTCCGCTACGTCGAAGCCTCGGTGGCCAATGTCTGGCGCAATCTGCTGATCGGCGCAGCAGCAGCGTCGCTGGTCCTCTTCTTTTTCCTCCGCTCGTTGCCGGCGACTACGATCTGCGTGATGGGCATTCCTGCCTGCACGATCGCCGGCTTTATCGGTCTCATGGTTTTCGACCGGACGATCAACGTCATCTCCCTCGCGGGCATCGCCTTCGCCATCGGAATGACCCTCGACAACGCGATCGTTGTCCTGGAATCCATCGAAAAGCACCGAAAACGAGGGAAAAAGGCTTTCGACGCGGCTCTCAACGGCGTGCGCGAGGTCTGGTCGTCGGTTCTCGCCTCGACCATGACGACGGTCATCGTCTTCGCTCCGATCTGGTTGATCGACGAGGAAGCCGGCCAGCTCTTTTCCGACATCGCGATCGCCATTTCGGCCGCGATCATCGCCTCCATGCTCGTGGCCATCTCGGTGATTCCGACGGCCAGCGTCCGCTTGAAGAAGATCGGAACGGGTAAGGACGGACCCGGCGGCGTCTCCGCGGCATTTTCGGGACTCATCGAACGACTCACCCATTCCCGCGTCTGGGCGTGGACGGGGGTCGGACTGGTGGCCGCAGTGAGCTTGTCCATTCTCTATTGGCTCACCCCGCCGGCCGAATACCTTCCCGAAGGAGAGGAAGCGAAGATCTTTACCATCGTGGGAGCGCCACCCGGCTACAACCTGGCCACCATGGATGCGATCGCGCAGGAGATGCTCGACGAATTCCTCCCGTATCTGGCCTCGAACCGCAGTGAGGATGCGCCCGACGACGGGGAGATCCCCGTCATCGATTGGTGGGTTCTCTACGCCAGCGGAGATTCGCTTTTCATGGTTTCCGAAACGGTGGATCCGAACCGCATTGAAGAGCTGGGAGACGCCTTTGAAAATTTCCTCTCCAACTATCCGGGGTTGCGCAGCTTCACCTCCCGCGGGTCCATCATCAGCAGCAACGACGGCGGCTCCCGCAGCGTGAACCTTGACATCTCCGGTCCCGGCCTGGCCGAGATTTACGAAGTGGCGGGAACGGCCTTTCGGCGAGCCGAAGAGATCTTCGACAATCCTTCCCTGAATTCCGAACCGCGGGCCCTCACCCTGCAACAGCCCCTGGTCGAAGTTCGCCCCAAATGGGAACACATCGCGGAGCTGGGATTTACCAACGAAGACTTCGGATTCTCCATCGCCGCCCTCACCGACGGCGCCTTTGTCGACGAGTTCATTCTCGACGGAGAGCGGGTCGACGTCTTCCTCTCCGGGGCCGGGCGCGAGGCCGCTTCCCTGGACGAGTTGAGCGGCATGCCTCTTTACGCACCGGTGGGCGGCGTCACCACCGTCGGTGCCGTCGCCGATCTCGTCGAAAGGGCGGATACCGCCTCCATTCGCCGCCTCAACGGAGACCGCACCGTGACCCTGAACATCATCCCTCCCGCCGACGTGCCCCTGGAAACCGCGGTGGAGCGCGTGCAACGGGATCTGGTCGATGCGTTGCGGAACGAAGGCGAGATTCCACCGGAAGTGTCCATCGACGTAACGGGCGCGGGCGATCAGCTCCAAAAGACCCGCGAATCCCTCACCGGCAACTTCGCCATCGCCCTCATCCTGTCCTATCTACTGTTGACCGCGGTCTTCTCCCACTGGGGCTATCCCCTGCTCATCCTGACCACCGTCCCGATCGGGATTGCCGGGGGGATCGGAGGCCTCTGGCTCTTGAATTTCGTCGGTTCCCTCCTCCCCGCTCTCGGATTCGCCCCGATCCAGCAATCGTTCGACATGATCACGATGCTCGGTTTTCTCATCCTTTTGGGAACCGTGGTCAACAACCCGATCCTCATCGTCACCCGGACGATGGATGCCCTCAAGGAGGGTGCCGGCGTTTCCGCGGCGATCCAGGACGCCACCCTCTCGCGTTTGCGCCCCATCCTGATGTCGACGACGACCACGGTCGTGGGCATCATGCCCCTGGTTCTATTCCCGGGAGAGGGGACCGAACTGTACCGGGGCGTCGGAGCTATCGTTCTCTTCGGCCTGCTTTTCTCGACCGTCGTCACCCTCGTTTTCCTCCCGTCGCTCCTGCACCTGACGCTTTCGTTCGTGCGGCGGAAAAAGAACTGACTGCGATCTCTCTCCGCAGCGACTGGCTTTGTGCCAGGACCGGCGGGCTTCAATCCGGGAACGGCACCGTCGCACGACCGCCTGCGGGAAGACCGCGCACGACGAAAATCAACCCTCCCCGGTCACCTTCGCGGGACGGACATTCGCCGGTCGTGATATACAGATCCCTCCATTCGGGTCCGCCGAAGCAGCAGGAGGTCGTCTCATGGGCGGGGACCGGGATTCGTTCCACCTCCTCTCCGGTCGAGGGATCGAAACGGGCGACCCGACCGCCATGGCAAAAGGCCACCCATAGATGATCCTCGGTATCGATACACATCCCGTCGGGACTCACGCCCTCTTCCGGGCACCGGATCACGACGCGCGGAGCGGAAATCACGCCGCTTCCCCCGTCATAGTCGAAGGCTTTCACCTCCTTGCTCGGCGTATCGATGTAAAAGAGGGTCCGCCCGTCTCCCGACCAGGCGAGGCCGTTCGAATTGGTGACGGGACCAAAGGCCTCCGTACAGGCCAGATCGGAATCCAGTCGATACAATCGCGCCGCTCCCGTCGCTTTGTCGGTGGCAATGGTTCCGGCAAAGAGGCGTCCGTCCGGCGAACACTTGCCGTCGTTGAATCGGTTGTTCGGCAGATCCGGCTCGGGATCGATGATCCAATCCATCCCTCCGGACGAAGGATCGAAAAAGAACAGGCCCTTCTCCCCTCCGAAGAGCCATCGGCCGGACCGGCAGGGCACGGAAAAACCCACCTCCTGCCCGACCGGCCAGGCGACCTCCGAGCCGCTCTCCGGGTCCAACCGCACCAAAGCGTGACCCTTGATATCCACGTACCACAGGCAGCCGTCATGCCAAACGGGACCTTCGCCCCACCGGGACACCCGCGTTCCTACCGTTTCAAGATGGGCCATGACCGACTCCCGGTTAGATGTGGATCGCTTCCCCGTAAACGGCTGCCGAAGCCTCCATCAACGCCTCGCTCATCGTCGGGTGGGCGTGAATGGTGTCGTGGATTTCCTCGGCCGTCGCCTCCAATTTCATTCCCAACACATACTCGGTGATCAACTCCGTCGCCTCCGAGCCGATGATATGGGCACCGAGGATCTCCCCGTAGTCCTCCGAAACCAGGAGCTTCACGAATCCCTCCGAATGGGCGGAGGCAACCGCCTTCCCGGAGGCCGTAAACGGGAACTTGCCGACCTTGTAAGGGATCTTTTCCTCTTTGAGCGCGCGCTCCGTCTTGCCGATACTCGCGACCTGTGGCTGGCAATAGGTGCAGCCGGGGAAGGTCTTGATCTTCTCCGGTTTGTGCTCCTCGAACATCCCCCGAACCGCCTGAACGGCTTCCCAGGTCGCGACGTGGGCCAGCCAGGGAGGCCCGATGATGTCTCCCGCCGAGTAAACCCCCGGGATGCTGGTCTCGTAATTTTCCCTCGTTTTGATGTAGTTTCGATCCATCTCGGGATCGATTCCATCGCCGAACAACCCGTCGGTATTGGCCCGGACCCCGACCGCCACGAGAACCCGTTCCGCTTCCACCTTCTCGGATTTATCCCCCTTCACAAGGTTCATCGTCACCTTGGTCTTCATCGGTTTGATGTCCTCGACCTTGGTATCCGTGCGGCAGTCGATGCCCTGTTTTTTGAAAGCCCGGGCCACTGCATCCGAGATCTCTTCGTCCTCGACGGGCAGGATCTTCGGCATCATCTCCACCAGGGTCACTTTCGTCCCCAGCGCATTGAGAAAGTACGCAAATTCCGCCCCGATCGCACCGGCGCCGATGATCACCACGGATTTCGGCTGGGAAGCCAGGGCCAGCGCATCACGCGAGGTCATGACCCGTTCGCCGTCGTGCTCCAGGCCGGGAATCATGCGGGCCACGCACCCGGTCGCCACGAGGACGTTCTCTGCCTGAAGCTCCTTCCCCTTATCCTGACCTTCGAACACTACGACCTTCTTGTCTTTCTCCAGCCGACCCTTCCCCCGGACGTAATCGACCTTGTTCTTCTTGAAGAGATACTCGATCCCCTTGGCCATTTGGTTGGCTACGTTGCGGGATCGCTTCACCACCTTGGGGAAATCAATATCGATCTTCCCGCAGGAAAAGCCGAACTCCTCCGCATGCAGCATGCGCTGATAAAGCTCGGCGCTGCTCAGAAGGGCTTTCGAAGGAATACATCCCCAGTTCAGGCAGGTGCCACCGGCCCGTTCCATTTCCACGCAGGCGACTTTCTTCCCCATCTGACCGGCCTTGATGGCTGCCGCATAGCCGGCCGGGCCACCACCGATCACAACGAGATCGTACGAATCTGTTTGTTTGCTCATGGTTTGTCCAAAATCGAGGAGGGCTCGTCGAAAGTTTCAACGCCGCCCGGAGAACCGAGAATCAACCGGAAAAAGGGTCGATGGCAAGGTCTTCCGTTCAAGAATCGGCGAACGGACAGGTAGCCTTTCAAATATCGATCACATCATCGTCGTCCTTCCGTTCTTCCCGGCGCGCGTCGGGTCGAAACCCTCTTTGCCGGACGATGATCCTTCGAAATTTCGGATCCTGCTTACCTGCAAGAACAAAGGCACCCACGGAGAAAAGGCTGATCCACAGAGCGGTCCAGAATGCGGCGCCCCAGCCCGCCAGGAAAAAGCCCGGAACCAGGGCGGAAGCCAGCATCACGATCAACGCATTCACCACCCACAAGCCCAGCCCGAGAGTCAGGATCACCAACGGCAGCATCAGAAGGATGAGAACCGGCCTGAGCACGGTCGCCAGAATACCCAGAAGAAGAACGGTAAAAACGAACGACCATTCGCTCCGGAAACCAACGGAATCCGACGACCACTGGGCCACCAGCAGCCCCAGGGCGACCGCGGCAAACCGGAGAATCAATGGCAAAGCGGACATACGGACGATCCAAACACGGAATGAACGGGAACGAAAGCACCGATCCGCCGCAAACCCACCGTCCCCAGGATTTTTCCCGTTAGCGCCCGGCGGTCGCGTGAAAATGCCGTGCCCCGGCTCTCCCCTCTCACCCCTTCCCAATCAACCAGACCGCCTGGTACCCATCCAGCTGGACGCCCCGCTTCCGGGGCCTCAGCGTTTTCCCGCCGATCACTTCATGAAAGGTGTGGACGTCCTTGAACGAGGAGATCTCCTTCAATCCTCCAAAGGTCCGTTTCCCCGGGGTGAAATTGTAGACACAGAGAATACGCTGGTTTTCGGAAAACCGTTCCACCACAAAAAACTCGGGGCCGAAGTCGTACACCACCTGTCCGGCATTCGGATGGAAGGCCGGATATCCGGCTCTTCTCCGGAGCAGCAACAGGTATTCCTGAAAGATCTCCTGGAAGGATCCGGTTTCCTTCAGCTTCCTCTGCAACCCGGCGAAATCCCACTTCTCCCGATTGATCGATCGATTGCGGCCGCTCTTCTTCACTCCCTCAAGGTCATTCGGCGCACCGAACAAGCTGGGCAGATAAACGGCCGGAACCCCTTTGAGGCTGAGCGACAGAGCTTGCGAACACAGGAACCTCCGGCACCCCAATTCTTCGTCTCCCGGCTCCGACAGGGCCGACGCGTACGTGATGTTCAGCTCGTAAGGGCTCTCGCTGCCATCCGCATTTCGTTTCATTGAGACCAGGCCGCCCCGCTCCTTCACCTTCTGGACCAGCCCGTCCAGCTCGGCGTCTGAGAGGAGTCCCGTCAACGGCCGGACCCCGATCCCGTCATGGCTCGCGGTAAAAGTAAAGAAGGTCTGTTCGGCCGACAGTTCGGGCAACCCGGCCGCCCAGGCCGTCAGATGCTCCGCCGTGCCGTTCAGCAGCCCGTGCAACAGCAGAGGGGGCAGCGAAAACTGGTACACCATGTGCGCCTCGTCATCGTCGCCGAAATAGCTGATATTCTCCTCGTGCGGAACATTGGTCTCCGTGATCAGGATCGTCTCCGGAGCCACGATTTCGAGAATATCCCGGAGCAGTTTGACGATTTCATGGGTCTCCGGGCGATGAATACAGTCGGTGCCCGGCTCTTTCCAGGTGAAGGCGACCGCGTCGAGGCGCAGGACCTTCACTCCCATCGAAAGATACAAGAAAAGGATGTCCACGAATTCGAAAAAGAGATTCGGCTCCCTCCAGTTCAAATCCACCTGGTCGGCGCTGAAGGTGGTCCACACCCAACGTTCCCCGGCGCGGGTCGCCACCTTCGTCAGGACGGGGCTCGCCCGCGGTCGCACCACCTCACTCAGATCGGTCTTCGGATCCGCCGTGACGAAGTAGTCCGCACCCGGCTGGATGCCAGCGACGAACTCCTTGAACCACTCGCTTTTCGAGGAGCAGTGATTGAGCACCAGATCCGCCATGAGCCCGAATTCCCTGCCCAGCGCGCGCACGTCCTCCCAATCGCCCAAATGAGGATCCACCTGCCGGTAATCCTTCACCGAGAACCCGTCGTCCGAGGTCCAGGGGAAAAAAGGCAGGATATGCACGGTGCTGAAGGCACCTTTGAGATGGCGGGTGCAGAAGGTGCGGAGGGTCTTGAGCGGGGCCTCCCCCGGAGTACTGACGGAGTCCCCGTAGGTGATCAGGACGACGTCCTTTTCCGACCAAAGCGACTGCGGCTTTCTCGCATGGATCCCCACCCCGTAGCGACCCAGGGCCGCATAAAACCGGCGGGTCATTCGGTCGGCCTCACCCCCGTAGAGTCGGCGGAACCGGCGCTGAAGCCGTTCGAGTTGCTGATAGGAAACGAAACGAAGCATGGTCAGGAAGAAAGTCCGGTAAGGCTGGTGAGGAGCGTCCGCAGGCTGCGCCGCAAGACACTGTAGCTGTAGAAACGACGGGCGGTCCGGAAATTGTGTTCCACCATCTCCCTGCGGTAGTCCGCATCGGCCAGAACCTTCTGGACAGACCGGATGACCTCCTGGGTGACGAAACCATCCATCTCCAGCAGGCGAAACCCCTTCGGCTCGATATCCTGCACATAGATGGAATACCGGTTGATCACCACCGGGAGCCGGAAATAGATCGATTCCAGAAGAGCGTTTCCGAACCCCTCGTAAAGACTCGGGTAGGTGACGATATCCGCATGGGCATAAGCATCCCAAAGGGTGTAGACCTTGCGACCCTCCCCGTCCCTCTGGCGCACTTCGCTGATGCGATCGGCGATAAACCGAAGGTCGACCCCTTCTTCGTACGCCAGTTCCTGCAGCCGGTTCGAATACTCGAAGCCCTCGTCCCCGGCTTCGTGGGTGACGACCAGCTTGCAACGCGGATCCTCCAACGCACCGATAAGCTTGATCGCGTGCTCGATTCCCTTGCGCGGGACGACCCGGGTGGGTTGCAGAAACACGATGTCCCCGTCGGTCAATCCCACCTCCGACCGAAAGTCCGCCGCATAGTCGTCCGGACCCTCGGGAACGTTATCGAAGTCGAACACATTGGGAATGAGCAGGGACGAGACCCCTTTCCGGAGGGAAAGCTGCTCCTGGGCGGCCTGGTTGATGACGGCATGCCGCATGTTCGACATCCGCGCCGGAAAGGCCATGTCGAGGTATTCCTGCACCGCCCCTACGCTGAAACGGGTGCGCTCCCAGTAAAAATCATGATGGTGGGCGATCGTCGGAATCTGGGTCTCGGCAAGAAACTCCGTCAAAGCGATACCGAGAGGCACATGCATCGGGATCGCCAGTACGTTTTGCGGAACCATGACCTCGATATCGAACCGCTCGACGAAATCGTAGAGGGTTCGTTTGAGATAGCCTGCGAGGTCGCGAATCCGCGCCGTCACTTCCGGACCGCGCCGCGTCCGACCCCAGATCCTCTCGTTGATCCACTGGTTCTCGGTAAAGCCGAAATAGGCCTCCGGCACGCAGTGGGTGATATCCCGGTGCCGATCACTCTTGCCACTGTACCAGTAGGACACATGACGGTCGTCCCAAAGCACCTCCGCCCACTTGGCGCTTTCGAGGGATACCCCGTCCTGCCCGGCGAAGCGGGTTGAGACGAATCCGATGTTCTTGCCCATGTAAGTAGCCCCCTATTCAGCAATGTTCGTGCCCCGAACCAAGCCAAAAGGCGAAACTTGTCCTATG
>CAZBLJ010000015.1:0-6549 GCA_964492605.1 uncultured Puniceicoccaceae bacterium
CATCCCCCTGGGTCGTCTCAAGGACGACGGTCATCGGGGCCTTCTCCTTCCATTCAGCCGCGACCGTGGAAAAGTCCTCGTCGGTCGGGGAGGCGGCGAGCGAGAGGCCGGAGGCCAGACTGAACATGGAAAGGAGAATAATTCGGTGGTTCATGGAAACACTCAATGTAAGGACAGTTATAGATTGGATCAAACGTTTCGAAGGGCAATCCCCCGTTTCGCGCAAAACCATTTGAGACGGCACACTGGAGAAGCGTTTCCTCCCTGGAGATTTCGAGAAGGCGTGACCTTCGTCACGCCTCTACAAGCGCCCGCCGTCCTGTAGCGTAGACGTGACCTTCGTCACGCCTCTACTGAAATCGGTCGTCCCGTAGAGGCCTTGAGAAGCAAGGTCTACTTCCCGGATGTAGCCCGCCCGCCTCGAGGTGGCATTCGTCGCACCCTTACGGAAATCGGTCGCTTCGTAGAAGCCTCGGGGATCTACGGAAGATCGACCGGGACCAGGTCAGCGGCGTTTCCGTCTTCTTTTCGGTTTCGGTCGCGGGTTCTTTTTTCCTTTGGAGTGTTTTCCGGTCCGCATCCCGGGAGATTCCGGACGGGTCGGGAGGCCGGAGAATTCTTTGCCTTCAAGCGTTTCACGATTGATCTTTTCCATCTCCTCCAGAGAGGGCAGATCGCTGTGTTCCTCATCGGCTTTGTCCGGTTTGTAAGGGAAGGGATCGGGATCGTCGCCACTCGCTTCGTCGTCCGCTTCTTCGGTGTCCATTAAGTCCGGAGGAGGTAAAACGGGAGTCGGAGGCCCTTCGGGAAAGGCGCTCCACAGGCATTCGAAGGCCACAGAAACTTTGACCGACTTGCCCAGCCGACGACGGATCGCCCGCTTGACGCTGTAGAGGCTCCAGTGCTCTTCCGTCTCTCCGGTCGCCGCCGGATCGTTTTCGCGGAGCCATCCTACGAAGGCTTCTTTTTCGGATTTGCTCAGGGTATCCGTTTCACGGGGCCGCCGCCCCGATTTCCGGAGATAGGATTCCCCGTGTTCCCGATAGCTTTTCCAGATGAGGGAGATGGCCTGGCGGCTGACTCCCATTCTCCGGGCCAGATCCGTCTGCTTGGCCCCGGCTTTCAACTGCTCCACGACCCACCGTTTCCGCTCGGGTCCTTTTTTGGGGATCGGCTCGCTCATCCTTCCTTGCCCGAAAAATCTTCCAGAAAACGGAGAACGAGCCGGACCCCGAAACCGGTTGCTCCGATAGTACGATGGGGCGCCTCTTTCTGAGCCATGGCCGGACCCGCCAGGTCGATGTGGGCGTGGGGGAGACCCTGCGTCCAATGCCGCAGGAATGCGGCCGCGGTCGATGCTCCCCCCCAGCGGGTGGACCCCAGGTTCCGCAAATCGGCAACCTTGCTTTGGACGGATTCGGTGAATTCCTCGCCCAGCGGCAGTTGCCAAAGGGATTCGCCGGTCTTCGACGAAGCCGAGAGAAGGCTTGCGGAAAGCTCCTCGTCCTCGCTGAAAAGTCCGGCCCGTTCCTCGCCCAGGGCGACGACGCAGGCTCCAGTCAGGGTTGCCAGGTCGAGGACCAGATCCGGTTTCACCTTTTCCCTCGCGTAGCCGAGTGCGTCGGCGAGAACGACCCGTCCCTCGGCGTCGGTGTTGACGATCTCGACGGTGGTACCGTCGAAAGTCCGGATGATATCTCCGGGTCGGTAAGCGGCCGAGCCGGTCATGTTTTCGGCGGCCGCGAGGAGCCCGACGATGTTGCAGGGGATCTTCAGATCCGCGGCCGCCCGGAGGATGCCGAGCACCGCGCACCCTCCCATCTTGTCGAATTTCATCTCACCCATCTGGTCGCCGGGCTTGAGGCAAAGGCCGCCGGAGTCGAAGGTGATGGCCTTCCCGACGACGGCGACGGTGGGGGCGGACTTTTTGCCGCAATCGTAGTCGAGGCGGATGAGGCGGGGTTCCTTTGCGGAGCCTCCGCCGACGGCGAGCAGGCCGCCGAAACCATCCCGCTCGAGACCCGCCCTGGTCCAGACCCTGCAGCGCAATTGACGTTCCTCGGCGAGGTTGCGGGAGAGTTCGGCGAGGGCGGGCGGATCGATTCGATTTCCCGGGAGGTTTCCGATCTCGCGGGTGAAGTTCACGGCATCGGCCCGGGTTCTTCCACGGGAGATGCCGGAACGGATGGACTTGAGGCCTTTTTTCGGCCCGACCAGGGTGATTTTCCGGACTCCCCCCTTGTCCGTTGCCTTGGGCCGGAATTCGTCAAAGGCGTAGGCACCGAGAAGGAACCCTTCCGCGATGGCCTCGATGATTTCAGGAGAGGACTCGCTCACGTCCAGCGCAAGGTGCTTGCATCCGAGGGAGCCGGCCTTGCGGACCGTCAGGGCAGCGGCGAACCGGAACGAATCCGGGGTGGTTTTGAGGGAATCTCCGAGCCCGGCGAAGTATTCGCGCCCGTCCTCGCCGTTCCATACGGCGAAGCTGCCCTTCTTCCCGTCAAACTCTTCGGGGCGGAGTGCGCGGGGGATGAAGGACCCCTCCGGGAAGAAAAGAACCAGATCGGCGTTGGCGGGGGCCGATTCGCCTGCATTGATAAGAGGTGCGGAAGACATGGTGAAGAAAATGGCAAGTTTGATGGCGGAAGACAATGAGAGAGCGGAATGGATTGTTCATCACTCATCGCTCTTCGATCTCGGAACCCAGACGACGCCATTGGGATGAAGTTCTGCGAGGCCGCTGTTCATGGTGGCGAGTTTTCCTTTGTGGCTTTTGGCGAGAGCAACGAGATAAGCATCGGTGACTTGACGATGGCCAATCACTCCCCGGTAATCGATCTCGCCATAATTCAAATTGGCGTTCCAAAATTGATGGCCGGGCAGATTGTGAATCTTCCGAATGATTTCGACGGCCTCTTGTGGAAATGGCGAAACCGTTTCGCGGAAGTAATGCCGGATCAGGGCACCTTCAGTGATCGGACAAGTGGCAAAGGATGGATTCGCCCTGCCAAACCAGGAGCGGGAGCGTTCGTGGTGAATGTGCGACTCGTTGACGAGAGCGATCAACACATTGGCGTCAAGAAGAGTAGTCGTCATTCCTCAGCAACAAGGTCAACTACGTCCTCGTCGGTCACCGTTCGCTTCGAGCGAAAGACCGGGAAACCGGTCAAAGAGTCGAGGTCACAGCGATCCGCATGCCCATGGGGAGAAGGATTTTTCAGAGCAATCGCGAGAAGCTGGTCGACGGTCCGACTCACACTCTGTCGATTCGCAGATGCCAGAGACTGCACCACTCTGTAGGTTTTGTCATCAATGTTAAGAGTAGTTCTCATTGATGCTTTGTAGTGTATTATTGCATCAAGATGTCAAGATCGGAGATCGGAGTTCCCGGGTAACGGACCGGCGGCCCACGCGGCCGTCTCCGGCTGAACCAACTTCGCCCTTCCTTCTACGCTCTTCGAGCTACGCAGGACAAGTCGGGCTACGACGGTCACGAGCCGGAGTTCCTTTTGGGAATTCGACCCACTGCGAGCCAGATGAAAGGCCCCTGATTCCGTCCCGCGTTTTGGGATAACCCTCATTGACAACGCGGCAAATTTACTTAGTTTTCATTGGGTGTTTCGCTTTGAGCGCCCTGTGGTCCCCGACCGTAACGGTTTTACCCTCGTTGAGATCATGATCGTTGTCGTGATCGTCGGGACGCTTGCATCCATTGCGATTCCGACCTTCGAGAAAGCGAAAAGGTCCGGCTACGTCTCCCGGATCATGAACGACTACAGGGTGTTTCGAACAGCCTTCGAAACGCATGCGATGGAAACCGGATCCTGGGCACCGGACGGAGATACGAATAATCTTCCGGCGACCGTCCGTCCCTATCTGGAGAACTCCGCCTGGTTCGAACCAACTCCGCTCGGAGGATACTGGGACTGGGAACTGGACCGTCTCGGGTATCGGGCGTCCATCGGGCTTGCTTATTCGAGCGACATGCCGGAGGTCATGGAAAAGGTGGATGAAAGGCTCGACGACGGCGACCTCTCGACGGGTCGTTTCGTGAAAGCGGGCGGGCGTTACCTGCTCGTCCTGGAAGAATAGCCCGTCTTCTCCAGAGCTTTCCCGAGAAGGGGACGAAGGGAGTCGGCGAGATCGCTGTTCGCGTAACCGACCCAGGCTACCGGAGACGTGGTGTCGATCGGTGCGGAAACGGGTTCTCCCCACGGATCCTCGAAAACGCAGCCGGAGGCCAGGGCGGCCGGCAGGCAGGCCAGATCGTAGGGGTGGCAGGTCAGGGCCGAATCGAGGCCGAGTTTTTGGAACACCAGCGGTCGCAGATCGGCCACCATTCGGTCCCGGCCCGCCAGAAGCTCGAAGATTTGACCTCCGGTCGAGATGTATTGATCGGTGAAAACCAGGGGGCTGGAGGTCTGTTCGGCGGGGAGATGGAGTCGGAGAAATTCCTTCTCGATCCGGGCGATTTCTTCGCTTCCCTCGGAAAAATACGACACGAAGGAGGCGAAGCCGTGATAAAGGTCCCTCGCCGAGGATGGACGAGGGTGGATCGTCTCCGGACGGGCACCCGGACTCTGCTCGCGGACGGCCTCCCGGTCGAACCGGTGGTCCCCGGTTTGCCAGCCGCAAATCGAATCGGAAATCGTCTGCCGGGTGACCGGAATCTCGACCATGGCTCCGGCGCTGAGATCGCTCAGATCGGGCATGGCTTCGAGGGGTTTTTTCGCAGCCCCCGCCAGAACCCACGCAGAGCGTTTATCGTACATAAGTCCGCGGGTTCCGTCGATCGGGTCGATCAATACGGTGAAGCGGCTCTCGGCCGCACCTTTGGGAAACCGTTCCCCCTTCTCGTCGCCGAGGCCTTCGGCAAGGATATCGATCGGAAGATCCTCGGGCCAATTTTTGTCGAACCACGCCAGCAGGGCTTCCTCGCCGATTCGGTCGATCCGGTAAATCGTGTCCGAAAGCGATACCTTTTCGACCGATTCCAGATCCCTGGCCGAATTTCGGGCGGCTACGATACCGTCCCGGACGGCCCGTCCCAAATCGTGGAGAAGACGGGCGATGCGACGGTTCTCTTCGGTGGATGGATGCGGGTTCATGACGGATCCACCAGGGGCCGTAATAATTCATCCGCCCTGCAGAGAAGCCCTTCGAGGGCAAGACGGGGATAATAAGGGAACCGACCGACAAACCCTTCCTCGACCCATTTGAAGCTCCCGCCGGTGGCGAGAACCGTCGGAACCGTTTTGTCGATGCTTTCCACCTCGGCGGATACGGTTTCCACCAGTTTCGAAATCATGCCGTCGAAACCATGGGTGCATCCGATTTCCATCGCTTCGCGCGTGGTTCTGCCGATGCCGGTTCGCCGGACCGTTTCCGTCAGGTCGATACGGGGAAGCAGGGCCGTCTTCTCGGCAAGATAGTCGGAAAGCATGGCGAGCCCGGGCGCGATCGCGCCCCCTTCGTACCCGTTGGTCCGGGTGATTGCGTCGACGGTGACCGCGGTTCCCATGTCGATGATGATAAAGGGTGGGTCGAAGTGGCGTCCGGCTCCCAGAGCGTTGGCGAGGCGGTCGGGACCGATCTCCTCGGGGCGCGAGTATCCGAGTGCCAGATTGCCGACGTTTTCGTGGGTGAGGAAAACGCAGGGAATCCCGGATCGCTCCGCCTCCCGCCGAAGGATTTCACGGATTGCGGGTGCGACCGAACAAGCGATGACGCCCGACGGAGACGGATCACCCGGTGACTCTCCGCCCAGAATCTTCCGGAGGGCGGGCTTCAAGTGCGGCGAGGAGACGTCGCCCGAATCGACGGGTGTTTCGTTCTCGAAGAGAGCCCAGTGCGTGCGGGAATTCCCGATATCGACCGTGAGCACCCTGGAATTCATGCCGCGGGCAAAGCGTCGAAGAAATTCTCCAGATGTTTGCGGAGGTCCGGATGCGTTTCGGCGACCGGCCAGTCGGGGCGTTCGGTTTTCAGGCTTTCCGGAGGACGGAACAAGAACGCGGCCTCGGCCGATTCCAGCATGCTCACATCGTTGTAGGAATCTCCCGCCGCCCCGACGGTGAACCCGAGGCTGCGGAAGGCTTCGACCGCCTTGCGTTTCTGGTCGTCCTGGCGAAGCCGGTAGCCGGTTATCCAGCCGCCTTCGTCGATCTCGAGGTCGTGGCAGAAGAGGGTCGGATAGCCCAGCTGCGCCATCAGGGGTCCCGCAAACTGGGAGAACGTATCCGAGAGGATGATGACCCGGGTTTGTGATCGAAGCCAATCGAGGAATTCGCCGGCACCCGCGAGCGGTTGCATCCCGCCGATCACCTCGTGGATCGTGTCGACGCGGATCCTGTGTTCGCGGAGGATCTCGAGGCGGTAGCGCATGAGAACGTCGTAGTCCGGCTCGTCCCGGGTCGTCCGCCGGAGCGCGTCGATACCGGTTCGTTCGGCCAGCCCGATCCAAATCTCGGGAACGAGAACCCCCTCCAGATCCAGCGTGACAAGATGCATGTCCGCATTCCCTTTGGTGCGGAAAGCGAAGTCAAGCCC
>CAZBLJ010000015.1:6649-16853 GCA_964492605.1 uncultured Puniceicoccaceae bacterium
GGCATTCAGGCGCTGCGGGCCAACTCCTGTCGCCTGGCGGTGAATTTCGCGGATTGCTCGTCGGCGTGGTAGGAAGAACGCACCAGCGGTCCCGATTCCACGAAATCGTAACCGATCTCCAGGCCGTATTCCTTCCATTCCGCAAATTCCTCCGGGGTGACCCAGCGATGGACCGGAGCGTGTTTCTCCGAGGGGGAAAGATACTGTCCGATGGTCAGGATCTTCACGCCGGCGTCGAGAATGTCCCGCATGACCTCCCGGACTTCGTCCTTCTCTTCCCCGATCCCCAGCATGATGCCGGATTTCGTGATGAAGCCGCGGGAGGAGGCGTGCTCCAGGCACCAGAGAGAGCGTTCGTAGCGGGCGGTTTTCCGGATGGGCCGCTGCAGGCGTTTCACCGTTTCGAGATTGTGGTTGAAGATGTCCGGCCCGGCATCGAGGACGACATCCAGATGCTCGGCTCTTCCCCTGAAGTCAGCCGTCAGCACCTCCACGGCCGTGCGGGGATTTTTGTTGCGGATTGCGCGGATCGTCGCCGCCCACACCGAAGCACCCCCGTCCTTCAGGTCGTCGCGCGCGACGGAAGTGATAACACAGTGCTTCAAGCCCATACGGCGAACGGACTCCGCGACGCGGGCGGGTTCGGCGATGTCGAGTTCCGAGGGGCGCCCGGTTTGAATCGCACAGAAAGAGCAGGCCCGGGTGCAGACGTTCCCCAGAATCATCAACGTCGCGGTTCCGCGCGACCAGCACTCCCCCATATTGGGACAGCGGGCACTGCTGCACACGGTGTGCAGATCATTTTTCTCCACATTCTCCTGCACCTCGTGGAAACCAGGTCCGGAGGGCAATTTGGCCTTCAGCCAGTCAGGGCGCTTTTCGGTCAGCATGGAATAAGGGTAAATCCGCCCTTCGACCGATCTCAAACACAAACCGAGGTTTCCACCTTTCGATTAAGAAGCTTGCCTCTAGTGCTTGAAGCCGACGGCTTCCGGCAGGTAGTCCAGCAGCATGGTGGTTCGGACCGACCAGTTTCCCTTGGCCCGCGCCATGCAGTCCGCGGCGCGGCCGTGCCAGACGGCGGCCATAACGGCCGCCTCGATTTCTTTATCCGGTTCCTGTGCCAGGAGGGACCCGACCATCCCGGCGAGGAGATCCCCGGTACCGCCGCGGGCGAGGACGGGGCCTCCGAAGGGCGAGAGATAGACCTTTTGGGAGTCCGCGATTCGGGTCCGGGGTCCTTTGAGGATCACTACGGCCCGGTTCCGCTCGCAAAAGTCCCGCAGGGATTTCGCGCCGTTGTCTTCGAAAGGTTCCCCTCCGATCCGTTTCCACTCGCCCGGGTGGGGAGTCAGAATCACGGGCGGGAAGGATTGCGGGCGCCGGGAAAGGGTGTCCTCGATTCCGGGAAAGAGACCGTCGGCATCCAGAACCAACGGTTTATCCACCGTTTCGATGACCGTGCGTGCCAGCTCGAGGGCGGAGGCGGATCGACCGAGCCCGGGACCCAGGAGGACGGCGGAGAAATCGTCGAATTTCCCTTTGAGTTTTTCGAGAATTCCGGTGTGAAGTGAGCCCTGGTCGGCGCTCACAGCCGTCCACATCGCTTCCGGTTGGAGAATCGTCCCGGCTTTCGCAACGGGTTTCACGGTGCCGACGGTCACGAGCCCGACTCCGGAATGGGTCGCGGCCATGGTCGCCATCAGGCACGCACCGGGCATGGAGTCCGAACCGGCGAGAACGAGCAGATGGCCGTAGGTGCGTTTGTGGGTGAGGGGCTCCCGGAGCACCGCGAGCTGCCAAAGGGTGTTCTGGCGAAGAATGCACATCTCCGGGTTGAGATCGGGGCGCGGTCGAAAAAGTCCCAGGTCGAGATAGCGGACGCGTCCCACCCGGTCGATGCAATGGTTTTCGGCCAGGGGAAGTTTGGCGATGCCGGTGGCGTAGGTGAAGTCCGCCCGGAAGGCGTTCGGATCGGTTTCGTCACCGATTCCGGAGGGGAGGTCTACGGCGGCGCGCAGCCGAATCTGCTCGAAGGCGTTGACGGCTTTGAGGATCTTGAGGGGGATGCCCCGGAGGGGCGGGCGGCATTGCATCCCGAAGAGGCCGTCCACGCAGAGATCGATGCAGCGGCCTTTCGAAAAATTTCCGAGAAGGGCCCCGACATCTTCGGATTCCCCGACCGTGACGATGTCGCTACGCACGCGGAGGAGTTCGTAGGGTGCCCGGACGTTTCGTCGCAAATCCTCGACCGGAAAGGCCAGGAGAACGAGAAGCTCCAGATCCGGATGCCGGTCCAGGAGGGTATTCGCGCAGATCAGCGCGTCCCCGGCGTTGTGGCCTTTTCCGGCGAGAACGACGGCCTTCCCCTGCGCGGGGAACCCGCTGACTTCTTCGAAGTCGTCCTCGATGGCTTCCGCAACGGCCCGGCCGGCCCTATACATGACCACATCCTCGCTCTCCTGGCCGCTGGAAAAGTACGCGGATTCGTATTCCGCCGCAGCGGAACAGGAAAGGATGGGATGGGATGCGATCTTCACGGTGAAGGACTAGCGGACGAGAAGGGCTATGGCGGTTGCGTGTTCGCGGGTGTGGGCCAGACTTACCAGCACGTTGCTTGCCTGTCTCCGCTGTAATAGAGACTGACCGAGTTCGTCCAGGGCGATGAGGGGCTTGCCCGCGTCATCTTTGACGACTTCCGCGGATTTCCATCCGAATTCTCCGCCAATACCCGTTCCGAACGCTTTGGAAACGGCCTCTTTGGCGGCGAACCGGGCCGCGAAATGAGGCCCGGGGAATTTCATGGAATCGCAGTAGGCCAATTCGCCCGCCGAGAAGACCCGGTTGCGGAACCGCTCTCCCTGGCGCTCCAGTGCCCGGACGATCCGTTCCACTTCGATGAAATCGATGCCGACTCCCAGGACGCCGGGTCCTTCCGGTATGGCGGGGAGCGTCATGATTCGCCGGGTCTGGGGTTCATGCGGATTTTCATCTCGCGGACGGCTTCTTCGATCCCGGTGAAGAGGGAGCGCGAAAGAATGCTGTGCCCGATATTCAGCTCGTTGAGGTGGGGCAATTGCCGGATCTCCGCGATATTCACGTAGTTGACGCCATGCCCGGCGTTGACGGTGATGTCCGCCCGGGCCGCCCGCTGCGCGGCCGACACCAGGCGTTCCCATTCCTCGCGCCGGCGCGGACTGCGGAAGGCGTGCGCGAAGGCACCGGTATGAAGTTCGACGACGGGGGTCTTCAGTTCCGCCGCCAGGTCGATCTGTTTCGGGCGGGGATCGATAAACAGGCTTACTTCGATGCCCGCGTCGGACATGGCTGCGATGACGTCCCGAACCTCCGCTCCGGCGCTTTCCAGGTCGAGGCCCCCTTCGGTGGTGATTTCCTTGCGGTTCTCGGGGACGAGGCAGACGCTGTCCGGCCGCAAGTCGAGGGCGATCTGGATCATCTCGCGCGTGCAGGCCATCTCCAGGTTGAGCCGGGTCGCAATGTTTTCGCGGAGGCGGTAGACGTCCCGGTCCTGAATGTGTCGGCGGTCCTCCCGAAGGTGGACGGTGATGCCGTCGGCTCCGGCGAGTTCGGCCCGAACGGCCAAAGCCACCGGATCCGGCTCGACGAAACCTCCGCAGGTGTTTTCGGCCTCGCGGTAACGGGCCTGCCGCAGGGTTGCGCAGTGATCGATGTTTACTCCCAGGAGCGGACGTGCGGGGGCGGGATTCATGGGGATGGGACTAAACCGCAAATCGGTCCGGCGATCCAGCATTTTCCCGGACGAAAAAAGGGCGGACCGGAACACCGGCCCGCCCTTGGGTTTTACCAACTGATTGTGCGGATTGAGAGTCTTGCCGGTCTTTAGAAGCGCATCCGAAGCGCACCGTAAATTGTGACGGCGTCGACGGCGGTCTGACCGGCGCTGTTTTCGAGCTGGGTGTAATCCAGGCCGCCCATGACCTTCAGGTTGTTGCCGGAGATGTAGTAGTTGGCACCAACGTAGATGGATTGGGACTCGTTGCCCTTGTCTGCCGAAGATTCGCCTTTGTCATCATCGATGGCGGCGCGGCCGATGTAGCGGGACTGGACACCGATGGCATCACCCTTGTCCGACTCGAGATAGCTGTATTGCGCAACGAGCTGCAATTTCGGAGTCGCGTAGAACCAGGGCATCACGACGAAGCCCGTCACGTCGTTGCTGTCTTCGGTAAGCTTACCCCAGAGGAGGTTCCCCATCAGACCGAAAGCTCCGATGTCGAACTCGGCTCCGAGCGAGTAGGCTTCTTCGAATGCATAGGCTTCGTCACTGTCGTTGTCCCAGTTCTGGATGGTATCGAAGAAGATACCCCCTTCGACGTCGTCGGGCAGGTAGTCGCTGAGATCGAGGCCGACCTTGGCGATGTACAGGAAGTGGGAGTCGCCGTCGGAATCGAGAACGTTGTCGTTTTCATTCTCCCCGTTGAATGCACCGAGCCAAACGCCGACGGGTCCGGCTTCGCCATCCGCCCAGATGCCGACGTTCTTTTCGGCGGCGAAGTAATTGGCGGTGTAGGAACGCTCGACGGTGATGATGTCGGTGGAAGAAGTCGTCTCTTCGATACCGATGGCCGGCTTGGTCTTGCCCACGCCGATATCGATGCCGTCAAGCCCGGTGTAAACCATCTTGGCCGTATCGAGGTTGGCACCTTCGGGAAGAAGGTTCATGCGGAAGTCGAACTTCAGGTTTTGGTACAGCTCGCCCTGGGTTCCGATCCGCAGGCGGCGGATTTCGAAGGTGCTGTAATCGTTGGTGGGCGCACCTTCGATGTCCGAGTCCGGGGAAACGAACCCGAACTGCCATTGAGCGCGTCCCCGAATGACGAGCTTCTTCGTGTCGTCGCGCTTCGGCGTCACGTAGACTTTTTTGTCGGAGGAGCCTTTCATGCTTTCCGCCTGCGCTTCGGTGAGGAAACCGTTATTCACGAGTGTATCCAGCAGTTGTTCCTCCTGGGCGACCGCGGAGCCGCAACCAAGAGCAATGCCGGCGGCAAGAATGCCGAGAATTTTGGTCTGTTTCTTCATTTTGGGTTTTTTTGCGTTTGTTTTAGTTCGGTTGTGCTGAGTTGTGATCAACCGCGACGGATCGAACTCCTCCGAAAGCGTCCGGGCAATCCATAACAAAGATTGTTACGATAATGTCACAGCCTCGTTAAGGCTCCGTTTTCGGGCTTTCGCCGATCCGGTCCAGGGTCATCCGGGCGTATTCCGGATTCGTTTCGATACCGACCCAACGGCGTTGGTGGGACTCGGCCACGAGGGCCGTGGTTCCGCTCCCGAGAAAGGGGTCCAGAATGGTATCGCCGGGGCGCGAGCTGGAGAGAACCAGTTTTTCGATCAGGGAGACGGGCTTCTGGCTGGGGTGGCCGACCTTTTCGCGGGAAGCTCCTTTGAGGGAAGGCACGCGCAGGATGTTGGTGGCGTACTTGCCTTTGCGGAGGTGGGCTTCGCGGGCATTCCGGTCTCCGTAGCGTTTGTCTTTCAGGTAACGTTGGATGGTCGGTTCGTCGTAGGGAATGCGCACCTCGTCCTTGTTGAAGTACACCTTCCGCGTCCCGGGGTGCTTGAGGGAGAGAATCATTTCGAACTGGGGCGTAAACGAATCCCGACGCTCGTTGTAGCCCACGACCCGGTCCCAGACGATCAGGTCGTGGAAGGCCAGCAGGTCGACGAGTTCGGCGCATAGACGTATCCACGCGTGCTCCCGTTTCCCCGGTTGGCCGAAGATGTAAAAGAGTCCGTCCGGCGCGAGCCGTCGGCTGCACGCCTCCACCCACTTGAGCGTCCAATCGAGGTAGGCTCGTTCGGTGTCCCATTTGTTGTCCCAGTCCTCGCCCTCCAGCACCTGGAAATAGGGTGGATCCGCGATGATGGTCTGGAAGGTCCGGCCTTCCAGACGGGGAACGGTCTCGAGAACGTCGCCTTCGTAAAGGCAACCGTTAGCCGTCCGATGACAAGGGAGGGGCGAGGAGGAGGCGGAGTCGGCCATGCGGGTCGAAGGTGATCTCAGGGGAAAAACGGATTGTGGGCTTTCTCCTCGCCGACGGTGGTGATGGGACCGTGACCGGGGCAGAGGATCGTTTCGTCCGGGAGACTCAAGAGTTGGTCGCGGTTCGCCCGGAGGGCCCCTTCGTAGTCGGTCGCGCATCCGCCGATCGAGCCCGCAAAGAGAGCATCGCCGACGAAACAGATCGGAGGCGTGTGGTCTACGATGAGAAAGGAAGTTCCGCCGGGGCTGTGGCCGGGGGTGCGCAGGGTTTCGAGGGTGAGTCCGCACAAGGTAGGATTCGCGGACCACTCCAGGGATTCCCCGTCGCGAAAGTCTTCCTTCGGATGGATGTAAACCGGTGCCTCCGGGTACTCCCGATGGAGGTCCGGGAGTGCGGCGACGTGATCCGGGTGCGCGTGGGTCAGCAGGATGGCACCGAGTTGCTTGCGGGCCGAACGGAGATGCCGGAGAATGGGTGCGGCGTCAACGCCGGTATCGATCAGGATGCAGGTGTCGTTCTCGCCGTCGAGCAGGTAGGCGTTGACGGTCATGGTGCGGAACTCGGAAACGAAGAGGTGCAAACCCGGGACATCGACGGGGGCCGGCATCCACGACTTTTGCCGGGACGTTTCCAGGCGTTCCGGGTGGAGGCCGAGAACCTTCGCAACGGCTTTCGTTCCGGCGGGGGAGCCTTCTCCGGACTTAAGGTCTTTCACCTGCGAGAGATCGATCCCGGCCCGATCCGCCAGTTCACGGTTGGTGATGCGGAGTCCGTTTTGGGCCTTCGCGATGATGTCTTCGCAAAAATCCTCGAGATGGGTGTATTCGTGGGTGGATTCGCTCATGGGAAAGTTTACCGGCGTTAAAATCGATTGTCTTCGTGGATCTTCGGGAAAATATGTCGGTATGGAAACGGGAAAAAGTCCCTCCGAGTGGATCAACGAAAGCCGGGAACTGGTGGCGGATTGCCGGGTATTCCAGGTGGAAAGCCGCAGAAGCCGGAGGGCGGGCGACGGCAGAAAAGCGGATTGGTTCGTCATCCATACGCGGGACTTCGTGAACGTGGTCGCCGTGACCCCGCGGGAAGAATTGGTCCTGGTCCGTCAATTCCGGCACGGCGCGGAGGAATTTTCCTGGGAGCTTCCCGGGGGAATGGTCGACGAAGGGGAGAGCCCGCTTGAGGCGGGCGTTCGCGAACTCCGGGAGGAGACGGGATGCGGGGGCGCTTCGCCCGAAGTATTCGCCCGTTGCCATCCGAATCCTGCGATCATGGACAACTGGTGTCATTTCGTGCTGGTGAAGGAGGTCGGGGAAGTTTCGAGTCTCGCCTGGGATGAAAATGAAGAGATGGAAATCAAAAAGGTGCCGTTGAGCGAGGTCTGGGAGATGGTTTCTTCGGGCGAGCTGACCCACTCGCTCACTTTGGCGGCTCTGGCGCACTACTCCCGTTTGTGAGGGAGTCGACGGAGATCTCGTCGGCGTCTTTCCAGAGGCCGTCGAGGCGGAAAAAATCACGCATCTCCTCGGTGAAAATGTGGACGACGAAATCGATCCCGTCGGTCACCACCCATCCGCTCTCGAATTCATCCCCGTGACGGGAGACCTTTCCGGGCTTCGAACGGAGAGATTTTTCGGCCGACGAGCAAAGAGCGCGGAGGTGGGGGGAGGAGGTCCCCGAGCAGATCACCAGAAAATCGGTGACCGAGGACTTCCCCCGCACATCCAGGATCCTGAGGTCCTTGGCTTTCCGTTCCTCCAGGGCTTCCGCACAGGCGCGAAGCTCGGACAGCGTGTCAGGGTCGATGGTTTCCCCGGTCATTGGAGATTTCGGTAAACGCTCAGGATCATGCTCGCCAGCGTCTGATTTGCCCCCGTGCAAGTCAAGGACACGATGGAGGGCGGTTCGCCTCGCTTCCGCGCGGAGGGAAAAGTGGACGGCTCTTCTTGCGCGTAACGGCGGGGCGCAGTAGGATCGCTTCCATGCAATCTCGAGTCGTGCGTCCGGAGATTCTGGACACCCTCTCTCCCGACGACCCGGGGGCGGTCGCCAATCGGCGGGATCTGCGGTTTCTGAATCGATTCATGGGGACTTGGGCCTGGATCGGCCGCAGGCTTCGGGCGGTTCCGGAAGGGTCGGTTGGGATTCTGGAAGCGGGTGCCGGGGAGGGGGATCTGGGCCGTTATCTTCTCCGAAAAGGGGCGGTAAGTCCGTCGTCCGGTTACACGGGGCTGGACTTGTGGGCGCGGCCGGAGGGCTGGCCGGCGCAATGGGGTTGGCTGGAATGCGATCTTTTCGAGTTTATCGCGGATCCGCTTCCGCAGGTTTTTGTCGCGAACCTCCTTCTCCACCAGTTCGAGGACGAGCAACTCGTAAAACTCGGAGAGAAGCTGGCCGCTATCCCCCGTTGGATCATCTGCGAGCCGCTGCGGGTGCCCTGGTCGATCTGGGGGTTGGCCTTGCTGCGGCCGTTCGGACTTCATCCGGTCTCCTGGCACGATGGGCGGGTGAGCATCCGGGCCGGGTTCCGGCGGGATGAGTTGGCCGAGTTGCTGGGTGCGGGAGAAAAGGGAAGGCGGTTTGCGGTTTCGGAAGATCCGCGCGGATCCTATCGGTTGGTTTCATGGCTCGAGGGATAGATATTGTCGGTGGAGGTTTGGCGGGTCTGTCCCTCGGGGTGGCTTTGGCCGAAAGAGGAACCGGGGTGCGACTTTGGGAGGCGGGAACGCTGCCGCGCCATCGGGTGTGCGGAGAGTTCATCTGCGGGGTCCGGAAAGACACGCTGGAACGGCTGGGGATTGCGGAGGATCTGGAAGACGCCTTCGTGCACCGGAACGGTCGGTGGAGCGGGCCGGACGGCAAGGTATTCTACCGGTGTCGCCTTCCGCGTCCGGCCTATGGGATCTCCCGTTACAGCCTGGATCTCCGATTGGTCCGGCGATTGGAAAGGGCCGGCGGCGAGGTGCACCTGGGGAAGCGATGGAGGGGAGATCCCTCCGCCGAAGGGATTGTCTCGGCCTCCGGGCGGAGCGCGAAACGAACCCCGTGGATGGGCTTTAAGGTGCATCTGGCCGGGGATCTTCCGAAAGGGTTGTCCCTGTACCTCGGAGACGGAGGGTACGTGGGTCTGTCGCCGGTGGAGGACGGCTTTTGGAATCTTTGCGGACTCTTTCGGAAACGGGCGGACGTGCGCGCCGGCAAGGAGGAAATCCTCGGGGCGTACGCGGATGCGACCGGCATGGAGGGGGTGCGCCGGGTTCTCGAGATATCGGACGTTCGCGAGGGGAGCGGTGCGGGGGTCGCCGGCGTCTCCTTCGAGGTGCAACCCTTTGCGGAAGGAGAGGTCCGGATCGGTGATGCCTGGGGCGTCATACCGCCCTTCACCGGGAACGGGATGTCCATCGCTTTCGAATCCGCCGAAACGGCTCTGGAGCCCCTGCTCGAATGGTCCGCGGGGCGACGTGATTGGCGGGCGGTTGCGAGAAAGATCGAAGCCGCCCATCGGAGCCGCTTCCGCACCCGTTTCCGGGTCGCCAACCGTCTGCATCCGTGGCTGATGAATCCCTCGAAACGCGCGATCCTTCGCGTCATCGCCCGATTCCGCGCGTTGCCTTTCCGTGCGCTTTTCGCCCTCACTCATTAGCGTCCTTTTCGGGCTGCGCTTCACTTCGCGGTTGCGTTCGATTTCTCTTCCTTCATGGCTGGAGGGAGATGGCCAAGCGCAAAAAAAGAAAGAGTTCCGCACGGGGTCGGAACATCCGGGAGCGAAAGGTGAAAGGGTACGTCCGACCCACGTCTCTGATCGTGGTGGACCAGAAACCGTTTCTGAAAAAGGCCCTTGCCCAGTGTCGGCGTCTTCGCACGGAATTGCACAAGAAACAGGAGCGCCTGAGGGCCTTCGAGGAGGAGGAGATGTCGGCCTATCAGCGCTGGTTCAATTCGGAATTCGGCAGACTGCTCACCGAGATACGGGAGATGAGGGAGCGGGTCGACTCCCTGGAGTTTGTCTCCGAGCAGTTGCACTTTTGCATGTTGTTGAAACCCTGGAAATTGGCTGAAGTCCACAAGGAGTTGAAGAAGCGACTCGAAGAGGGAACCCTCCATGCTTTCGTTCCACCGGGAGCCGATCAAGGGCGGAGAGCCGGTGAGTTTGATGACGACGATGAGTTCGATGACGAATT
>CAZBLJ010000015.1:16953-21841 GCA_964492605.1 uncultured Puniceicoccaceae bacterium
GATGAGTTCGATGATGATGACGACGATGAAGAAGGGTGGGAGGAATTCCGGAAGGCGTTCGAAGGTTTTTTCGGGAATCGGGGGGGCGCGACCGATGACGAAAAAGAATCGGCGGGCCGGGGGCCCGGGGAGAAATCCCGGCCTGCGGTGGATGCGGGGGTGAAAGCCTTGTATCGAACCCTTGCAAAGCGATTGCACCCCGACCACTCCGATATAGAGCCGACCGTGCGGGAGCGCCGGTGGCACGAACTCCAATTGGCCTACGAACAACGGGATCTCGAGGGGCTGCAACGGATCGAGGCCGTCTGCGACATGGACTCCGGCGGCCTTTCGTTACACCTGGGGCTCGCCCGACTCCGTGACCTGGCGGACTACCATCGGTCACACGTCGAACCGATCCGCCGGGCCTTGCGCAACGCGAAGCGCCATCCGGCGTTTGGTTTTGAAAAGGCGGATCGGAAAAAATTGCGGAAGGAAGCCGGGATCGAGTTGGATTCCACGCATGCCATGCTCCGGCGCGAGATCGCAGTCTTGATGAGGGAGATCGATGGCTACGCGATACCGGACCCGCTTCCGGAAGCGGAGTACGTCAGGTATTCCTCAGGTGCCTCTCGATATAGAAAGGCAGAGGAAAAAAGGTCCGACAAAGACATATGGGACAGCTATGACGCCTGGAGGGAGGAAGAACTCCGACGAACCGCCGCAGAGTCATCGAGCAAAAACGGAGCCCGGACAAGCCGCGGTCGAAAACGCTGACAACGGCCCCGTCGCCTCCGGGTGCGCCTTTTCGCGCAATCAACCTCCGCCGTTTTTCCCGCCCGCGATCCGTCCGTCGGCTTGCCGTTCGCGTCCGGCCAACTCGATGGCCAGAACCACCGAGGCGGCGAGATTGCGGGCCAGGGTCGGCTTGGTTTGATCGACCGGATTGGGAAAGGCCGTTTCGGGGTCGGAATAAACCGGCGACTGAACGGACAGGGTTTCCTCGTCGATCAACGGATCATCCGCTCCCGGCTCGGAAACCGTGAGAATCGCACTCAGCGAAACCCGGGAGGTAATCGCCTGGCCCGAGTCTTTCTCGAGAAACGCGATCTGCCTCTCCAGATAGTCGGCGAGCCGCACATAGGCGGTTACGTCGGCGTCGCTCGGGCTGGAGACGAGGGTAAGGTTACGGCTTTGGAGGGCGATGCTGCGCACTTCCCGTTGAAAGAGAGGGGCGATGCCCGACACGTAAGCCTCGTTTTGAACGGGTTCGAGGTAGGCCTTGACCGGAGGTCCGTCGGGCAAAGAGCCGGGGCGGTAGCCCGAGCAGCCGATCAAGGAGGTTGCGAGAAGCAGGAGCGCGAGCCGCCGAATCGGTCGACCCAAGGGGAAGAATTCGAACTTTGACGCGCCCATCCGATGAGCCTCCGGCGGTCAGGTCGGGTCCCTCAAGACGGAGTCGTCCTGCATGTCCTCGAGGTCGCGCTGCCGCCACCTTTCCTCGAAAAACTTCTGGACGGCGTCCCGGATATCCTCGGACTTGGGCTTGATCTTGAAATTCGGAGCGCTACGGCCCTCCTCGATTCGTTCGAGCCGTTGACGGGCGATGTCGGCCGCTTCGGTCTCCGGGGCGACCGTGATCGTTTCGTTGTAGAAGACCGTTGCGGCATCTTCGTCGTGGCGGTTCACGTAGTAGAACTCCGCGATGATCAGTTTGCTTTGCGCATAAACCTCGCTGACCCGCCGGAGCCCCTCTTCGGCCTCCTCCACGTATTGGCTGCGGGGGAACAGGATCAGGAAGTCCTGGTAATAGTTGATGGCCTCCAGGGTGGAGCCCTGGTCGTATTGGGGCCCCTGGATGAGTCCGGCGAAGATCTGGGCCATCGAAAAATAGGCGTCCGGCGTCAGGAGGCTCTGCGGGTAAAGGGTGATCAGCCGGTCCAGAGCGTCGATGGCCAGCTCCGCGTCGTCTTCCTTCTCGGAAATCAACGCGACATTCATGAGGGCGAGCGGGGCGTAGGCGCTGTAAGGGGAGTTTTTGATGACGACTTCGAAGTACTCGATCGCGGTATTCTGATGGCCGCCGGAGAAAACTCCGAAAAGCCCCCCGGACGACGAGTTCATAAACCTCGAGGCGATTTCGAACTGATTGGCGATCACGGCATCGAAACGTTCGTAGCCGGGGTATCGGTTGACGATCTTCTGGAAGTGCTTGAAGGCGTCCTTGAGGTCGTTTTGTTCCATCTTCAGCTCGCCGGTGAGGAAGAGAGCGTCGGCGGCGAAGGGCGTGTTGGAGTAATCCTCGAGAATCTTGTCCAGCGAGCGGAGCGCCGACTTGCGCGAACCTTTTTCCACGAAATCGAGGGCCTGCCCGTAGAGCCGGTCGGCCTCCTCGAGTTCCTCTTCGGTCGGCACCGAATAGTCGACATCGGGGTCCCCGGTGAACCAGTCCCAAAATCCGTAAGAAGGTAGAGGGAGTAAGGCGAGAAGGAGAAGGATGCGGGTCGCTTTGTTCATGGTTTGGGCGAATGCCATTTCAACAGGGTTGATCCCCAGGTCAATCCCGCGCCGAAGGCAATCATGAGCACATACTCGTCATCGGCAACTCTGCCGGAGCGGATGGCTTCGTCCAAAGCAAGGGGAACGGACGCGGCGGAGGTGTTGCCGTAGTGTTGGACGTTGTTGGGAAAGAGATCGAGGGGAAGTTTCAGATGGGACGCCACGCTTTCGATGATCCGGATATTCGCCTGATGGGGAATGACGCAGTCGACCTCTTCGAGGGAAACCCCGCATTGATCGAGGATATCCCGGGCACCCTGGACCATGGCCCGCACGGCCAGTTTGAAGACTTCCCGCCCGTTCATTTTCAGGAAATGCTGGCGGGCGAGGATGGAATCGGTCGAGGCCGGCACCCGGGAGCCTCCGCCCGGCATGTGGATCAAGGGCGCCTTTTCGCCGTCGGCACCCAGTTTGACTCCGAGCAGCTCGCCGCCCCCCTTCCCGGCTTCCTTCGAGAGCAGAACGGCTCCGGCGGCATCGCCGAAAAGCACGCAGGTGGACCGGTCCTCCCAATCGATGATGGAGGAGAGTTTTTCGGCCCCGATCACGAGGATGTTGCGGTAGACGGGATTGGCGTGGAGCATGCCCCGTGCGACTTCCAGCGCGTAGACAAACCCGGAACAGGCGGCATCCACATCGAAGGCGGGGATGTGCCCGAGCCCCATCGCTTTCTGCACCAGGCAGCCGGTGGAGGGGAAAAGCATATCCGGGGTCAAGGTCGCGATGATGAGGGCGTCGACCTCTTCCGGACCCACTCCGGCCATCTCCATCGCCCTCCGCCCGGCCTTCACCGCCATATCGCTCGTGGCTTCGTCGTCGGCGGCGATATGGCGCTCGCGGATTCCGGTCCGGGTGACGATCCAATCGTCGCTCGTGTCCACGATCCGCGAAATATCCTCGTTGGTGAGAATCTTTTCCGGTGCATAGGACCCGGTTCCCCGGACGTAGGTGGCGGCTACCTGACTCGACATACAAGGGCTGATACTGACGGGCTTTTCAGGAAGTGGCCAACTCTTTTTCGGGTTCGCCGTCCGGTCCGAGAAGAATTTTTGCGGCAGCCTCGACATCATCCCGGATGTGGGTCGTCATATCGTCGCGGACGGCGTGCGCCGCGATCCCGAGGGCGCCGGCGATCGAGTGGCGGTCCGAGGAACCGTGGGCTTTCAGTACCGGAGCCTTGAGGCCGAGAAGGGGGGCACCGCCGTATTGGGCCGGATCCAGCTCCTTCTTGATCTCGCGAAACGCTCCGATGGAGAGGAGGGCGCCGGCTTTTCGCAAGAGGTTCGCGGAGAGTTCGTCCTTCAGGTAGCCGACCAGCATTTTGAAAAGCGACTCGCAGACTTTCAGCACGATGTTTCCGGTAAATCCGTCGCAGACGATGACATCCACGTGATTCTGGAAGACTTGAAACCCCTCGATCAGGCCGTGGTAATCGATGACCTCATCCAGCTCCTTGAGCTGCTGGTGCGCTTCCTGGATTCGATTGCTTCCTTTCCCCTCCTCGGTGCCGATCGTGAGAAGGCCCACGCGCGGGCGCTCCCGGTCGAGGGCGACTTTCGCATAGTTGGATCCCAGGATAGCGTTCTGGCAGAGTTGGTAGGGCGTAGGCTCGGGGTTGGCACCCGCGTCGAGCAGGATAAACCGACTTTCCCGGGTGGGGATGATGGTGGCCAGAGCCGGTCGTTCGATGCCGGGCAAAGGCCGGACGCGGAGAGTGCCGCCGGCCATAAGGCTCCCGGTGTTTCCGCAACTGAGAAGAGCGCGGGCGATTCCGTCGCGGACCAAACCCAGCGCCTGAACCATGGAGGAGTCGGGTTTCTTCTTCAGGCTTTGCAGGGGCTTGTCATCCATTCCGATGACATCCCCCGCGTGGTGGACCTCGATCCGCTTGTCGCCGGAGATCCCCGATTCTCTCAAAGCCGGGAAGAGGACCCCTTCATCTCCGACGAGGATCCACTGGTCGAAACTGGATGCCGTGGAGGGATCCGCGAGGGCCAGTGCCAAGCCGTGAACGACTTCCTGCGGGCCGAGGTCACCCCCCATCGCATCGATCGCGATGGCCCGGGAAGTCTCGTTGGCAAACATGTCAGAACGGCTCCGCGTAAACCGACTGCGGCGAGCCCGGTTCCCGGAATCAGGCCTCGGTGTCGATCACCTGCCGACCCCGGTACATGCCGTTGGAGGGGTTCACGCGATGCGGCATGAACGTGCTCCCGTCGGTCGTATCCTTGGCGAGCAAGGGGGCCTTGAAGCGGTTCGCTCCGCGGCGTTTGCGGCTTCTTTGCTTGGAATGCTTGCGTTTGGGCTGGGCCATGATCGTAAAAAAAGATTCTGAAAGATGAAGAGAAAC
>CAZBLJ010000016.1:0-16235 GCA_964492605.1 uncultured Puniceicoccaceae bacterium
AGTGGGGCAAAATTCCTGAACAAACTCCTGTTTTCTGCCAGATGAAAGGCCCCTGGCGGGTGGTCCGCTCGGGCAGGCCCTGTTCATTCAGCGGTTCCCGGAGTCCGTGCTTTCCCCTTCGCCGAAAAGGTTGCCCTGCATTGATTCGGCCTTGCCCGCGGGCGGCTCTTTCTTATGGAGGTGGCGGGGCGGTTCTTTGACCCTTGTCGCCAATGCCATTTTCCGTTCTTCGCAGATTCTCCGCGCGATTCTACCGACATGCATGCGGATCCACATGTTCGTGCTGCTGCCGTCCCGGTAATCGGCCGGCCCGTAGCTATGAATACGACCGGCTTGCAGCAGCGCATCGTTCTGGGCGAATTCATCCTCGTTATCGGGATCGTACACCGCGTAGGTGAGACCGCCGCTTCGGCGGACCACCGAAAACACCGGGACATCGCTCGGGCCGTCGGCGACGTACAACATGTTGTGGATGGGCACGCGGCGGTCCGAGGACCGCATGTTCGCGTTCACATCGATGCCCGGATCCTTGTTGGTTCCCTTGTTGATCTCGAACACGAACCGGGTCTTGATCGTATTGTCGACCATCACCCCGATTTGACTGACCTCGCCCCCCGACTCGATCTCGAATTCCTTTTGGAGGGAGAAACCGGGGGGGAAAGGTCGTTCGATGAATTCGCAGCCGAAAATGCCGTCCACGTAGGGCGCAATGCTGCTCCCCCGGATCATCTCCGCCAGTCCGGTGCTGATGATATAATGTTCGAGCCGGACTTCATGCCGCTGCGAATCGGGGTCGGACAGAACAAGATGTTTGAGCGTCTTGAAGAACTCGGGAAGCCCCGGATAAAACCGCAACTCGCGGCCCAGTTCCCGCAACCGATGATTGGACAAACCTTTCAAGGCTCCGTTCTTCACGTAGCTCAGCAAATGGTTCAGGTACACGGTGTCTTTCGAGACGTGGGCGCCCTGGCGCGCGTACAATCCGGGCAATTGGTTCACCTCGTCCCAGAAAGCCTTTTCGTCGATCTCAAAGGCTTCGAACAGAGGCGTCTGCATGTAGCCCGGAATGAGGGTTTTGTCGAAATCCCAAATACAGGCGATGATGGTTTGTCCATGAAGGTTCGAGTCTTCCATAAGCAACGGAGGGGATCTTACATCGACGGCACATCCTCTGGCGAGAACCATCTGAGCAGGCCGGAAAGAAGGCAGGGGCATTTCATCTGACTCGCAGTGGGTCGAATTCCCAAAAGGAACTCCGGCTCGTGACCGTCGTAGCCCGAAGGGCGAAGTCGGTTCAGGCGGAGAATAAGCCCGAAGTGGGGCAAAATTCCTGAACAAACTCCTGTTTTCTGCCAGATGAAAGGCCCCCGGAAAGAAGGCGTGTGTTTCCGATCGATGCCAAACTACGAGGAAAACGAGCGCCCGTTATTCTGGATTGCGAAGAGTCCGGCTCCTCTTCCTTTTAGAACCATGCAATTGCTTCCCAGCAACGAATCCATCCGTTCCCGTCTGGCGGAGAAGGATCGGGAAATGTCGGATCCCGCCATCTTCGGCGACAACCGGAAGGCGGCCGAGTGCGCGCGCGAACACCAGCGCCTGACGAAGCTGCTGTCCATGGCGGAGGAATACCGCTCCCTCGAACAACAGATCGAACAAACCCGCAGTCTACTGCAGGATAACGACGAGGATCCGGATATCCGGGAAATGGCCGAATCGGAACTGCCGGATCTCGAGAAACGAGTCGGGGAACTGGAGGAGGAGATCATCCTCCTGATCGTTCCGAGCGATCCGACCGATTCGCGCAATACCGTCCTGGAGATCCGCGCCGGCGCGGGCGGGGAGGAGGCCTCGCTTTTCGCAGCGGATCTCTTCCGGATGTATTCCCGCTTCGCCGAGTCCCGCGGTTGGAAGATCGAGCCGATGAGTTCCAGCGAATCGGAGTCGGGAGGGTTCAAGGAAGTCATTTTTCTGGTTTCCGGCGAGGAGGTGTTCCGGCAGCTGAAATTCGAGAGCGGCGTGCACCGCGTGCAACGGGTCCCGACCACCGAGACCAACGGGCGCATCCATACCTCCACGGCGACGGTGGCCGTTCTGCCGGAGGCCGAAGAGGTCGATCTCACCATCCAACCCGACGAAATCGAAATCTCCGTCTCCCGCGCGAGCGGTCCCGGCGGCCAGGGAGTCAACACGACCGACTCGGCCGTTCAGATCCTTCACAAACCCACCGGCATGATCGTCAGCTGCGCCGACGAACGCTCCCAGATCAAGAACAAGGCCAAAGCCATGAAGGTTCTCCGGTCGAGATTGCTTCAGAAGAAAGAGGAAGAGGAGCGTTCCCGCTACGCGGCCGACCGGAAGAACCAGGTCGGTTCGGGAGACCGGAGCGAACGGATCCGCACCTACAACTTTCCGCAGAGCCGCCTCACCGATCATCGGATCAACTGGACGACACACGACCTCGACGGCATCCTCTCGGGAAACCTTTCCGAACTCCTCGAGATCCTCCTGCGGACCGACATCCGCAGCCGCGCCGAAGAGGCGATCGCCGAGACCGAGGGCTCCGCATCGTCCTGAATTCGGATGGAATCCCTGCTTGAGATTCTCCGGAAATCCGAAGAATTCCTGGCCCGCAAAGGAGTCCCGGAAGCCCGGCTCGACGCGGAACACCTCCTGTCCACCGCCCTCTCCTGTCGCCGGATGGACCTTTACCTGCAATTCGACCGGCCTCTGGGCGAAGAGATTCTGGAGAAAGTGAGACCCCTGCTGGCCCGCCGGGCCCGCCGCGAGCCCCTCTCCCATATCATCGGCCTCCATCCCTTTCACGATCTCATGGTTCGAGTCGGTCCGGCCGTTCTGTGTCCCAGGCCGGAGACCGAAGAACTGGTCGAAAGAACGCTCGAGGAAATTCAAGGCGATCCGAAACGGATCCTTGACCTGGGAACGGGCAGCGGAGCGATCGCCCTCTGGATGAAAAAACGCTTCCCGAACGCCGAGGTGGTCGGCACGGACCGGTCCGCCGATGCGCTCGCCGTTGCCAGGGCCAACGGAGAACGCCTCGACCTCGGAATCACCTGGGTCCAAACCGACTGGCTGGAGGGCCTCGACGGCCCCTTCGAGCTGATCCTCGCCAACCCGCCCTACCTCACCCCGCAAGAGTGGGAGGAATCCGCGCCCGAGGTGCGTGACCATGAGCCGAAGGAAGCCCTTGTCTCGGGCGCGGACGGACTGGAGGACCTCGGGCGTATTGTCACGGGGGCGGGTGCCCTTCTGGCGGAAGAGGGCCTTCTCGCCCTGGAGACGGGAATCGACCACCGCGAACCTTTGCAGCGACTTGCCGGGAAGGCGGGGTATTCGTCCTTCCGGGGTGTCGATGACTTCAGCGGGCGGCAGCGGTTTTTCTTCTGCCGTCCATAAGCCGGCCTTCTGGCCTGCATGTTTCCTTCTTGAAAATCTCTTCCAGCGCGAAAAACCTCTCGATTCCCCCTCTCCGGGCCGCTACCGTTCTCTCTATGGCGAACCGTAAACCCGTTCAGTTCAACAACACCGTTCTTCGCGACGGGCATCAGTCCCTTGCAGCCACCCGGATGCGCACGGAGCAGATGCTCCCGGCCGCACCGATTCTGGACGATCTCGGATTCGGCGCTCTGGAGACCTGGGGTGGCGCAACGATCGACGCGGGCCTGCGCTTTCTCGGCGAGTTTCCCTTCGACCGGTTGGACGCCCTGAAAAAGGCGGCACCCAGGACCCCTCACATGATGCTGCTTCGCGGCCAGAACATCGTGCAGTATTCGAACTTCCCGGACGACGTGGTCTCGGCCTTCGTCTCCACCTCCGCGAAACACGGAATGGACATTTTCCGCATCTTCGACGCGCTGAACGACCCGCGCAACATGCGCTGCGCGATCGAAGCCGCCAAGGAGGCCGGCAAACAGGCCCACGGGACCATCTGTTACACGACCAGCCCGGTCCACACGGTCGAAAGTTTTATCCGGCTCGGAGAGGAACTGGCCGAAATGGGGTGCGACGCCATCGTCATCAAAGACATGGCCGGCCTGATCCCCCCTTATGTTGCCGCCGCGATCGTCTCGGGTCTGAAAAAGCGGATCAAGATTCCGGTCTGGCTCCACACTCACGAGACCGCAGGGCTGGGTTGCTCCACCTATCTCGCAGCCATCGATGCCGGCGTCGACGCCGTCGACACCTCGATCGTTCCGTTCGCCAACGGGACCGCCCAGCCCGACACCATCCGGATGATGGCCCTACTGGCCGAGCACGACCGGAAGCCCGACTTCGACGATCCCGCGAAAGTCGAAAAACTCACGACGCTTCGGAAGCACTTCAACAAGGTGTACGAAGAACTCGGCGAATTCACCGGACACAAAAACGAAATCGTCGACAGCGACACGCTGCTCTACCAGGTGCCCGGAGGGATGCTCAGTAATTTCCGGAATCAGCTCAAAGAACAGAAGATGGAGGACAAATTCGACGACGTCTTTGCCGAAATACCGGTGGTTCGCGAAGCCCTGGGCTGGATTCCACTCGTCACGCCGACCTCCCAGATCGTCGGCGTCCAGGCGATGCTGAACGTCAAGTTCGGTCGCTGGAAAAACTTCTCCCCGCAGGCAATGGATATCGCCCTCGGCTACTACGGGCAGACACCCGCACCGGTGAACGGGGAGGTCCGCGATCTTGCGGCAAAGAAGAGCGGCAAGGAACCGATCACATGCCGACCGGCCGACCTCCAGGAGCCCCGCATGGAAAAACTCGCCCGGGAGCTGGAAGACAAAGGATATCCCTCGGACGACGAGCACTGCGTGATCTACGCCATGTTCCCGCAGGGAATCGACAACCTTTACAAAAAGAAGGAGGAACCGGCACCGGCCCAAACCCCCAAACCGGAAACGAAGCCGGCCTCAACCGCCAAACCGACCCCAACCCCGTCACCTTCAACGGCACCGGCAGGCACCGGTCGCACCTCGCGGATGAAAATCCATGTCTCGGGACAATCCCACGAGGTTTCCGTCGAAGAACTCTGATCCGGCCCGCCCGCGGCGGTCCCAAGGCAAAACGATACGGGCTACTCTTCCCCGGCGGCGGCTTCGGATTCCGCCTTCATCCGCTCTTCGACCTCCTCGGCCATGTTCCATCCGCCCCGCAGACGTCCGGGCGCGGTGGTCTCCGGAATCTTGAAAAGATAAGGGTGGACACCGGGGTTCAACTCGGCTTCATCGACCAGGACAACGGAGAGAAGCTCCCCGTCGACCCAGCTCTCCTGGCGAAAGGGCTGCCGGAGCTTGTCGATCTTTCGATAATCGGAAAGTCGATACTCCCACACCGAGCCATTCCGGGTGCGTTCTATCCTCACGACGTCCAGATGGTTCGGATCGAGCCAGTAATCGACCGGTTCACCGTCTTCGTTCACGGTCTCCACCCGGATTACTTCCTCCCCGTCGATCTCCGCAGTCGAAACCCGTTTCAATTCCCCCCTGTCGTTCAAAAAAAGGTCCATCAGACCGTCAAAAAACCTCGAGGACTCGATGGCGCTCTCTCTCGCATCTCCACTGAGGAAATAGACATCCCGATAGACGGAATTTTTGCGAAAAGCCCGCCAGGCCACCTTGCCTTCCGTGCCAACCGCCACCATCCCGTCACCGGTTCCCGTTTTCATCAAGCTGCGACCGGGATTTCTTTTGATCAAAAAGAAAGGCCTCGAATCCTCGGAACCCTCGATCCGACCACTCACTTTGATCGACTTTAACTCTTCGAGGTAATCCTCGCCTCCGCTGGCTTCGAGAAAGGCGGTCCGGAGTCTTTCCGGATTCAACAAAGATTCGATCGGAATCTCGGCGTTTTCTTCCGTCCGTATCTCCGGTGCGGGGTTGTCCTGGGTCTTCTCCCTTTCGTCGTCCTCGAACAAGATCAACTGGAGAATCAGCCATACGGCCCCCAACACCACGACTCCGATCACAACGTATTTGAGCCAGTCGAAAATCCGTTCTTCGAGAGATTCTTCCGGAACCGAACCTCCCCGGGACGGACCGTCGGCTTTCATCGAATCCTCGGAAGGCAACCTCCCTTCATCCGACCCGGCCCCGACGTCCGAAGGGTCTGGCCGCGAACCGCCTTCGGGATTCGCAGGTTTTTCCGGTTCCGAACGGTCTCTTTCGAATGGAGGGGTCATGGAGAATACCTAACCGCCAAGGCCCGCCTCCGCGCAAGACAATTTGAAGCCCTTTAGTCCAAACCCAACTTCTTCAGTTTCGGTTCGAGAATATTGACCACGTAACGGTTGTCGGGATTCTTCCGTGCGAAATCCTGATGGTAGGACTCCGCCGGATAAAATCGGTCGAGTTCTTTGATTTCGGTGGCGATCGTCTTGCCCGTCTCCGATTCGTACGCCTCCAGGCTGGCTTCAATGACCTCCTTCTCTTCGTCATTTTGATAAAGAAGGATGCTGCGATACTGCGGTCCGAAGTCCGGCCAGACTCCATCGCTCCGGGTGGCATCGTGAGTCGTCCAGAAGAAATCGACGAGTTCCCGATAGGTGATGACCGACGGATCGTAGACGACCTCGACCACCTCGGCATGATCCGTCGCCCCGCGGCTGACCTCCTTGTAGGTAGGATCGGGAGTCGTGCCCCCGGCATACCCGCTGACCGCTTCGGCCACGCCGTCCAGACTCTCGTAAAACTCCTCCACGCACCAAAAACAACCGGCTCCGAGGACGGCGGTTTCATATCCTTCGGGGACCGGTGTTTCCGAGCTTGTCTCCTCCGAGGGAGGTTTTTCCGGGGCGGCTGCGTCGCCGGAACAGGCCGACGAAAATCCGAGTAGAAGGGTAGAAGAAAGAAGGAAGCAAAATCTCATGTCTTTTCGTTTCACGGGTAAGAAGCGCGATTATCGCATTCTTGCAAGAGCGCCGCTTCCATTTGTCGGAGCTGCGGCGAAAGGGAGCCGTGCCTCCGGCCAGACCGGAGAAACCCGAAAACTCCACCGGGGAGCGCCCGGGCCTGCCTATCGCGTCCGCCCCTTGGCGAGCCTTTGGGCAATCGCAAACCGCAGGCTTCCCTGCATCCGTTCCAACTCGTGCGGGTCCAAATCGTCTTTCCCCTCGGCTTCCGCAATGAAGCGGCGGGCCCTTTCTTCCGCTTTCGCAACGGCATCCAGGTCGATGTCCTCCACGTCGATCGCCGCCTCGGTCAGGACCCGGATTTTGTCATCGCTCACCTCGGCGAAACCTTTGTCGACCGCGAGGAATTCCCTTCCGCCCTCTTTCTCGACCTGGACGTCCCCGGGACGAAGAAGGGTCACCAGGGGCAGGTGCCCCGGCAGAATCCCGATTTCCCCGTCTTCCGTATTCAGCACGACGGAGTCCACCTCCCCTTCGTAGGCGGTTTTTTCAGGAGTGATGATGGTGAGCTGCATACCGGGTTCTTTCTGGAAAAACCTTACCTGGATTCCGCTTCGCCGGCCTCGATCGCCTCGTCGATGGAACCCTTGTAGGCGAAGTCGTTCTCGGACAGGTGGTCGAGTTCCCCGTCGAGGATCATCTTGAACCCGCGGATGGTTTCGGAAACCGGAACATACTTCCCGGCGAACCCGGTGAACACCTCCGCAACGTGGAAGGGTTGGGACAGGTATTTCTGGATCTTCCGGGCGCGGAACACCGTCTTCTTGTCCTCTTCCGAAAGTTCGTCGATCCCCAGGATCGCAATGATGTCCTGCAGATCCTTGTAGCGCTGGAGCACGTCCTGCACCCCGCGGGCCACCCGGAAATGCTCCTCTCCGACGATGGCCGGATCCAACGCATTCGAAGTCGAACCGAGGGGGTCGACCGCCGGATAGATTCCCAATTCGGCGATCCGGCGTTCCAGCACGATGGTCGAATCCAGGTGGGCGAAGGTGTTGGCCGGGGCCGGGTCGGTCAAGTCGTCCGCCGGAACGTACACGGCCTGGAAGGAGGTGATGGATCCCTGCTTGGTCGAGGTGATCCGCTCCTGCAAGTTGCCCATCTCCGCCGAAAGAGTCGGTTGGTATCCGACCGCCGACGGTGCCCGTCCCAGCAGAGCCGACACCTCGGACCCCGCCTGGGAAAACCGGAAAATGTTGTCCACGAAGAGCAACACGTCCTGCTTTTCCTCGTCGCGGAAATACTCGGCCATGGTCAGCCCGCTCAGGCCGACCCGCATCCGGGCGCCGGGGGGCTCGTTCATCTGGCCGTAGACCAGCGCCACCTTGGAATTCTCGATGTTCTCCTGGTCGATGACCCCCGCATCGGACATTTCGTGGTAGAGGTCGTTCCCCTCGCGGGACCGCTCCCCTACCCCGCAGAAGACCGAGTATCCGCCGTGGGCCTTGGCGATGTTATTGATCAGCTCCATGATGACCACCGTCTTCCCCACGCCGGCACCCCCGAACGCGCCGACCTTGCCGCCCTTGATGAAGGGACAGATCAGATCGATCACCTTGATGCCGGTTTCAAGAATGTTGGCTTCCACATCCTGGTCGACCAACGCCGGAGCCTGCCGGTGGATCGGGCTGCGCTTCTCGAAGGTGACTTCGCCCTTCTCGTCCACGGGATCGCCGACCACGTTGAAAATCCGACCGAGCACTCCCTTGCCGACCGGAACCGTGATGGCGTCTCCGGTGTCCACCGCGTCGAGTCCGCGCACCAGGCCCTCCGTCGAGGACATGGCCACCGTCCGGACCACCCCCTCGCCCAAGTGCTGCTGCACCTCGAGGACCACGCTCTGCCGCTGGCCGCCCACTTCGTAGGCTACCGTCACGGCTTGGTAGATCTTGGGAACGTTCTCCTCGTCGAACTGGATGTCGACGACGGGACCGATGACTTGAACGATTTTTCCGATATTTTCCATGGGAGAGTCAGAGTAAAAGGTTAATTGAAGAACGTTGCGGCGGAGATTTCGAGGATCTCCTGGGTGATGGCCGCCTGCCGGGCCTTGTTGTATTCGAGGGTGAGATCGTCGACCAGGCTCTTGGCATTGTCCGTGGCGGCCTTCATGGCCACCATCCGGGCACTGTGCTCGGAGGCCTTGGAGCCGAGAATGAACTGGTAGATCGATTTCCGGATGTACAAATCGAGAATCTCGGAAACGACCCGCTGCGGATCCGGCTCGAAAATCATTTCCCGCTCGTCGACGCCTTCCTCGGTGCCCTGCTCCTTCATCTGCTCGGAGACGAACTCGCTGAGATTCGCCAGCGGCACCAACGGGACCAGATAGGGTTCCTGGTTGAGGGTGTTGATGAAACGGGGGAACAGAATCTCGATCGTATCGATCCCTCCCTCCACGTATTGCTTCACCATCGCCTCGACGATGGGGCGGACTTCCGCATAGGACGCTTCGTCGGAAACCGTGAAGTCGGCGGCGAGGTCGCGCTTCGTACGGGTCAGAAACTGGCGGCCCTTCCGCCCGATATTGAACCAACGGATCGGAGGATCGCCGGACAAAGTCGTCAGATACCGGAAAAGATTCGAATTCAAAGGACCGCAAAGGCCCCGGTCCGTCGTTACCAAAAGGAGTCCGCGGCGCTTCACCTCCCTCTTTTCCAAAAACGGATGGTGCAATTTCTCTTCGCCGAATCTTGAGTTCAGATTCGCGAGGATCCGGATCAGGCGATTGGTGTATTCGCGGCCCTGAAGCGCTTTGTTCTGCGCCTTCTTCATCTTCGACGCCGCCACGAGCTGCATCGCCCGGGTGATCTGGGCGGTGTTCTTTACACTCTTGATCCGGTTCCGGATGTCGCGGGTATTCGCCATGAAAAAGTAGTTCGGAAGTCTTTACTTAGTGAGGAAACAGGGGAGAACGACTCAGGAAAAGGTCCGCTTCCACTCTTCGACGGCGGATTTCAGATCCTCCGTAATCTTGTCGGTCAGCTGGCCCTCGCTGCGGATCGCTTTCAGCAGGTCCGCCTTGCGGGTGGACATGAATTCTTCGAGCGAAGTCGTCGCTTCCTGAATCTTTTCCACTTCGATCTCGTCGAAATAGCCATTCTGGACGGCCCAGAGGATCGAGACCTGCACCTCGACCGGCTTGGGAGAGAAGGCCGGCTGCTTGAAGACCTCCACGACGCGGGATCCGCGGTCGAGCTGGCTTTTGGTCTTCGCATCGAGGTCGGAACCGAACTGGGCGAAGGCGGCCAACTCGCGGTACTGGGCGAGTTCGAGCTTCACCTTCCCGGCGACCTTCTTCAGCGCTTTGATCTGGGCGGCGGAACCGACGCGGGAAACCGATAGTCCCACCGAGATGGCCGGACGGATGCCCTGGTTGAAGAGGTCCGTCTCGAGGAAAATCTGACCGTCCGTGATCGAGATGACGTTGGTCGGGATGTAGGCCGACACGTCGCCGGCCTGGGTTTCGATGATCGGCAAGGCCGTCAGGGAACCGTTTCCGTACTCCGGCGCCAGACGGGCCGCACGCTCGAGCAGGCGACTGTGGAGGTAGAACACGTCCCCCGGATAGGCTTCCCGACCGGAAGGCCGCTTGAGAATCAGGGACATCTGCCGGTAGGCGACCGCGTGCTTGGAAAGGTCGTCGAAGACGATCAACGCGTCCATGCCGTTCTGCATGAAATACTCGCCCATCGCCGCACCCGAGAAGGGCGCCAGGTATTGGTTGGCCGGGTTGTCCGCCGCCGGTGCCGTGACGATCGTCGTGTATTCCAACGCCCCGGCCTTTTCGAGGACGTTGATGGTCCGCGCGATGTTGGAGTTCTTCTGGCCGACGGCCACGTAGATCGAATAGACCGGGCGGAAGTCGGGGTCGCCCGATTCCAGACCCTGGCGGTTGATGTTCGCCTGGTTGATGATGGTGTCGATGGCGATGGTCGTCTTACCCGTCTGGCGGTCGCCGATGATCAACTCGCGCTGGCCCCGACCGATCGGGATCATCGAATCGATCGCCATGATCCCGGACTGCAGCGGCTGGTCGACCGACTTCCGCGGAATGATCCCCGGAGCGATTTTCTCGACCGGAAACCGGTCCTCGGCGTCGATCTCCCCCATGCCGTCGACCGGCTGGCCCAGAGCGTCGACCACGCGCCCGAGCAGCGCCTTGCCCACCGGAACCGACAGCAGGCGACCGGTCGTTTTGACGCTGTCCCCCTCGCGGATGTTGGACGTATCGCCCAGCACAACGGAACCCACCTCGTCCTCCTCGAGATTCAGGGCGATGCCGAAGACGCCCCCGGGGAACTCGATCATCTCGTTATACATCACCTTGGAGAGGCCGCTCACGCGCGCCACACCGTCGGCGACCGACAGGACCGACCCGATATTCGATTCGCGGACGGTGGTCCCGAGGTTGGAAATCTCTTTCTCAATCTGTTCAACAATGCTGCTCATGGTGGGTGCTTAAAGGTTGGGAAGGTGCCGGTATCTTGTAAAAATATTCAATGGATTCATGGGACGATTCAGCGGCGCGACGCGCCGAGGTCGGCCAGACGGCCGGGGATGGAAATTTCGTATAGGTCGTCCCCCACCTGGACGCGGGTTCCCGCGAGGAGTTCGGGGTCGACCTTCTTCTCGACGGCCAGCGGACGGTCGTATTTCCGGCTGAATTCGGTTTCGATTTTCGCCAGGGATTCTTCGGCCAAAGCCGCACCGGCGGTGACCCGGGCGGTCGAGGCGGCGGTTTCCCTCTCCGCCAGAAAGGCGAGGGAGCGCAGGATGTCCCGATAGTCGCGCGGTGGATTCGCCCGCAACGCGGCCAGAGCCGTTTCCACCTCCTCCGGAACGAGGCGACCGTTCTCGTCCTTGCAGATTTCGAGAAGGCGGCGGGCAAACTTGCGGGCTTTCGGGTTCTTGCGCATCGACGTTACGGATTATCGGAGGGAGTCGGCCAATTCGCTCGCGGCACGGTCGCTGAACGCGGACTTCTCGGAGTCGGACAGCTCCTTGTCGAGCACCTTGCGGGTGGTCTCCACGACCAGACGGCTGACCTCGCCGCGGACATCCTCCAGCATCTTCTTGCGCTCGGCCTCCAGCGAGGCCTCCCCGCGGCGGACGATGTCCTCCGCCTTGGTCCGAGCCTCCTCGGTCCTGGATTCGATCAACTGGTTGGCCTGGCCCTTGGCCTCCTTCAGAATCGCCTGCGCCTCGAGGGAGGCCTTGCGGAGGGTCTCCTCGTGGCTTTTCTCCGCATCCGCCAGCTTTTGCTTCATCTCCTCCGAGTATCGGAGCCCGTCCTCGATCTTCTGTTGCCGCTCGCCGACGGTTCGAAGAACCGGCTTGAAGGCGAGAAAATACAGCAGAGCCGCAACGATCAGGAAGTTGATAATCTGACCGATGAAAAACGGCGTATCCAAACCAAAGTTCTGAACGATCGTTTGAACCGGACCTGCACTATCCCCGGCAGCGGGTGCCGCGGCCAGGACAAGAAACTGGGAGAATTGGCTGAACATGAGGAGAGAGGTAAGAGTCGGGACATGCCCGCCCCGTCAAGGGCGGGCACCGTCCCGACCATCAGATTCGGAATTTACCGTGTCAAGCGGATGGGTCAGGCCCCGTAAAGGAACAACGAATAGAAGGCGACCGCCTCGGCAAGCGCCATTCCGATGATGCTCTGAACGAGAATTTTCGTGGAGGCACCCGGATTGCGACCCACGGCCTCCACGGCCTTGGTTCCGATGAGGGCCACCCCGAGGGCGGCGGCGAAACAGCCCAGGGCTGCGGTGAGTCCGGCTCCGATGTCTCCGGAGATCTGTGCGATGATTTCGATCATGATTTTGGTATGTTGGTGTTAGCTGTTTTTTCCGACGCCCGGCACTCGGTGGGGATTGGTTACCCCTGGCACCGGTCCCGCCGGAGAAAGGGTCAGTGTTCGTGTTCTTCGTCTCCGTGGTTGCAAATCAGGCCGATGTAAACCGCGACCAAGAGGGTAAAGACAAGCGCCTGGACGAATCCGATGAGCACCTCGAGAAAATAGAAGGGGACCGGAAGAAGGACCGCAAAGATGGAGTGCATGCTGGTCAGGAGATTCTCCCCGCCGAACATGTTTCCGAAAAGACGGAAGGACAGGGAGACCGGGCGGAAAAGGATCGAAATGACCTCGATGAAACCCACTCCGATGAAAATGAAGGTCAGAAAATAATAAATCGGCTTCGGCACCTCGTCCTTGTCCGCTTTGTTTCCAAAAATATCGAAAATGACCCCTCTCGGCCCCACATAGACGAAAATGAAATAGAGCCAGGCAACCATCGCCACCGCAGAAAGAGCCAGGGTCATGTTCAGGTCCGCATTTGCCGGTCGGATAAAATAATTCAGGTGATCCTTCACCCTTCCTTCTTCCCTCAACTTCGACAGCATTTCCTGCCGTTCGGGAGAATCTTCCGGCAAGGCGTTGAACGCCTGCTGCTGTTCAACGGACTCGAACTGCACCTTCAGAGTGTCGTGCCCGACCGTCCCGACCCCCGGCAGCAAACCGCTCCAGTTGGTGATCAGAATGAACGTAAACAGCCCTCCGAGCAACCAGAAGGTCGGCCCGACCATCCGCTTGCCCACGATCGGCTGGATCAGATCGCGCACCCCGATGACAACCGTTTCGACCACAGCCTGCCCCTTGGAGGGAATGAGGGAGATCTTGCCGATCATGAGGCGGACGACCAAAATCAAAACCAGGGAGATCACCCAACTGGTCACCATCGAATTGGTGATGGGAATACCGAGAATTTCGCCGATTTCGTAAGCAGCGGGAGAGACCCCGTCGTCGGCAGCCGACGCCACCGAAGTCGCGGCCAACAAGCCGGGAATGCCTACTCTACAAATGGATTTCATGCGGGTTTTTCGGAAAAAGCAGTAGTTTATGGAGAGCCTTCCGCGAAAGGGTCAACCCCCAATGGCAAATGATTCGCAACCTCGGAGGAAACGGCCCGGAATTTTCCAGGACTCCCACGGGGCCGGGCGAGGCCGGAAGGCGGACACTCCTGTCCGCCCAAAAAAGGGGCACGGGTTTTCCTACCCGTGCTGCGAAACCCAAAGCAAACGGACAGGAATGTCCATTCCCCCCTAAAAATCCGAGAAAAGGGGGCACGGGTTTTCCTACCCGTGCTGCGAAACCCAAACAAACGGACAGGAATGCCCGTTCTGTCCGTTCTCCCCCTCAGCCCTCTTCAACAACAGGCCGCACGTTCTTGATGTGCAAATCGGCCAGTTGCCGGTCCGTTACGGGCGAAGGTGCGTCCGCCATCAGGTCCTGTCCTTTCTGGGTCTTGGGAAAGGCGATCACATCGCGAATGCTCGAACGGTTGGCCAAAAGCGCGACGAGCCGGTCGAGACCGAAGGCGATCCCACCGTGTGGCGGAGCCCCGTAGGAAAACGCCTCCAGCATGTAGCCGAAACGCTCTTTCACCACTTCGGGCGGGAGGCCGAGGACATCCTCGAACACCTTTTTCTGCAGGTCGGGACGATGGATACGAATGCTCCCGCCCCCGAGTTCGACCCCGTTGAGGACGAGATCGTAGTGCTGCCCCCGAACCGCTTTCGGGTTGGAGTCGAGGAGCGCCTCGTCCTCCGGCACGGGCGAGGTAAAGGGGTGGTGCGCGGCCTGGTAGCGACCGGCTTCCTCGTCGAAGAGCATCAAGGGGAACTCGATGACCCACAGGAAGCGGGTTTCGGCCGGATCCCGGCGGAGCTTGCCCCGCTTCTCGAGAAGTTTGGCCGCATCGAGGCGCACGCGTCCGAGGATGTTGCAGGATTGCTCCCACTCCCCTGCGGCGAAGAAGACCACGTCGCCCTCCTCCATCCCGAGCTGTTCGGCCAGGGCGGCTTTCTCCTCCTCGGACAGGAATTTAAGGATGGGCGACTTCCATTCGCCGCTTTCCACCTTGATGAAAGCGAGCCCCTTGGCCCCGAGCGAACGGGCCGCCTCTTCGAGCCCTTTCAGTTCGCCCTGCGTCAGGTCGGCCAGCCCTTTCGCGTTGAAGGCCTTGACGACGCCGCCCCCGGAAACCGCGCCCGCAAACACCTTGAACCCGGACTTCGCGAAAGTTCCCGAAAAGTCGACCATTTCGAGCCCGAACCGGGTGTCCGGCTTGTCGGAACCGAACCGATCCATCACTTCCTGATAGGAAATCCGGGGGAAGGGTGTCTCGATGTCGACTCCGAGCGTATCCTTCCAGATCCGCTGCATCAAGCCCTCGACCAGCGCGTAAAGGTCCTCCCGGTCGATGAAGGACATCTCCAGGTCGATCTGGGTGAACTCCGGCTGACGGTCCGAGCGCTGGTCCTCGTCGCGGTAGCAACGGGCCAGCTGAAAATACCGCTCCACCCCGGCCACCATCAGCATCTGCTTGTATTGCTGCGGGGACTGCACCAGCGCGTAGTACTCGTTCGGGTTGAGACGGCTGGGCACCAGGAACTCGCGCGCTCCCTCGGGGGTACTCTTGAAAAGGGTCGGCGTTTCGATCTCCACGAAACCGTTTTCGTCCAGATAGCGACGAACCGCCTGGCTCGCGCGGTGACGGAGACGCAGGACGTTCAGGTTCCGCGGACGCCGCAGGTCCATATACCGGTACCGCAGGCGGAGATCCTCGTTCACCTTGTCGGCCTTGCCGTCTTCCATCGGGAACGGGGGGGTCTGGGAGCGGTTCAGCAATTCGACCCGCGAGGCCTGGACCTCGATCTCACCCGTCACCATGCGCGGATTCACGGTCTCGGGCTCCCGGAGGACGACCTCGCCCTCGATCTCCAGGACGGACTCCGGCTTGAAATGGGCCAGCGCCTCGTCGATGGACCGGTCCCCCGGATGAAACACCACCTGGGTAATCCCCTCGCGATCCCGCAAATCGACAAAGAGTACCCCCCCGTGATCCCGAACCGAATCAATCCAGCCGGCCAGCACCACCCGGGCACCCGCAGCATCCTTACGCAACTCTCCGCAATCGTGTGTTCGTTTCTTCATGGAAAACCGGGGAGAAAACCGAAGGGTGGCATTCGGCACAAGCACAATCCCCGCCGGGGGGCGATGCGGGAAGTGAACAGAGGCGCAGGGAGAAAAATCGAAATCCATTGAAAGAATCGCACATGCGCCTCCTCACCGCGGCTGGGAGGGCGGCTGTCCCCAGCCGCCGCGATACGTCGGAAAGGGGGAGAAATGCACTTCCGGAAGCCCTCCCGCGCCGCCGATTCGGTCCGGTGGATTTTCATTTTTATCCCCGCAATGCGGCGGCTGGGAGGGCGGCTGTCCCCAGCCGCCGCGATACGTCGGAAAGGGGGAGAA
>CAZBLJ010000016.1:16335-21809 GCA_964492605.1 uncultured Puniceicoccaceae bacterium
CCGCCGATTCGGTCCGGTGGATTTTCATTTTTATCCCCGCAATGCGGCGGCTGGGGACAGCCGCCCTCCCGCAGCCGGTGGAAAGACGATCTCCACTGCGATCCCCTTTACAAGGGGGTCGAGGAGATTTTAATCACCTTGGAATAGACTTCGGAATGCTCTTCCACGATCTCCCACCAGCCCTGCTCTATGGAAACATTCGGATTCCGCAGAGCACTCAACAACCGTTCTCCTTCCGGCGTAAGGATACGCACCATGACTTCCACGAAACGCGGATATCCCTGGGCTCCCCTCCCGCTGGCAAAATACTCCGTATCACTTGTATTCAAAGGAAACAACAGCACCCGTTCGCGATTCGAATTGGTTCCGTACAGCCGTACGCCGAAATCAATCACGTTCCCGGCAATAATCTCCGATTCTCCCGGATTCGCCAAAACCGTACCATTGTAATTGTAATCCGGGCTATTGGGATCCAACTCATACCCGTTATCAAAGGTATCCTGTGCGGAGACTTCGCTCCGATACATCATATACTGTAAAGGAGCATTCGGTGCCGATGTGACGGGGTTGAGAGCGATCTGGTATCCGATCGCCCTCACTCCACTATCGTCGTTCGTCAGGGAAGGTGCTGAAGAGATAAACCGGAGCCACGTGCCTCCCTGCCCGAAGCGTAAATAGTCGATCGGCGCAAACGGACCCAACGGAGAATCCGGCGGCTCCTGGATGGCCAGAGAATTCTCCCCCGGTTGATAGGACCCTGCCTCTGCGAACGAATAGGTTCCCGTCGGCTTCTCCGACTCCGACGAGCCCGTGCCGGCGATATTATTTCCTCGAATCGTCGCCGCCAGCGTGACCTCAACCGAATCCCGGACCACCAAACTCTCGATCTCGGCGGAGAGCTGCTCGAGCACCAGGCTCGCCTGATTCCGCGAGGCAAGCACGCCGCTGCTCCGGTTGTAAGCTCCCAGCAGATTGCTTACGATCGTGATCATCAATGCCACGAGGATCACCGTGACCCCCGTAGCCACGAGAAGCTCGATCAGGGTAAAGCCTTTTGGAGTGCGTTTTTTCATCAGAAAGGTTCTCCAACCACGATCGCCGTATAATACTCGAAGTTTTGCCGGTTCTCTTCCGCAACCGTATCATAATCGGCATCCCCGGTCCCCGTCCTCAGATGATAGGGCCAGGAAATGTTCACCCGAAACGCGAGGTAAGCATCCGCCGGGTCCGTATTGTAGGAAAGATTCTCATCAGGTTCATCCACCGGTGCGGCCAAAAATACCTCGACCAGAAAATATCGATCAGCAGGCGGGAGCTGCGGCGCATCGGGATCCGTTTCCCGCCCGATCGACACCAACGAACCGTCTTCGGTGCCAAACAAGTCGACCGGTTCGTCCACCGTAATCTCCGAATTGACGGTTCCGACCCCGTCGCTATCGATATCGACAAAATAATCGAACCCCAACCGATTCAACTCTTCCCGGACCGGACCCGGCAGGCCGTTGGCCACCTTCAAATCCTTCAAATCGCGAACCTGCTCAGCGGTCGGACCGAGAAGACCGATCACCGCTACAATCGTCAAGCCGAAGACGGCAATCGCCAAAATGACTTCGATCAGGGAGAAACCCCGGTCGCGGGTAGAAATTTGTTTCAAATCATTCATGGATCAAGGTCGGCTCACTCGGGATAGGCATCCGGCTCGTTCAAAAGGACAAAGGAGCCGTACTGACGCAAGATCGCCCCGCGCGTCGCACCCGGCGCATCAAAGGCCAAATCGATTACGTCGCCTTGCGGTTGCGACACCGCAGTCGAAACGGAGAGAATGATCTCGGTATCCTGGGGAACCAGTCCGCGGGATGTGAAAGTGATATAGTAGTAGTCCTCCGGCTCATTGGAAATATACTGGAGGGAATCCGTTTCAGACGAATCCGAAAAACTCGAGTTCAACTTGCTCTCCCATGTCATCCCGTCCGGCGTTCCGACTCCATCCGGGGGAACGACATAGACACTACCGGGAAGGGTTACCCCGTCGGTGGCCGCGATCCAGTCATCCGGCTCTCCGTCGTCATCTGTATCTACCCCGTAAACGATCCCGAGAAACCTCAGATACCGATCCGGATTGCTCGGATCCGCATGAATGATCAGGCGGGTTTCGGCGCCCTGTTTCAACGCCACCCCTCGCGCCTGTGTGAACAGGGAAGCCACCTGGGCTTGCGCGCCCTCGACGGCGACCGTGGGATTGCCGGGCCGCAAAGCCGTGGCGAAAACGCCGATAAAAACAGCGATAACGCCCAGGACGACGAGAAGCTCGATCAGGGTAAATCCGGAGCGCGATGAAGAACGGTAGAGGGGCATGATTCTTACGAAAAACAGAATCGTACGGGATTGATCCGCCGAAAACAAGGAAATACCCGGTTTTGACAATTTCCGCACACAGGACTTCTCTCCCGCGAAATGCCTGGCGGGGCCGGAGCGGACGTCGATTTCTTCTCGCTCTGCGCCCGGCCACCGGGTCATCCTCCTTTCCCGTATCGACCTCCATGCGCCCGCTTCTTCCCAAAATCAGCCGATACCGTCGCGTCGTCGCCATCGGCCCCCGCCATTCCGGCAAATCCGTGTTGATCGCTTCCCTTCTGGATCATCTGCGGAAAGCACCGGATGACATGCTGGCCACGGACACCGGCTGGATGCGACACACCCTGGAAAGATTCCCCGGCCCCCTCCCCGGTTTTCCGTTGAACCGAATCCTGCGGGATGCGTCGGAAGGGGGCATTTGGCCGGAAATCACCGTAGATCCGTCCGCTATCCGCTTCCGCGGGATCGACCGAAGATCCTGGAGGCGGGACACGGTTCTCGATTTCGTCGACCTCCCGGGCGAGATCCTGGCCGACTTTCTGGGGCAAGGTTCGTTTTCCGAATGGAGCGAGCGGGTATTCGATCTCTTCCCCGACCCCCTCGATCCGCGGTCCTCCGGCGATCTCGCCGCCTATCGCAAGGCGGCGGAGACTCCGTCCCTGGGTGCCGACGCAGTCGCGGCCCTCTACGCGGAAGCCGTCGTCGGCGCAACCGCACGCGGCCGCTATCTCGCCACTCCTTCTTCCCTTTGTTCCCGGCTCTTCCGCCCCCCGGATCCCGCCGCGGAAGATTTCGGCCCGCTTCCCGCCGCGCTGGAAACATCGCGCCCGGAACTCTACCACACCTTCCGAAGCCGCTTCCAGGCAGACCGGGAAGGCAGGGTCCTGGCACTGGAAAAACTTCTTGTCGAAGCCGACGCTCTCATCATACCCGTCGACGTGAGCTGGATTCTTGCGGGAGGTCCTCCCCTTCTCCGCGACCAGCACAGCCTGCTCGAGGCGTTGGGGAGTCTCCTCGAACGATTGGACACGACCTGGAAACGGCTCGGTTCCTTTTTCGGGCGTTCGTTCACTCCCATCGACGACTGCCGTTTCCCCGGACGCCTGCGCAAGATCATCCTCTGCGCCACCAAGATCGATCTGTTCCGACCGGCCGACCGCTCCCATCTCGAAGACCTCGTTCGCCGGCTGGCCGAACCCGTCTTCCGCGGCGCCGGTCTCCACGGCATCGAGATTCTCTTCACCGCCTGCTCCGCCGTTCGGTCGACCACCGAGGATGCCGACGGCAGCTTGCGGGGGTTCCGGGACGGAGAACCCGTCGCGATCAAACCTCCCGCCATCCCGGAGCAATGGCCCGACCAATGGAACCCGGATGATTTTCGTTTCCCCCGGCTCGACCCCCGCATCTCCCGCAACGGTCTCTACCCGCCCGCCCACATACACCTGGACCGGGTCCTCCGCGCCATCCTGGAATCCTGATCCGGAACCACACACCGTAGCGGTCGACATAAAGGACCCCGGGGCCGTCGTCACCTCCGGCACTACTTTGTAGTAGTCGACGTGAGGAGCCCCGAGGCCGTCGTCACCTCCATCACTACCCGTAGTGGTCGACGTGAGGAGACTCCCGGGGCCGTCGTTACCTCCGGCGCTACCTTGTAGTGGTCGACGTGAGGAGACCCCCGGTCGACGTGAGGAGACCCCCCCCGGTCGACGCAAGGAGACCCTCCCGAATTTTCATCCATCAAGGGCTTGCCGACATCGTCCGCCGGATTCATGCTACCTTTATGAGCCATGAATCCAGCTACAAGGACCTCAATCGCGAAAGCCGCTCCCTGATGCAGTCTCTCGGGAAAGAACAGCCCGACTTGATGAAAAGCTTCCAGGGCCTCCACCATGCGGCCCTTCAGGCCGGCGCGCTCGACGAGAAAACCAGAGAATTGATCGCATTGGCGATCGGCATTTCCAGCCACTGCCAGCGATGCATCGGCTTGCACGTCGAGGCTTCCCTGAAACAAGGTGCCTCCGCCGAGGAGATCCGCGAAACCATCGCGGTCGCCACTCTCATGGGCGGAGGACCGGCGCTCATGTACGGGCTGGAGGCCGAAAAGGCTTTGTCCGAGTTGGGCTGATCAATGGTAACAGAGCACCGGGATGCGGCATCTGCGCAGCATCTCGGACGTGGTGCTCCCGATCAGAAACCGGCGGATCCTCGTATGACCGTAGGCACCCATCAGCAAGAGATCGATGTCCGACTCGTCCACGTAGCCTGATATCGCGTCCTCCGGCACGCCCGCCAGCATTTCGGAACGAACCGAAAACCCCGAATCGACCAGCTGCTCCTCCGCTGCACGGAGTCGTTCGGAATCTCCGTCTCCCTCCTCGTCGACCGACAGGAGGTGCAGCGGAAACTCCTTCAGCCACTCCCAACTCCCGAGACTCTCCATCAGCTTCCGGCAACTGGCTCCGTCGTCGAAGGCGAACGCCACCCTCTTGATCTCCCGGAAACTCCGGTTGGTTACGAAGCAAGGTCGCTCGCTGGCGCGGACGACCCGCTCCACGGTGGAGCCGATGTGTTCGATCGCGAAATCAGCCGACTCTCCGCGCTTTCCGATCACCACGAGGTCGTACCCCTCCTCGGATTCCTCGATCGTGTCCACCAGCATGCCCGTCTGGTTCACGAATTCGACGCCGGTTTCCACGCCCTCCCGCTTGAAGGCGTCCAGAGTGAACTCCCGCATGTATTTGGCCTTCTCCTTTTCCGCTTCCTGAAGGGAGGAAACGAGGTTCTGGTAGGGCTGGATCCCGAGACTTCCGCCGACATCCATGATCGCCGGCATCTCGAAGCGGCGAAGGTCCGACACATACAAGGCGGTGACGGAACCTTCCGTCTTCCGTGCCAGCCAGGCCGCATAACGCAGACCTTCCTGGGAATAATTCGAACCGTCCGTACAAAATAAAATCTTCATAGTCATCGGGGATGCAAGAGGATCATCGTTCCGCCAAGCGATGTCAAACCAGCAGCACCGCACCCCCCAGGCCCCCAGGGGCCTTTCATCTGGCGGAATACAGGAGTTTGTTCAGGGATTTTGCCCCACTTCGGGCTTATTCTCCGCCTGAACC
>CAZBLJ010000017.1:0-12399 GCA_964492605.1 uncultured Puniceicoccaceae bacterium
ACGACAAAGTGATTAACAGTCACCTGCTCTACCGCTGAGCTACTGGGCAAGGAAACTTTGATCCAAGCCCGGAAACGGGGTGGGAATCAACCAAAAAGTTTTGGTCCGAAATGAAAAAGCCCCGGCCCGTCAAATGCACGCCGTGCGATTTTCCTTGCTATTTCGGTCCGGGCTGCCAGATTCCGGGGTTCTGGAAGGGTTTTTCTTCCGGATCGCGCACCACGGCGCGGTTCCTTGTACGGTCTTCATCGATGAGAGATTGCCAAGGGTTCTCCTCCTCTCATCGACCCAAGCGTCCCTTTTGATCGGACGCCCTCCTACATGACCATCTCTTCCTTTCAGGATCTGCCTTTGGCGGATCCGATTCGTCTCGCTTTGCGCGAACTCGGCTACGAAAAGCCTTCACCGATCCAGGCGGCGGCGATCGCTCCCCAGTTGGCCGGACGCGATTGCATCGGCTGTGCCCAGACCGGCACGGGGAAAACCGCAGCTTTCGCCCTGCCCATTCTCAACGATCTGGCCGGCAACGACGAGCGCCCCTGGGCGAATTGCGCCCGGGCGCTGATCCTCACCCCCACCCGGGAACTCGCGGTGCAGGTGGGCGAAAGCTTCGCCCGCTACGGCAAGCATCTGAAGTTCCGCAAGGCCCTCGTCTACGGCGGGGTCAGCCAGCATCCGCAGGTAAAGGCCATGCGCCGGGGCGTCGACATCCTCGTCGCCACGCCCGGCCGGCTTCTCGATCTGATCAACCAGGGGCACGTCTCCCTCGAGCAGGTTCGGGTCTTAGTGCTCGACGAGGTTGATCGAATGCTGGACATGGGCTTCATTCACGATGTGAGAAAACTTTCCGAGATGATTCCTCCCAAGCGGAGGACGGCCTTTTTCAGCGCCACACTGAACAAGAACGTCCGTTCGGTGGCCGACCGCTACGTCACGGACCCGTTCGAGGTGCGGATCGCGCCGGAATCGCCCGTGGTCGAACGGATCGACCAGCAGGTCTGCCACGTGAAGAGCGAGGACAAGCTGCCCTTGTTGCGCTTTTTCCTCGAAGAGGGGGGAGACCAGGGCCGCACCCTCGTTTTCTCCCGCACCAAGCACGGGGCGGACAAGCTGGCGAAGAAGCTGAAGGGTTTCGGCATCGGCACCGAAGCGATCCACGGGAACAAGACCCAGGCGGCGCGCCAGCGGGCGCTGGACCGGTTCAAGATCGGGGCGGTATCCGTCCTGGTGGCGACCGACGTGGCCGCGCGCGGGATCGACGTGAAGGATATTTCCCTGGTGGTCAATTTCGACCTGCCCAACGAAGCGGAGACCTACGTTCACCGGATCGGGCGGACGGCCCGTGCGGATGCGTCGGGGCGGGCGGTCAGCTTTTGCGACGATGGGACGGTGAACGAGTTGCGCGATATCGAGCGGCACCTCGGAAACGCGATCTCCCTGCAAACGGAACAGCCCTACCACCACGATGGAGTGAAACGGGCGCAGGAACGCCGTTCGAACGGTCGCCCCGGCAAGGGAGGCGGAGGTTCTTCCGGCGGTCGCGGCGGACCCCGCAGGCGCTCCGGTTCGGGAAGGTCGAGTCCCGGCAGGCCCGCGGGAGCACGTTTTCAGGAGAAAAGCCAACGCCGCCAACGCCGCCGGAGTCGACCCGAGAGGAGCCATTCATGAGCGAACCGAACCGTCCGAAAAACAAGAACATCGCGCGTTTGACCAAGCCGTTCGCGAAGGAGATTCCCTTGCGGAGTTGGTGGGTCGTGTTGTCGGGGGTCTTGCTCCTGGCAGCGGGCTTCGCCGGGACGCTCCCCGTTTGGGGCTGGCCGCTGCGCGCGCTTTCGGCAATCTTTACGGCTTTGATGATCGTGCGGGTGTTCGTGATTTTCCACGATCACCAGCATCGGGCGATCCTCCCTCGATCGAAGACGGCGGATTTTCTCATGCAGCTGATCGGTTTGTTTCTCATGGCCCCTTCCAGCGTCTGGAAGCATTCCCACGACACCCACCATGCGCACAACTCCAAGTTGCACGGCAACGAGCTGGGCTCGTTCCCGACCATGACGCTCGAGCGCTATCGCAGTCTCGGATTCGCGGAGCGGCTGCGCTACCGGATTCGCCGGCATCCGCTGGTGCTGCTCGGTGGTTTTTTCACCTCGTTCGTGTATGCGATGTGCCTGCAAGCCTTTCTGGAGAATCCCCGCAGGCACCGGGACGGTCTCTACGCGATAATCCTGCATGCCGGGATCTTTACGGGGCTGGTACTGATTTTCGGCTGGGGCGTGGCGCTGCTCACCCTCACACTGCCGTTCGTCATAGCCGGTTGCATGGGCTCGTATCTGTTTTACGCCCAGCACAACTTTCCGACCGTCCGCTTGAAGGACGAGGACGGATGGACCTTCGAGGGGGCGGCTCTGGAGTCGTCGAGCTTCATGCGGATGCCTGCGGTTTTCCACTGGTTTACGGGCAACATCGGCTACCATCACATCCACCACCTGAACGCGCGGATCCCGTTCTACCGGCTACCGGAGGCGTTCGAGTCCCTGCCGGAATTGCAGGGAGCGTTGACGACCAACCTCTCGCCGGCGGAAATCTACCGCTGCCTGCGGTTGAAGCTCTGGTGCGTGGACAGGCAGTGCATGGTGGACTGGAAGGGCCGCGCCGCCATTCGGTAGGGTTCGTCTCCCGGACCTCTCCCTCAGCCCTTCGGATTCTCCGGCCAGTCGTGCTTGGGGTAGCGTCCCCGCAGTTCCTTGCGAATCGCGGGGTAGCTGGTTATCCAGAAGGCGTCGAGGTCGTCGGTGACCTGAACCGGCCGTTGGTTGGGGGCGAGCAGTTCCAGGGTGAGCCGGATTCTTCCGGATGCCAGGGTCGGGTGGGAGTCGAGCCGGAGGGCGTCCTGAATGCGCAGGGAGAGACGGGGTTGGTCCGGGTCGGTGTAGTTGACGGATACCGGTCGTTTGCGTCCGGGCAATTCCACGGCGCTCGGAAGGAGCCGGTCGAGGCTCGGGCAAAGTTCGGGGCCCAGCCATTCCTCGAGGGCGGGCTGGATGTCCGCGTTTCGAAACTCCTTCACGGTCGCGGTTTCGTAAGCCACCCACTCGAGGATCGCTCCTTTCGCCTCCTCGTCGAAATCCGGCACTTCGAACTCGGGGAAATGCCGGCGCAAGCATTCGACCCGGCAAAGCCAATGATCGGTGGCAGGGGTCCATTTGCGAAGCGGTATCCGTCCGGCGAGAGCCTCTTTGGCGAAATGGGCCGCCCGCTCCGAGTCCGAGGCGGGTCCGAGGGTCTCGCGGGAGACTTCGATGGCTCCCAGGTGCGTGATGCTCTGCCGAAGCAACCGCCCCGACGGATCTTCGAAGACGCCGGTTTCGGTGGTCGTTTCTTCGGAAAGCCGGTCGACGATCCAGTCCTCCTCCAGATTGACGATGGAGCCGAGAACGGCGGTGCGGACGCCTTTGACCGTCAGTTCCCGCTTCTCCAGAAAGAGGATCCAATCGCCGGGGCGGATTCGGGAGTGCCGGTCGATCCGGGCGGAGGTGCCGTCGCGGCAGCGGTAGGAAGCGGTTCCGCGATGAAGGGAACGGGCGATCCGGTCCGCGAAACCTGCCATGCAGGCCTGCCGGAGGCGCTCCGATTTTTCCTCCGGGTCCGCGTCGACATCGGGGGGTAGATTCCGGGCCAGACGGTCGGCCTGCCGCAAGATTTGCCGTGCCCCGGTGAGGCGCGCACCTTGTCCGGCCTTCGGGCCGTAGCCCGCCTCGACCGCGTCGAGGAGGCGGAGTTCTGCGGCGAAATCCGCGGAATCCGCATGGCCGCCGTAGGTTTCTTCGGCGGAGGTTCCGTGAATCAGGAGACGGTCCTCCTCGGCCAAAGCCGCCAGACGGGCGGCGAGTCGACCGATCCCCCTCCGTGCGCCGTCGAGGATCACGGAGGCGAGCCGCGGGTGGACGGGGAACCGGGCGACCGCCCGGCCGTGCTCCGTCAGGTTTCCGTTTTCCAGGCACCCCAGTTGCGCGAGCAGTTTTCCGGCCTCTTCCAGGTGGGCGGTCGGGGGAGGGTCGATCCACGGGAACGCATCGGGTGCGCCGCCGCCGAAGTGGGCCCGCAAGAGCCAGTCGGACAGGTCGAGGCGTTGGCATTCGGGGGGCTCCGCCTCGGCGAGGTCCCTTTCCTCCGACTCCGACCAAAGACGAACCGCGACCCCTTCGGAGATACGCCCGGCACGGCCCGTCCGTTGCCGGGCCGAAAACAGGGAGACCCGGACCGTGCGGAGAACGTTGAGTCCCCGGGAAACATCGAAATCCATCCGCCGGGCCAGGCCTCCGTCGACGACCGCGTGGACGCCCTCGACGGTGAGGCTGCTCTCGGCGAGATTCGTCGCAACGACCACCCGCGGTCGGGGCCCGTCGCGTATAGCCCGGTCCTGTTCCTCGGGAGACTGTTCGCCGGTGAGCGGGAGAGCGTCCCACCCCCGGAGGTCGGGGTGGTCCCGCAAGCGATTCACCGTGTCGCGGACCTCGCGGTAGCCCGGGAGAAAGACGAGATAACTGGCCGGCACCGCATCCTTGCGCAGGGCGCGGACGGCCTGGACGGTTCTTTCGGCTACGGTCCGTTCGTCGAACCGGGTGGGTTTCGGACTGTGGCGCACTTCCACGGGGTGAAGGGGGGAGGCGACTTCGACGGTCCGAGCCCCGGGCCAGAGGTCCCGGATGGGGCCGGGGTCCAGGGTGGCGGAGAGAATCCCCAATCGGACGTCCGGAAAATCGGATCGTCGTCGGAGAATGTCGCCGAAGATCCAGTCCGTCTCCAGTTGCCGCTCGTGAAACTCGTCGAGGAGAATGGCGCCGTAGCGACCGATGGAAGCGGGATCTTCCAGAATCTGGCGGAGAAAGACGCCTCTGGACACGAACTCGATGCGGGTGTCTCCGGAAACCTTTTTATCGAATCGCACCCGGTATCCGACCGTTCCCCCGGGGGATTCGCCGACCTGCGAGGCGACCCGGTGGGCGAGAGATCTCGCGGCGATCCGGCGGGGTTCCACGCAGATGATTTTTTCGTCCGGAAACTCGTCCGAGAGGAAAGCGGGGATTCGAGTCGATTTCCCGGTCCCCGGGGGGGCGATCACCAAGGTGAGTCCGGGGGGCCGGAACGCTCGAACGATCTCCTTGCGGTGACCGTCAACCGGAAGAGACATTCGGCAGAACCTCGGAAAGAAAGAGTTCGACGAGTTCCGGATCGAACTGGGTGCCGGCGAAGCGATGCAGTTCCTCGGACGCCTCGCCTGGCGAACGTGCTTCACGGTACGGGCGGCCCGCGGTGATGCAGTCGAACACGTCCGCCACGGCAACGATGCGCGCTTCGAGAGGAATCTCGCGACCGGGGATGCCGTCGGGATAGCCTTTCCCGTCCCATCGCTCGTGATGTCTCAGAGCGACCTCGGCTGCGATTCCGTAGATCCCGCCCCGGACGGCACCCAGGATTTCGTGCCCGATGCGCGTGTGATTGCGGACGTCTTCGATCTCGCCCGGTGCAAGATGGCCCGTTTTGGAGAGAATCCTGCGGTCGACTCCCATTTTCCCGATATCGTGGAGAAGGCCGGAAAACCAAACCCGCTCCTGTTTCGCGGGGGCGAGGCCTTTCGCAATGGCGAGTTCCAGGGAAAGGTCCGCCGTGCGGTCCATGTGAAACCGGAACTGCTCGTCCTCCAGGGAAATGACTTTGTAGAGGGCCAGCAGCGAGGTCCGTTCCACATGCGTCGACGGGTCCGAACCCGCTGGTGCGGAGAGGATCTGATCCGGGTGGAAATTTTCGTTCGATTCCGACATGTCCGTTCAGCGCGACGAGATCGCGCCGGAATCTTTCTTCTTCCGTTTCTGTTCGTAGAGCCGGGCGTCGGCATCGCCCAACGCTTCGTCGAGAGTCACTTGTTCCCCCTTTTCGACCGTGCGGAAGCCGTAGCTCGACTTGATTTGGAAGGGAAGTTTCTCCTCTTTGTTAAACCGGTCCAGTCCTTCCTGGAATCGTCGAACGATCTCCTCCGGCAGGCGGTCCCCGGGGTTGCCGACAAAGGCCACGAATTCGTCGCCGCCGACCCGGGCAACGGCGTCCTCGCGATCGAAAGTCGATTTCAAGGTATCCGAAAAGGCGCGGAGGGCATCGTCTCCCGTGTCGTGTCCGTAGGTGTCGTTGACCTGTTTGAATTCGTCCAGGTCGAAGTAGAAGAGAAAGGCGGTTCGGTTCGAATCGGAAATGACTTCCTCGAACTGCTTTTCAATCACGGCGAAAAATCCCCGCCGGTTGTACAGTCCGGACAGCTCGTCGATGACCGACAGCCTCCGGAGGGTGGACCACATCCGGTGGCGTTCCCTTGCGTAGCGGAGGGCACGCAGGAGGATTTTGTCGTTGTATTCCCCTTTGACCAGGTAGTCCTGCGCTCCGAGTTGCACGGCTCGGACTCCGATTTCCTCGCTTTCGTTTCCGGTCAGAACGATTACCGGGTTGTTGGCTGCGATCTGGACGCAGTGCTCGAGCGTCTCCTCGGTATCGCTGTCGGGTAAATTCAGGTCGAGCAGGACCACGTCGAAATTGTGGGAGCCGATTTTCTCCAACGCGTCGGAGATGTTGGTGACGTGGGTCGTCCGGCATTCCAAACCGCGCCCTTTGTCCAGGATGAGCCTTACCAGCTTCGCCGCCAGCGGGTCGTCCTCGACAAGCAAAATCTGCATGATGTTGTCCACTGCCCACGGAACCTACCGACGATCCGGAATTAGACAATCAGGAAATCATGCCGGGCTTTTTGGGGTGATCTCTTGACATCGCCGGACACGGGGACTCCTTCTCCCTTGAAACTAAAGAAATCATGTACAACGACGAAACATTCCCCCCGTTCTCGCTTCAACGCCTCATGACAACCTGTTTTGGGGAAGGGAGTGGCGAGAAACTTTGCATCCTGATCGATCTGCCGGATCCGAAAGAAATCAAAGGCTTCCGGTTTCTGGAAGACGAATCGCTGTCCATACAGAATTATGGATACGAGATTTTCTACAAGGGCTTTCAGAGCGGCGATCTCGAAGCCTTGAACTACACGGGCGGAGAAATTTTCGCCTACAAGGAGGCGGGGGGCAGCAACCTCGATTTCGAAGACGATTGCTATGATCCGGAAGGCAACCACCTGAGCCTGGAAAAAGACATTTATCCGAATTATCAGTTGATCCTCGTGGTGTCGACCTACTCGGCGACGGCTCCTCTCACCGCCCAGGCGAAGAAATTCGGTTTCCGCGGTGCGACTCTTCACGGCCTGAACCAGATCATCGTCGAGTCGGGTCTTTCCGTCGACTACGCCAGGGTAAGCGAAGAGGCCGAAAGGCTTCGCTCGGGGCTGACCCGGGCCGACCGGTTCGAAATCGATTTCGAGGTCGAGAATCAAGTCACGACGCTCACCCTGGAGACCGACGGCCAGGAAGCGCAGAAAAGCCACGGATTGTGTCCTCCGGGGACTCCCGACGTGGCGAACCTGCCGGCCGGCGAGGTCTACTTCGTGCCGACGACGGGCAGCGGGAAGTTTCCCTTCAAGTACGACGAGGAGACGCTTGGTATGCTGACCGTCGAGGATGGCAAGATCGTAAAGTCCCGCCTCCTTTACGGCGAATACTCGGAAATCGAGGAACACAACGCCCGGTTGAAGGACGATCCCATGACCGGCGCGCTGGGGGAACTCGGGTTCGGAACCCAGAGGCTTCCTTTTTCGGGACGCGATATCCAGGACGAGAAGATCCTGGGCACCTGTCACATCGCGACGGGTCGGGACGACCATCTCGGCGGGCATCTGACACCGGATTTGTTCAAGCACCGGGAGAACGCTTCCCATGATGACGTGCTCTATGCACCCCACAAGACACCCGAGATCAAGTTGAAGCAGGTTCGCATGTATCGGGACGGGGAAGAGACGGTGATTCTGGAAAATTATCGTCCCGCAACCTACCTCCTGGAGCTTCTCGAACGCGAGGCGGTTCCGGCCTGAGCCGGTCTTCGAAATGAGCGGTGCCTCTGGCGTGGACTACGAGTCGGGTCAACTCGTCTCGGAGTATCTGCATTTCCATTACGCGGCCCCCGAGGAGATCTTTCCCTGGGGGACGCTGGCCGCTCCGGCGTTGGACTACGCGGTCCGAGTGGTCACCGAAAGATTTCCGCAGGAAAGCGCTGGCCGCGGACTGGATGTGGGCTGTGCGGTGGGCCGTTCCAGCTTTGAAATGGCGAAACACTGCTCCGAGGTGATCGGTGTGGATTATTCGGGCGCTTTTGTCGGTGCCGCCGAACGCATCAGGACCGGGGGCAAGGTAAGCTATCGCGTAACTCTACAGGGAGAACGTTCGGAAGAATTCGAGGCCCGGCGTCCTGCGGGGGTCGATTCCTCGCGGGTGCGTTTCGAAGTGGGCGACGCTCACGATCTGGGCGGGGAGCTTGGACGCTTCGACTGGATCCTGGGGGCGAACCTTCTCTGCCGACTCCACCATCCGCGGCGTTTCCTCGACCAGCTTCCGGATCTCCTCAACCCCGGAGGCTGGTTGGTTCTCAACTCCCCGTTCACCTGGATGGCGGAATACACCGATCCTTCGGAATGGATCGGAGCCCGGAAAAACGGGGGTGATTCGGCGACCGAACTAAAACGCTTGTTGGAAGATGATTTCGAGTTTGTCGATGAGACATCGATGCCCTTCCTGATCCGCGAGACCGAGCGGAAGTATCAGCTGACCTTTGCGCATTCGGGACGCTGGCGGAGGCGGTAAGGGCCCAGGGGCCGCACCCTTCACCATGCGGGAAAAGATTCAGTCCTCCTGCCGTGCGAAGATCGCTTCGCAGTAGTCCCGCACCGAGAAAGGCTGGAGGTCGTCGGGCTGTTCGCCCAGGCCGATGTAGTGGACCGGCAGGCCCGTTTCGCGGTAGATCCCGACAAGCGCTCCGCCCCGGCTGGTGCCGTCGAGCTTGGTGATGACCAGCCCCGTCAGCTCGAAGGCTTCGTGAAAAACCCGGGCTTGCTGGATTGAATTGGACCCGTGGCTGCCGTCGATGACGAGCCAGCGCTCTTCCGGGGTGCCTTCGCGCTGCTTTCCGAGAACGCGGCGCACCTTTTTCAGCTCTTCCATCAGATTGCCCTTGGTGTGCAGGCGACCGGCCGTGTCGAGGACCAGCAGGTCGGTCCCTCTCTTGCGGGCGGCGGCGAAACCGTCGAAGGCGACGGCGGCCGAGTCGGCTCCCTGGTGGCTGCCCACGACCTCGATATCGAGTCGACCGCTCCACACGCGCAGTTGCTCGTTGGCGGCGGCCCGAAAGGTATCGCACGCTCCGACGATCACCGACGACCCCTCTTGTTTGAACCGCCAGGCCAGCTTGGCGGCGGTGGTGGTCTTTCCGGAGCCGTTGACTCCGACGAGCGCGACGACGGATGGCTTTTCGCCCGAGGGGGTGAACCGGCCCTCCGCACCGTCGAGAATTTTCGCCAGAACCCGGGCCCCGATTTCGGCGGCTTCCTTGCCCCGCAGGTCTTTGTTGCGCCGGTATTCCGTTCGAATCGCGTCCATGACCTCTTCCGCCGTTTCGACGCCGAAGTCGGCTCCGAAGAGAGCTTCCTCGATCGCATCGATGGCGGCGTCATCCAGCTTGCCTTTTCCGAAGACCCCGCCGACGGCATCTCCGATCCCCCGGGTGGTTTTCCGGAGACCTTCGCGGAAACGTTTGAAGAGCCCTTTCTTTTCGCCGCTCATTTCAGTCCTCCCGGTTCGCGCATGGGACGTTTCAATTCGGAGGAAATCCGGTCCAGCAGACCGTTGAGGAAGCGCCGGCTGTCCTCGTTGGAATACTCCTTACCGAGATCGATCGCTTCGTTGATCGTGACGACCGGCGGAATATCCGGCCGGTGCAAAAGCTCGTGGGACGCCAGCCGGAGAATCGCGAGGTCGACCCGCGCGATCCGTTCGAACTTCCAGTTCGAGGCAAGGGAGCGGATCTTGGCATCGATTTCCTCGAGGTTTTCGAGGGTGCCGTGAATCAGTTCCTCGGCGAACGCGTAGGTATCGCGGTCCTTCTCCTGGGATTCGAAAAAGCTCAGGAGGAGATCGTTGAGGACCCCTCCGCGGTTGGATTCGTAGAGATACAGAAATTGCATGGCCGCAATCCGGTTCAGGCGGCGCCTGGACGGACGGCGGACCGGCTCTTCCGGCGTTTCAGAAGGATTATCCATGGATGGGCTCAAATTTCGAAATTCGCGAGTGCGACGGCGGCCCGGGCAAACTCGGCCCCACGGTCGACCTTGGCGCCCAATCGGTCGTCGGCCTGCTGCCCGGAGTTGACCACGAGGATCCCGTTGATCACCGGGACCCCGCTTTCGATGGAGAGGCGCTGCAGGCTGAGAGCCGTCGTTTCCCCGATGACGTCGTGGTGGTTGGTGTCGCCGGCGATGACCACTCCGAGACCCACGAGAGCGGAGAACCTTCCGCTATCCGCCATGCGACCGAGTGCGAAGGGAACCTCCATGGAGCCGGGGACCCGGCGCACGATGATATCCTCCCCGGCCACGCCGAGCCGGATCAATTCGTCTCCCACCAGGGAGATCAGCCGGTCGACGCGCTCCCGGTTATAGCAGGCGGCGGCCACTCCGATGCGGAGGCCGCGGCCCTCGGGCCTTTCGTTCGGGGAACCGGGGTCGAAGCTCATGAGGTGCCCTCTTTCGATTCCTTGACGATCACCTGGTCGACGATTTCGAGGTCGTAGCCTTGCAGAGCGACCACCTTGCGGGGTTTGGAGATGAGGAGGCGGATCTTGTGGAGACCCAGTTCGGAAAGAATTTGGGCGCCGATACCGTAGTCGCGGAAATCCATCGGGATCTCCCCGAGAGGCGCATCGTCGGGGAGTCGGCCCGTCTTCGGATCGAGGCGGAGACCGCCGTTCGACTGTTCGATGTAGACGACGGCACCCTTTCCTTCCTCGGCGATCCGTTTCATGGACGGAATCAGGAGATTCTCCCGGGAGGTAGCGCCGAAGACGTCGGAAAGAAGGTTCTCTCCCTGAACCCGCACGAGCGTCGGCTGGCGGTCGAGACGACCGCGGGTGAAGGCGAGATGCGTGCGCCTGTCCAGGACACTGCGGAAGACATGCAGATCGAACTCGCCGAACTCCGTCTCCGTTTTCCGGAGACCGATCCGCTCCACCAGTTTGTCGCGCTTGTGGCGATACTCGATGAGCTGGGCGATCGAGATCATCCGCAGGCCGTGCTTCCTCTTGTAAGCCATCAGCTCCGGCAAGCGTGCCATGGAGCCGTCCTTGTTGAGGATTTCACAGATCACTCCGCTCGGGTGCAGGCCGGCCAGCGTTGCCAGATCGACGGCGGCTTCGGTGTGGCCGGCGCGCTGGAGCACTCCGCCGGGACGGGCGCGGAGCGGGAAGATGTGGCCCGGCTGGACCAGCATGTCCGGGGTTGCGTTCGGGTCTGCCAGAATCCGGATGGTCTGGGCGCGGTCGTAGGCACTGATGCCGGTGGAAATGCCCTCCGCCGCATCGACCGAGACGGAGAAATCCGTTCCCTGGCTCTCCCGGTTCTCCACCACCATTTGGTTAATCCCCAGGCGGGTGAGCTGGTGGCTTAGCGTCGGCACGCAAATGAGACCCCCGGCTTCCTGGATCATCTGGTTGATCGTCTCCGGGGAAGCCTTTGAAGCGGCGAGGACGAGGTCCCCCTCGTTTTCCCGCTCCCGGGCATCCGTTACGATCACCATCCGACCTGCGGCGATGTCCGCTACGGCTTCTTCGATGGTATCGAAATCGCTCATCGATGTTCCAGATAGTTCCGGGGTTGAATCGGCCCGCACGGCGGGGTCGGCAAACCGGAGGAACGTCCGAGTCAGTCCGCGTGGATCTCGCCGGGCTCGAAAAACCGGTCGATCTCGACCGTCGCGTTCTCGACGCTGTCGGATGCGTGCGCGATATTGCGCATTTTGTCGGTTCCGAGATCGCCGCGGATCGTTCCGGGGGCTGCCTCGGTGGAATCCGTCGGGCCCAGAAGATCGCGGGCATGCTGCACGGCGTTTTCGCCTTCGAGCACGAGAAAAACGACCGGGCGGGAACTCATGAACTCCTCGATTTCCGGGAAGAACGGCTTGTCGGCTACGTGGGCGTAATGTTCGCGGAGGATCTCGGAGCCGAGCTTCGCCATCTTGGCGGCGACGATCGTGAAATCGGCGTTTTCAAACCGGGCGATGACCTCGCCCGCCTTGCCCGCTTCCATGCAGTCCGGCTTCAGAATGATAAGGGTTTTTTCCATAATTACGCTTAGTAGTAGGTGCCGTGCCCTGCGGTTGCCAGTCGAAAAAGAGGGGTCTTCGGGATTCGGATGCAAAAAGGGGGTCTCCT
>CAZBLJ010000017.1:12499-21656 GCA_964492605.1 uncultured Puniceicoccaceae bacterium
TTCCCCGACCGCCGGGGCGAAGCGGTTGCGACCGGGTTTTCGGCAAAGGGTGGATCGCGCTTGCCTTGGCGAGGCTTTTCCAAAGACACTATTCCCCATGGCAGGAGTCGGAAAATTAATGAAACAGGCCGCCAAGATGCAGAAGCAGATGGAGGCATTGCAGGAAGAACTCTCCTCGAAAATTATCGAGGTCTCGAGTGGCGGGGGGGCCGTGACGGTGAAGATCAACGGACAGGGAACCATTCAGGATGTGGATTTCGATCCCGAGTTTCTCAAGGAGGACGCGGCGTTCGTGAAGGAAACGGTTCTGGAAGCGATCCAGGAGGCGCAGAAAAAGGCGAGCGCCGAGAACGAGGAAGCCATGTCCGCGATTTCGGGGGGCATGAACCTTCCGGGCCTGTTTTAGCGGCTTATTCCTTCCACCCCTGGTGCAGGGCGACAATGCCTCCGGTGAGGGGCGTGGCGCTCACCCGCCGGAATCCGGCTTCCCGTATCGTATCGGCCAAAGCATTACGATCGGGAAAGGCGGCGATGGTCCCTCCCAGGTAGTGGTAAGCGTTTTCGTCACCGGTAATGCGGGCGGCGAACCGGGGAAGGATCTTTCCCAGATAAAAATAGTAGAAGGGGCGGAGAATTCGGAACGGTTGGGAAAATTCGAGAACGAGAAGGGTCCCGCCCGGTTTGAGAACCCTGAACATCTCCCGGAGCCCCGCAGCGCGATCTTCGAGATTGCGGAACCCGAAACCGATGGTGCAGGCGTCCATCGACCCGTCGTCGAGCGGAAGGTCCAGGCAATCCCCGTTTCGGAATGAGATCCCCTTCCGTGCGCCCGCCTTCTTCCGCGCCTCGACCAACATTTCCTCGCAAAAATCCAGGCCGAGAACCCGGACTTCGGAAGGCAGTTTTTTGCGGAGGGCCAGAGCGATGTCGCCGGAACCGGTGGCGAGGTCCGCGACCACCGAAGGCTTCGCGGCGGCGATCCGGCGCACCGTCCGCCACCGCCAGTAATAATCGATCCCGAAGCTGAGAGCGTGGTTGGCCCGGTCGTAGTCGCCGGCGATCCCGGCAAACATCCGGTTGACCTTTTCCGATTCGATCACTGGAGAAGGGCGATGGTTCGGGATCTCGTCTTTCGCGGGATCGTTTCGAGTTTCCATTATCGCACAACCTGGATGCGGAGGCCGTCAGTTGCAAAGATCATCCTCTTCATCATGTGTTTCCCTGCCGAAAGACCGGTGCCGTGGAGCGTTGGGGTCGGCATGGATGACCATGGGGTTCCTTACCCCTCCCCGGCGTCCTTGAAACTCTGGATGACCCACTTCGAGATCTCACGGTCGGGATCCTCGGCGCAATTGCGGTCGATTCGGAAGTGCTTCCGACCGGTGTTTCGCGAAACGATCTTCAAACCGTAAGGGAGATCCTGAAAGCGGTCCGTCGCAAAGCCGGTGAGATCTTTTTCCGCCTTCTCAGCCTCGTCCAGGAGGTAGGAGATCGCGTCGGCGGTGAAGTCGAGTTGGAGCCCGTGTTCGGATTCGAAGGATTCGACGAAGGGACGGATCACCTCCTGCTCGGCGGACGTGGAACCGTAGGTCTCGAGCAATGCCTCCAGAGCGGCCGCCGGATTCGTCACGAAGTCCGCGTCGACCGTGAGTTCGCGCAATCCGGTGGACGGCAGCTCGAATTTGCTGTCGCGGAACAGACGCTCGAGGACCGACATGACCCCGCGGGCGCCGGTGTGTTCCTCATGAGCCTGCCGCGCGATCGCGTCGACCGCCCCGTCCGTAACCGTCAGTTGGATCCCGTGGTTTTCGAAATCACGGATGTATTGCCGTAAAACGCTTCCTTCCGAGGTGGTCAGGATGGTTGCGAGATCCTCGGCGGAGAGAGCCTCGAAGGCGACGCGGACGGGAAGCCGCCCGACGAACTCCGGTTCGAACCCGTAGCGAATGAAATCGTTGGTTTCGGCGTGGGCGAGGTAGCGGTAGAGATCCTCTTCGGCGGTCGGAATTTCTCCGGCGAAACCGATGCCCCCCTTCCCGATCCGTTTCTGGATCGATTTCGCGAGTTGGTCGAAAGCACCGCTTACGATGAAGAGAATGTTCCTGGTGTTGATGCGCCGTTGGCTCTTGCCGCCTCCGCCGCCCATCATGGCCTGCATCTGCCCCATCATGTCGGTCTGGCTGAACGGGTTGACCTCCGTCTCCTCCATGAGCTTGAGGAGGTTGATCTGCACCCCGCGACCCGAAACATCTTTTGACCCGTTGGCGGATTCGCTGGCGATCTTGTCGATCTCGTCGATGTAGATGATCCCCATCTCGGCCAGATTCACGTCGCCGCCGGCGACCTTGACGAGGTCGCGCACCAGATCCTCCACATCCGAGCCCACATAGCCCGTTTCGGAAAACTTGGTGGCATCCGCTTTGACGAAGGGAACCCCGATGAGGCGGGCCAGGTTCTTCATCAAGTAGGTCTTCCCGACCCCGGTCGGCCCCAGGAGGAGGATGTTCTGTTTCTGGTATTCGAAGCTGTCCGCCTCCCCGGGATCGTCGAACTGCCGCCGGATGTGGTTATAGTGGTCGCAGACCGCCACGGACAATACCTTCTTCGCCTGTTCCTGCCCGATGACGTGACGGTTCAGGGTGGAGAAGACTTCGCGCGGCTTCAGATGGAATTTGCGGATTTTCTCCAACCGCTCTTTCGCCTCGCTGTCCTCCGGTTCCGCTTTCGAAGGTGGCGGGGCGGGGGTCACCCCCGGTCGAAAGCCGGCCGTTCTGACCCGCGGATCGCCCAGAATCTTCTGGATGTGCTGCTGTAGTTCCTCGAAAGGGTTGTCCGGATCCTTACCTTTATCACTCATTCTATCCATCTTGAAGGAATTGCCGGTGAATGCAACGGTTTGGAGTATTGGACCCGAGTGTAGGGTATAACCATGTGCGCGGGGATAATGCCCCTGCTTCACTCCGCCTTCAGCTTTCGCGACATCAGATCCTGCAGGGCCTTCGCGGGCGGTTTCCCCTCATAGACAATCGCGTAAACCTCGTCGAGAATCGGGGTCTCAAGCCCGATTTTCCGGCAACGCTCGCGATACCAGCGCACCGACAGGGCACCCTCCACGACGGTTTTCCGCCCCTCCAACCCCTCGAGGACCGGCTTCCCGACGGCCAAATCCTCCCCGAAGGTCCGATTCCGGCTCCAGCTTCCGTAGCTGGTCGCCACGAGGTCACCCAATCCGCTCAGACCGGCAAAGGTCTCCCGCCCACCCCCGAGCGAGACGCCGATCTCGACCATCTCGGCATGACTGCGGGTCAGGAGCGCGGCTTTGGCGTTGTCCCCGAGACGGAGTCCGTCGCAACAGCCGGAGGCGATGGCAAAAATATTCTTCAAGCTACCCCCCAGCGAAACACCGACGGGATCGTCCGAAAAATAGAGGCGGAAGGACTCGTTGCTCAAGGCTGCCTGGAGGTCCCGGATCCAATCCGTTTCCTCGGAAAACGCCAGAACGGACGCCGAAGGCAGACCGTCGGCCAGCCCTCCGGCATGGTTCGGCCCGCTCAGGATTCCGGCCGGGTATCCCGGCAACACTTCGCGGAGGACTTCGACCGGCAGTTCCAGCGTCTCCGGATCCAGCCCCTTGCACACGGCCACCAGGGCGGAAATCCCCCAGGAGCTACCGCGGCAAGCGGCGATCTCCTCGCATAGCGCGCGCAAGCCCTTTGCCGGGCAGGCGAGAACCACGACATCGGCCTCCATGAGGGCCGGTTTTACCTCGTTGCCCAGTTGGAGATCCGCCGGGATCGAGTAGCCGGGAAGGTAGTCGCGATTCTCCCGCTCGGAAGCCATGTCGGCGGCATGCTCCAACCGACGCGACGTAAGAGTGACGGTGTGGCCGCAACGATGGAGATGGAGGGCGAGGGCCGTCCCCCATGCTCCGGCACCCAAAACCGCAAAATTCATGATGGGAACCTCCCCTCCGCCACGTCCTCGCGGTACGCCTCGAACGCCCGGCGCGCTTGATGGCCGAGTTCCGCATAAACTTTGACGAATCCCGGCGGTTTCTCCGTTCCGAGCCCCAGTAAATCATGGCTGACCAGGATCTGCCCGTCGCAATCCGGACCACAGCCGATCCCGATGAAGGGAATCCCGATCCGATCGCGGATTTCGCCCGCGACCGAGGGCTCGATCATTTCACCGATACAGGCGAAACAACCGGATTCCTCGACGGACATCGCATCCGCAATCAGTCGCTCCGCCTCCTCCGGATCACCACCGTAACGGCGGTATCCGCCCGCCACCTGAACCATCTGGGGAAGCAATCCCACATGCCCGAGAACCGGCACCCCCGCATCGACCAGAAACTCCCTCAACTCCTTCCTGTTTTCCCCACCCTCGATCTTTACCGCGCCGGCACCCATGCGGAGAAAGTCACGGCTCACCCGAAGGACATGGTCGCGGCCCAGCGAGGCTTCGGCAAACGGAAGATCCACCACCACCAGCGCCTCGGGAAGTGCCCGCAATACGGCCGCCGCATGGTGCCGCATCATCTCCAGCGTGACCGGAACGGTATCGGGAAACCCGAGGACGGTAGTCCCCACCGAATCCCCCACCAGAATCAGGTCCACGCCGGCCTCGTCGGCAAAGACGGTCGTGGGAAAATCGTAGGCCGTAACGGCTGCCAGGGGCCGACGGCCTTTCAGCGCACGGATACTTTTGGTTGTGGTTTTCACTCGATTGCGGAACGGTTCGAATGGTAGATTCTTCGTTTCCCCACGGGCCTTCAACATGATTCTTCTTCGCAAGTATTACCAGTGGCGCTACTTCCGTCGCCGCCGGTCCCAGTCCTACCGGTTCTACCGGGGCGAAGGCAACCGCTTCGGCCCGTCCTTCGGCAGGCACCTGGCGCGGTCAACGCGGGAAGGACGCCGTTTCGCCGGTTTCCGCGATCGCGAAAGCCGACGGAAAAAACGAATCCTGATCGCCGCGGTCGGCTTGCTTCTTCTGGCCTTTCTCTCGTGGGTCGTCTCCGAGAGCATCTACGGCCTGTCGCTTTTCTGATTGGTCAATCATAGGCACCATCCCATTCCCAGCGGTCGCCGGGAAAGCGAACCAGGCGCCGGAACGATCCCTCGACCGGCCATTCCACATCCCACTCCTCCCGGGACCAGCGGAGAGACGGGTCCCACCAATCTCCGGAAACACGGAACGGACCCCGGCATTGCAGCACCTCCCCCCTACCCTCCTCGGAGGAACAGTAAACGGGCCTCCCTTCCAGGCACTTCACCGTTACCGGTCGAGCCGGGCGGAACCGTCGCAAGGCCGGACCACTACGCGTCCCGAAGGGGGAATTCTCTTCCTCGACCGCGATCCGGGCCGAGGGCGGATCGACCCGGTATCCGTCCGGATGATAAGTCGGCAGACGGACCGGAACCCCGAAGCGGTCGTCCCCCAACAACCCGCGGACCCTGCCGACCACTTCGCGAAACCGAAACGGATCCCGCGCGGCGACCTCGAAAAAGTCTTCCTGGGTTTCCGCCGGATCGGCAGCCAACGCTTCCACCTCGAGAAAAGACAGGGCCGCATCGGTCCGCACGCCCCCGAGATAGCTTTCCATCACCGCCAGAAGCGTCTTTTCACGGGCCGTCGGCTCGGGGATCACAAAATCACGCCCTCCCTCCACATCATTCACCGTCCGCCATCGGATCAGCAACACCGAAGCAACCCGCACCGCCGCATCCAGGGTCGAGCAGACTTCCTTCAACAGCCGCGCCACCACAAAAAGCGCCTGCTCCAGCGTCTCCACGGGATGCTCGAGATCCATCGCAGCACGAAAGCGCACCTCCTCCGCGAACACGCGCAAGAGGCGGGAACGGCGGCCCGCCATCTCATCCCACACCCGCACGCCCCCGGGCCCCATACGCCGGGCGACGGAGTCCCGGGGCAGACGGACGAACGCCAACAGATCCGGCAACCCCCAGTCGAGCAGAAGATTGCGGACGGACTTCGCCAACGGTGCCTCCGCCACCGGGAAGCCGCCGAACAGGTCCTCGTCGTCCAGTGAAACCAGCAACGGCTCCGCCCGCAGGGAAGCCCACCGGGAGCGCTCGATCGTATCGGAAATGCCGATACGCACATCCATCCGACCGGCCGCCGTCCTCAAGATTCCACGCGCCGCCCGCTCCGGGTCGCCCGCGCCCTTCAAATCAACGACGGCCTCACCGGAAGAAGACTCCACCCGCGGCGAGACGGAAGATGCCAGAGCGAGCAACCAGGAGGAAGCGGACTCCTCGGCCTCCGGATCAACCGACAGGACAACCAGGGAGGGGCAGCGGGCCAGCGCACGGGTCGTGGTCATTCCCGGAGCGACTCCCTGCCGCCGCGCCTCCTCATCCGCCGATGCGATAACGGATCGCCGCGCTTCCGGGACGGCCACCGCCCGCGGCGGGCCGGGAGGATCTTCCGAACGCCGGAGAACCGCGGCCAGAGGAAACTCCGGGACTCTCAGGGTCGCAAACATGGGAACAAGCCGCTATCCGGCGGATGCCGCCTCGAGCACCGACCCGCCCACGGCCCCCTCGTCCACGAAAACACTCCGCCGCAGCTCCTCCGGAGACCGGTCGAACAACTCCTCGAAAACCCACTCCCCGCGCACGGACCAGCGGCATTCCGCCGGAGGAATCGACACCGGGGGCGTCCAGAGAATCAGGGACGTCCCATGGCGGCGAACCAGGCGTTGCAATCGATACCATTGGGACAGGGGCACCCTCTTCCACTCGTCGGGCGCCGTCATCGCTCCGTCCAGGCAGATGAACGGAAAGTTTTCGTCCCGGGCCACGGCATCCGCCACCCGGAGGGCGGTACGCAATCCTCCCCCTCTCGCCCATAGAAGGTGTCTCGGCGACGAGGCAAAGGCCGTCGGCGGATCGAGGCAATCCGAAGGATCGATCCAGACCATCCGCATTCCCCGGCGACCGCTTTCCTCCGCCGCCGCAAGAAGCAGCTCGAGACTGCCGGAACTCACCCCGAGGGGAATCACCACCTGATGAAGGCCTACCCGGTCCGGCAACGAGGAGGCCCAGGAAAGACCCTCTTTTCCTCCCCCGGATCGAGCGGATCTGGCCGGAAAGGCAAACGCCGACGGAAAACGGGACCGAACCTCGCGGCAGACCTCCTCAAAGTCGACGGAATCCTTCGAATGCATAAAAATAGTGATATTATGTTCACCTTTTTCTGCAAGCAGATTTTCCTTTCTCGTCGGGTTATGCCCGAGTGGCACTGGAGTAAGTGTCTCGCCCTACAAAAGATCCATGGATCATCAGGATTTCAGCGCGGCCAGGAAAAAATTCCGCTGCTTGTCGCTGATCGGCATCGAAAGCCGTTCCATCACGGCCAGAAGATCCTCCCAGACCGTCCTTTTCTTCTGAACGGACCCTTGATGCAGGAGAAAAGACGGGTGGTAGGTGATCATCACGGGAATCCCTTCGAATTCCTGCCAACTGCCCCGCAAGCGCCCCATCTGCCCTTTGGTCTCCAGGCCGAGAAGTCCCTTGGTGGCGGTGCCTCCCAAGGCGACAATGACCTTCGGGCGAACGACCGCCACCTGCGCCCGGAGATAGGGCAAACAGAAAGCCATCTCCTCATCCGTGGGCGGACGGTTCCCGTAGGAGCTACCGGTCCGGGGACGCCAGTTCATGATGTTTCCGATGTAGACCTTTTCACGCTGCAAGCCCATCGCCTTGATCATGCCGTCGAGCAATTCCCCCGCCTTGCCGACAAAAGGTTCGCCCTCGGTTTCCTCGTCCGCCCCGGGGGCTTCCCCGCAGAAAAAGAGATCGGCATCGATATCCCCGACCCCGAAGACGATCTTCTTGCCCGGATTCAGGTTCTCCCGGCACACCGGACAGGACAGAACCGTCTCGCGCAACCGCTCCCACTGCTCCCGCTTGCTCCCCCCGCCGATCTCCACGACCGGCGCTTCGGAAGGAATCTTTGCGGTCGCATCCGATTTCGCGGCAACCTTCCGCGACGGCTTCTCTTCGGGAACCACCAGGGAGGGTCCCCCGGTCGACGCCTCCGGTTTGCCGGACGGCGCGGCTTTCGCGGTTTTTCCGGGGTCGACCGCAGCAGCCTTCACCGCTCCGCCGAAAGCCCGGGTGAGACACTCCAGGGACTCCTCCGTCACCGCCACGGACTCCATCCCCTGCGACCGCAGCAGGCGCAACTCGTCACGAAGCAGTCCGAGAAGTTCCGATCCCATCAGAGTATTACTGGAGCGTTCACGAATCCCACAACGAAAACCCTATCAAATCCGAAGAAGCTGACAAGACGGATATCAGGTGGAGAGCCGACCGCGGATCATCTTTTCCACATACTTGGCGAGAAGATCGAACTCCAGATTCACCAAATCCCCCCTCTTACGCTCTTTAAGATTCGTCACCTCGAGCGTATGCGGAATCAACCAGACGGCAAACCCTTCATCGTGCACCTCCGCCACCGTCAGGGAGATACCGTCCAGGGAAATCGAGCCCTTCGATACGAGATAATCGGAGTGCTCTTTCCCGCATCGGACCTTGAGGTAATGGTCCTTCCCCCGCGGCTCGAAAACTTCCACCTCTCCCGTGCCGTCGACATGGCCGCTCACGAAATGCCCCCCCATCCGGGAGGTCGGCAAAAGACTTCGCTCGAGATTCACCAGATTTCCCTCGGCGAGTCCTCGAAACCCCGTCAGCCGCACCGTCTCGGCCAGAAGATCGAACCCGATCCGGCTTCCCTCGAAACGGGCAACCGTCAGACAGCAGCCGTTCACGGCGATGGAATCCCCCCGGGCCACGCCCTCCAAAACCCCGCCGTGATCCACCGTGAGATCATAAGCGGCCTCCCCCTCCGCAAAACAAACCACGCGACCCGCCGTCTCAACCAATCCGGTAAACATGACCCCACCGTGACAAACCGGCTCGCCAGGCGCAAGCCGATCCAGCAAACAACCCCCATCGGGCCAAGGTCGAGCAACAGGCACCCCCCCGCCCCCTTTCCCGAAAAAAAATGCGACATTACTTTCGACGATCGTCGAAAGTAATGTCGCATTTGTCTCTTCCCCTTTGCTCCGCGGCAGGGGCCTTTCATCTGGCTCGCAGTGGGTCGAATTCCCAAAAGGAACTCCGGC
>CAZBLJ010000018.1:0-20570 GCA_964492605.1 uncultured Puniceicoccaceae bacterium
CTCACCAAGACCGGGCAGCTCAAAAGCACGCGCTATTGGTTGAACTTGGCAGGATAGGTCCACATATGAACTAGGCACCATAAATACGTCATGTCTTGACTTTTGACAAACGGCTCCATCCGGCGATTCCAGGGCCGTATCACCCCGTCCTTCGCCAAGGCAGGCCGGGGGGAGGCCAGGGGCCTTTCATCTGGCAGAAAACAGGAGTTTGTATAGGGATTTTGCCCCACTTCGGGCTTACTCTCCGCCTGAACCGACTTCGCCCTTCGAACTACGACGGTCACGAGGCGGAGTTCCTTTTGGGAATTCGACCCACCGCGAGCCAGATGAAAGGCCCGTTTTTTTGACGGGCGGTGTGATTTTCGACGCTTTACAAGAGCGGCGTTGCCTTCAATGTTCGGGGTTTCGACAATTTCCAAACCATCACTGAAGACTAAAACAATGAGCCAACCAACGAGCATTACGGTCGCCAAGGGCGACGGAATCGGACCCGAGATCATGGACGCCACCCTCCACATCCTGCGGGAGGCGGGAGCGGAACTGGACATCGAAGAAATCTCGATTGGTGAACAGGAATACCTGAAAGGGAATTCGGCCGGAATCGCGAAGGAGTCCTTCGAGTCGATTCTCCGGACCAAGGTGTTCCTGAAAGCTCCCATTACCACGCCGCAAGGCGGCGGTTACAAAAGCCTGAACGTGACGACCCGCAAGGCGCTCGGGCTCTATGCGAATGTGCGCCCCTGCGTTTCCTACCATCCTTTCGTCCGGACCAAGCATCCGAAGATGGATGTGGTCATCGTCCGCGAAAACGAGGAGGACCTGTACGCCGGAATCGAGCACCAGCAGACGACGGACGTGACGCAGTGCCTGAAGCTCATCACCCGCCAGGGAACCGAGAGAATCGTCCGCTACGCCTTCGAATACGCCAAGGCGAACAACCGGAAAAAGGTCACCTGTTTCACGAAGGACAACATCATGAAGATCACCGACGGGTTGTTCCACAAGGTGTTCGAGGAAATCGCTCCCGAGTATCCGGACATCGAGAACGAGCATTGGATCGTTGACATCGGTGCGGCGAAGTTGGCCGATACTCCCGAGAATTTCGATGTCGTGGTGATGCCGAACCTTTACGGGGACATCCTCAGCGACGTCGCCGCACAGATCGCCGGTTCCGTCGGTCTGGCCGGATCCGCCAACATCGGTCCCGAGCATGCCATGTTCGAGGCCATTCACGGATCGGCTCCCCGGCGCGCCGGGCAGAACCTCGCCAACCCGTCGGGCCTCTTTCTCGGTTCCGTCCTCATGCTGATCCACATCGGTCAGGTGGAAGCGGCGGAGCGCGCGCATAACGCCTGGCTCAAGACGATCGAAGAAGGCATTCACACCTACGACATTTTCAAGGAGGACGTCAGCAAGGAAAAGGTAGGCACGAAGGAGTTCGCGCAGGCCGTCGGCGAACGGGTCGGCCAACAGCCGGAGACCTTGCCCGCCGTCTCCTACAACAAGGAAAAGGCCAATATCGCCACCAACCCGCCGTACAAGCGTCCCGTGGTGGTGCGGAAACTGGTCGGGTTCGATGTGTTCTGCGAGCACAAAGGCAAGACCGAGGAAATCGCCGGTCTTCTGGAAAAGTGCAACGGGGAGAACCTGAAACTACGAATGATTTCCAGCCGCGGAATGTCGGTCTGGCCCGACGGTTTCGAGCAAACCCTTCTCTGCGACCACTGGCGCTGCCGTTTTATGGTGGAAGATCCCGAAAATGCGGAAGCTCTGCCTCACGCCGAGGTCGTCGCACTGCTGGACCGGGTGAACAAGGTCGGAGTCGAGTTCATCAAGTCCGAAGGGCTGTACTACTTCGACGGAAAGCCGGCCTTCCAGATGGGGCAGGGTCAAAAGTAGGCGGAGGAGTCGGACCGTCCCAGGCGGACACCGACGCTGAGGTTGTTGGTGCCCTTGGCACCCCTGGCGAATTCGCTGGACTGCGACGCGGTCAGGGAACCGCTATCTTCCGATATTGCAAGGGCGTGCAATCGTAGCGGAGACGGAAACGTCGATTGAAATTGGAGAGGTTGGAGAAGCCGGAACCGAAAGCGATATCCGTGACGGGAATCTGCGTTTCGAGAAGGAGTCGTGCCGCGTGCCCGAGGCGAACTTGAGTGAGAAATTCCGTGAAGGTCATGCGGGTGGCCTTGCGAAAGAGCCGACTGAACCCGGGAGGCGAGAGGCCGACTTTGGCGGCGATGTCCGAATGCGCGATGGGTTCGGACGAATGCTCGATGATATATCGGCATGCGTTCTCGATACGCATGGATTGCAAATTATCGATCTCGGCGCTGAACCCGGGGCTGACCAGAGCCCGTGTCTCCCGCTGCTCGTCGGCCAGCAGCTCCAGAAGCTCGATCAGTGAGAGGATCCGGCGAACTCCGTTGGACTGGCGGAGGCGTTGCATTCTCTCCGCGACCGGTTCAAACAAACCTCGTGAAAAATGGAGGGCGCGTTCGGATCGGTCCAGGAGTGCGGCAAGACTCTGCATTTCCGGCAGCGCATCAATCACCCCGCTCCATTCCTCCCGCTGCAACTGCACGATCTCAGCCCTGGCCCGGCAGCCTGTTTGCGGGCCGCTCGAGTAAAGGTGCGGAATGTCTCCCCCGATCAAGCAGAGATCGCCGGGCCCGAAAGTGGCTACCGAATCGCCAATCATCCGCGTTCCCGATCCCTCCAGGATCAGCGTCAATTCGATTTCCGGATGGTAGTGGTACGGTGCGTTAAACCGGTCGTCATCCACGGTAAAACAGACCAGCGATTCACTGATTTTTCGATAAACGTGCTCCCGGTGGGCTTTCATCCGCTCGTCGAAAGAGTGACAACTAGTCCAGGGGGATCCATTCGGTTCGCAGCTTCGAGTAGCTTATCCGGCGGCTGTAATCGTCTCGCTCCTCGTAGAGCGGAGACGCTTCGAGTATCCGGATTTCAGAGACCGTTTCACAAAGTTGTTTGGCCAGAGTTCTTAGAATTAGCCGGGCATGCTGCGCACCGATGCAGCTATGGTGGGCGCTGCCAAAAGCGACATGCGGATTGGGCTTGCGGTCGAGTCGAATCTCGCCGGGAGAATCGAAGACGGTCTCGTCGTAATTGGCCGATGCCCAGCAAAGGGAAATCCGCCCATTGGCTGGCAGGGTAACTCCGTGGACCTCGGTCTCGGCGGGACAAACCCGCCCGATGTGGGTGATGGGACTGATGGCCCGAAACATTTCCTCCGTAGCAGGGATGATGCGTTTCTCATCTTCGCGGAGCCAATGGAGTGCCTCCGGGTTCTCCGCGAGGTAGCCGATGAGTCCGCTGATGCTGCTGATCACCGTGTCGCGCCCTCCCGCGAAAGCCAGGTTTCCGAATCCCAGCACCTCTTCCCGTGTAAGGGGCCGCCCGCGGAATTCGGAACCCAGTAGAGTGCTGAAAAGATCGTCACCGGGATCCTTTTCAAGGCGGTCGAGGGTCCGCTCGAGATAGGCGTCGAGGACGGAACCCTTTTGGTTTGGGTCTTCCTTGTCAAAGACGTGCATTCCCCAGGAAATCCATTCCTCGGCTTCTTGCTCGGGCAGTTTGAGGAGATGGGTGAGGGCGCGGGACTGGATGGGGATTGCCATATTTTCCACGACCTCGGTTTCCCCGTCCTTCAAGGCAGTACTGATGGCCCGGGCGATGATACATTCGATCTTCGCCACGTAGGCAGGATCCTTCGGCTGGTCGAAAAACGGTTGGATCAATGCTCGCCATTCACCGTGCTCGGGCGGATCCGTCTCAATCGGCAGTTGTCTCATCGAACGCAGGTGCTCTTCCGATGGAATCGGCACTCGAAACGGGGCGTCGGAGCTGAAGGTCTTCCAATCGCGGGCCGCCCGCCGGACATCCTTGTTTCGCAGGATCATCGGGATCGTGTCTCCATCGAGATTCGCAGGCAGAACCTCCCCGGCGGCGCGCGCCTCTTGAAAACCGTCAAATGGGCATTTTTCAGGCATGATACTTCCTCTTCAGCGTTGCGGGATTTCCACGGTCATGCCGTCCAAATCTTCCGTGATCTCAATCTGGCAGCTCAGGCGCGTGCCCTCCGGTGCATCCTCGATTTCCAGAAGGTCCCGTTCGGCATCCTCGGGAGGTTCCAGTTTCTCCCGCCATTGCGCGGGCACCCGGACCTGACAGGTCGCACAGGAGCAGACTCCTCCGCAATCGGCGTCGATGCCCTCGATCTCGGCATAAGTGGCCGCTTCCATGAGGGAACCTACCGCGTTCTCCAGTGTGATGTCGCCCTTGGCGGTCTTGAATGTAATCTTTGCCATAACGAGTTCTACGATAACCGGAAGGTCCGCTCGGGGACCGTTGTCCTCATGATAAAAACCGATACTTTATTTCAATCGGGTCGCTGGATCGAGACATTTTTCGTTTTGCGATGCTTTTATGGGTTAAGATATAGGACGCACCGGGATTCGAGACTTTGTGCATTGACTGAAGCCAACGACAATGTGAAATATAGTATCGGAAAGTGCGCATTTCCTGCCAGTGAGTTCCGCAAAAGCAGATTATAGTGCCAGTCTTCATGAACGATTCTCCGATCAAGACTCTGCGCAAACCCGACTTCTCCAATCTTCAGGCGATTCTCAAGCGGGAGACTCCCTCGAGACCGACACTGTTCGAGTTTATCGCCGAGCCTCTTCCCATGCTCGGAGAGGCCAAATCTTCCGGAGACGCGGATGCTCAAATCCAGCAGTATCTCCGCTGCTTTTTCGAGAACGGCTACGACTTCGCCTGCTTGCCGTCCTGGCTTACCGGTTTTCTCGAATTCGAGAAGGGTGATCAGGGTCACGGAGAGTCTATTTCCCAGAATCAGGGTGGTCTGATCCATGATGAGGAGAGTTTTGAAGCCTACCCCTGGCCCGATCCGGGTAAGGCCGATTATGCGCGGATCAAGGATTGGGAACAGTGGCTCCCCGGAGGGGCGAAATTCCTCGTCATGTGCCCCGGAGGCATTCTCGAGAATCTTACCGATCTCGTAAGTTTCGAGGAATTGTGCTACCTGCTTGCGGACGAGCCTGAACTGGTTGGCCGGATTGCCGAAGCGATCGGTAGCCGCCTTCTGGTCTACTACGAGCGCTTGCTCGCTTATGATTGCGTCGGGGCATGCGTTGTGAACGACGACTGGGGCTTCAAAACCTCAACCATGATCTCTCCGGCGCAGATGCGTGAGCACGTCATCCCGTGGCACAAGAAGATTGTCCAGCTGATCCATGACGCCGGGCGTCCGGCAATCCTTCACTCCTGCGGGAATCTCGAGCTGGTGTGGGAGGACATCATCGAAGACATCGGATACGATGCCAAACATTCCTACGAGGACGGCATTCTCCCGGTGGAGGAGGCCTATCAAACCTACGGGGACCGGATTGCCATCCTTGGCGGGATCGACATGGATTTTCTCACCCGCCAGGATGAGGTCACTGTGCGTCGTAGGGCCGAAGGATTGATTCGTATGGCTTCCGGGCGGGGAGGCTACGCTCTCGGCAGCGGCAACTCCATCGCCCGCTACGTCCCCCGCGAGAACTTTCTCGCTCTGCGGGATGTCGGCTTGAGCGGGATGCAGACCAATGATTTTTTGTAATTCTTAATCTATAAACGATTAGCGGAGCTAATACTTGGGCGATTCGTTTTGCATTTGCTCCGTCCGGCCTGCAAGATCCGCTGCACAATGCCCCAGCGCGACTCGGATCTTGAGTCTACCCCGGTAAAACCGGAAGGAATCGTTCCATTTCTTTTGCAACTCGGCATCGAGGACGATCAGCCAGCCCTCTGCCGTTCCGCCGTGGCCGGGATGTCGGCGGTTTGCGAAGTGGATCGGGCGGGACTGTGGCTCCTCTCGGAGAGCCGAACCACGGTTGTCGGCACTTTCGGAATCGATGAACGAGGTCGGTTGAGGGATGAGCGGGAGGCGTTGTTCCGCGTGTCGCCGGATTGCTCCGAGGAAATTCCAGACCACCCGAAGCTGGCCCTGCTCCTCGAACTCATCTCCGAATCGGGGAAAGCCTTATTCCCCAGCTATCGCCGGTTTGAAGGCGACCTGAGCAACCATCAAAACCGGTCCGTGGGCCGGGGCGAAGGCATCGTCGTTACCGTTTGGAGTGGTCGCCGGGTTCGCGGCTTTCTCTTCGCGGACAATCTGTTCGGCGTGAGACGCTTTTCCGAGTCTTCCATACAGCGGATTCTTCTGGTGGCTACGGGCATCGGGCAGAACCTCGACAGAATCGACGCACTCGGCCAATGGAAACGCACCGCCGGAAAACTGGAGCGGGAGCGCAACCTTGCCCATACGATTACCGATTCGGTCGGGGAAGTCGTTTTCGCCAGGGATCGGGAAGGCCGCTATCTGTACGCCAATTCCGCCTGGAGGAACCTCAATCCCCGGGCAAAAGTCTGGCCCATCGTCGGCCGCCGGCTCGACGAAGTCTTCGACGAACCCTTGACGGGAGAGCGGCTCGAGCGGGACCGCCGGATATTCGAAACGGGCGAGTCGCTCGTAGAGACCTATACGATACGACCGCGCGGCGACGAACGGATGATCGAAAGCAAGAGCTATCCGGTCTTCGACAAGGAGGGCGAAGTCACCGCGGCAGCGTACATCCTTCGTGACATCACCGAGGACCATCGGCGGTGGGAAGAACTGGAGGCCCAAAAGAGGGTAGCCGAGCAGGCTTTGCAGGCCAGGAACCGCTACATTGCGGTCATGAACCACGAACTCCGCTCGCCACTGCATACGATCCTGGGCCCGCTGGAGTATCTGAAGGAGTCCGCGTTGGACGGGGAGGATGCGGAGATGGTTGCAATCGCCCTCGAGTCGGGACGGCACATGACGGCGATCATCGATAACATTCTCGACATGGCTCGATTGGAGCGGGGCCGCATGCCCGTTAACAAGGTGCCCGTTGCCTTGCAGGACTTTCTCGGCACCCGACTTCAGCCCTTCGGCAATATGGCGGAGGGAAAGGGGCTCTACTTTCGGACCTGTGTCGCCGCCGAAGTGCCGGATACGGTGGCCCTCGACCCCGAACTACTCGCGCGCATCCTGATCAACCTGATCAGCAACGCCATCAAGTTTACCGTCGAGGGAGGAATCGACCTGCGGATCTTCATCAAGAACGAGGAAATTGTCTTCGAGGTTTCGGATACCGGCCCGGGAATTCCGGAGGAAGACCAGCACCGTCTCTTCCGCCCGTTCGAGCAGATCGAAAAGACCAATCCGGGAAACAAAGGATCCGGTCTGGGCCTGGCCATATGCAAAGATCTGGCGGGCCTCATGGGCGGTGAACTCGATGTCCGAAGCAGACCGGGAGAGGGCACGGCTTTCTGCCTTCGGCTGCCGTGCGGACCGGTTGAGTCGGGAAGCCCTGTCTGAGGGTTCCAGGCAGCTATCCCGTTACACGATTCATTGATCCTTTGAAGGTCCCCTGCATCCCGGGGTGACTGGTCGACACCACTTGACCCGTCCAACCGCCGGAGTTACATCTCCCCTATGCGATTGCTTAGCGTGCTGGCCGCTTGGGGCGGGATTTTTCTTTCGTGCGTCTGTTCTTACGGCGATGAAGCGGCAGCCGGGGGCCCGCCGCCACCTGCGGGTCCTCCCGAACGGAGAGGCCCGCCGGAGTTTTACGAGCTGGAATTGACGACCGTATGGATCCCGGACAGCGACACCGAGGGGGTCGGTGGAGACGGCGAATTCTCGGAAAACCGCTATTCGCTTGGCTTGGGGTGGAGCCGGTTTGCCGCGCCCAACCACATCTCCCGCATCGAAGCGACCTACGCCCACCGCGACTACGACATCACCGGGGACAACCTCTACAGTGGCAGTTTCGACCGCGTAAACGCGCTGAACGTGCAGACCACCTTCGAGCGGCCTCTGGCTGGTAGATGGAGCGCTTTCTCCTGGGCGGGGGTGAGCTTTCAGGCCGCCGAGGGTGCGGATTTTTCGGACGGTTGGAACGTCCCGTTCGCCCTGGGGGCGGGCTACATGTTCAGCAAAGAACTGGTCGTCTCGGCAGGGGTGCTGGGGATTCTCGAGGCCCAGGCGGACGGAATGGTCATCCCGATCATTTCCCTCCGCTGGCAGCCCAACGACCGTTTCTCGCTCCTGACGCTCAACGGAGCCCGGGCGACGTACAAAATGGGCGGGCGAAAGCAGTGGACGCTGGTCGGATCCGTTCTGTATCAGACCTTCGTTTTCGCGGTGGAGGATCTCGAGGGGTTCCGGGAGGACCGGGGGGTCGTCTCCCAGGAATACTGGCTGGGCCGGATCGGATTGGAGCGCTCGTTCGGGCGACAGTTCGAGGTGGGAGTCTACATCGAAGGCCGCTTCGACCGGAAGTTCGAATATATCCGCGACGAGGACGAATTCGCCGGATTCGACGTCGACCCGGCGGCGGGCCTCCGGTTCAGCGGATCGTATCGGTTTTAGAACGGGACCGCCAGCGCCAGAATCAGCTGCTGCTCGCGCTTGACTCCGCCCTCGCCCACCGTGGAGTCGTAGCTGTTCCGGTAGATCAGCTTCGGCTCGGCAAAGGGCGTCAACCGCACGGAGGCGGAAAGCTCGAAGAGAAGGCTGTAGGCCCCGGTGTCGGATGGATCGACCGAGTAGTCGAATTGCTGGTTGAAGCGAAGGCTGTCATTGAAGCGGTAGAAGGCGTCCTGGTTGAAGGTGGCCAGGGAACTCCACTCGCCGGAATTGGAGGTCGTATCCAAATACCGAACACCCGGACCCGCCGCCAGATCCACGGAAAAGTCGTCCCGGTCGACCGCCCGCCACCCCAGGAGGGCGTTGATATCGTTCTGCAGGTTGATCTTCTTCACGCGGTCGACCAGCAACTTTTCGGAGCCGCGCAGGAAAAACGGCTCCTGGATATCGTATTCGTAAGCGGCGTTGGCCCCGTACTTGTCGGTGGGCTTGGTGACGACCCCCTCGGCGGACTTTTTCCGCGTGTATTCGTAGAAAGCCTTGGCATCGACGGTGTGTTTGCCGATTTCGTAGTTCCCGGCCAGCCCGAGAACGATGCCGCTCTGGGTATCGGAGGACTCGCTGTAGTTGTAGCCCACGGTGATCTCTCCCGAAAAGCCCTCCGGGAAAATCGCCGAGGTGAGTTCCTCCCAGTATTTCTCGGAAAGAGACATTTCCGGTTGCGGCTCCGCCGCCGGTTCCTCGGGTTTTTCCTCGAGGGCCCGGGTCACCTCGGCCACCTCCTCGCCCGGAATTTCGATCAACCCCAAGACGGGGGAATCGAGAACGACGGAGGCTGCGGACTCCTCCGTTACGGTGCCGCTCAGACGGTCCCCGTTCTTCAGGGTCACCGTGTCGGCCGCGGTAATGGATCCTGCGCAGAGCAGGATGGGTAAGAGGAAGAGAGGAAAATGACGATTCATGGGAGTTGAGAATTGGAAGTTCGGGAGAGGAGGCAATCCGTGAATGCGGCAAAAATGAGGGTTCAGAGCAAAATTGCCGGAACAATGCAGGATTTCCGGGCCGGGAACCGGTGGAGAAAGTCGGGACGGATGGTCGCCCCGTTCAGGAATGCAAACGACGAGGTCGCCGCGCCAGCGCGCAGAACAGACCGGCAATCGCGCAGCCGAGGGCGAAGGCCGACGGCTCCGGCACGGAGGTGACTTGAACGTTGTCCACTTCGAGAAAACTGGATCCGGTTGCCCAGGTGATGGTGCGGATCCGGAGATCGACGTCCGCTTGATCGGCTGCCGCAGGAAGTGCAATCGAAGCAACCTCCCAATGGGCGGGGTTGTTGTAGTTATCGGTGATGTTGAGAGCGGTCCATCCTCCGCCATCGTTCAAATTGTAGTCGACATCGAGATTGGCGGACCAGCTGAAGCTGCTGCCGCTGCGGAATCCACAGGGGTCTCCGACTGCCGGCGGAGGTCCGGAATGGCGGCTTTAGCCGTCAAGGCGTTTCCCGGGAAGTCTCCGGCTGAACCGACTTCGCCCGCCCATCTGTCAACAAATATAGAACTGTTCTATTTTTTGGGCTACGACGGTCACGAGCTGGAGATCCTCGGAACGGTGACTTCAGCCGTCGAAGCGAATCCATAAGGGTCTCCGCCCCTCCCGAGAGACGAACGCACCTTTGGCTGTCGAATGGTTTTCATTTTTCCGTTTTCTTCGAGAATCCGGTTGCGACGTTTCTCAAGCCTGCTAGACCTCGGCTCATGCGTATCCGATCATTCCAGGGTCTTCGCCCGGCATCCGATGCCGTTGAAGATGTAGTTTCACTCCCCTACGATGTCGTTTCGACGGAGGAAGCCCGCGCGTTGGCGGGCGAAAACCCGAGCAGCATGCTTCGGGTCGTCAGGGCCGAAATCGAGTTTCCCGAGGGGCAGGATCCCTATGCGGACGAGGTCTATGAGAAGGCCGTCGCGAATTTCCAGCGCTTGCAGAAGGAAGGAAAACTGGTGCGCGAAGACCAACCGTGCCTTTTTCTGTATCGGCAGCAGATGGGCACCCACAGCCAGACCGGCATCATGGCGGTCAGTCATGTGGACGATTACGACCAGGGTAAGATCAAGCGTCACGAACGAACCCGCGTCGCCAAGGAAAACGACCGGACCCGCCTCACCCGGGAAATGCGGGCCAACGCCGGCCCCGTGTTTCTCACTTTCCGGGACGACGCCCGGATCCAGTCGCTGATCGACGGGCACAGCCAGGGAGAGACCCTCTATGACCTGACCGCCCCGGACGGCATCCGCCACACCGTCTGGCGAGTGCCCGGAGGCGGGGAATTCATCGAAGCTTTCAAGTCGGTTCCGGCCACCTACGTGGCCGACGGCCACCATCGGGCCGCCAGCGCGGCCAGAGTCGCCCGCGAACTGCGCGAGGAGAATCCCGACACGACCGGGGAAGAGGATTTCAATTGGTTCCTGACGGTGCTTTTCCCGGCTTCTGAACTAAAAATTCTGGCCTATAACCGCCTGGTCGCAGATCTCAACGGCCTATCCTCCGAGGAGTTCCTCGAGAAAGTCGGTGAGATCGCCGAGGTAAAGCCGGACGTCGGCGACACACCGGGCGAGCCCCGCGAAATCCGGTTCTACGTGGGGGGGAAGTGGTACGGCATCCGGCTCGAACCGGAGTCGGGCGCAGATCCCGTCTCCTCGCTGGATGTGAGCCAACTCCAGGAGAAAATTCTGAGCCCGCTACTCGGGATCGACGATCCCCGGACGAACGACCGGATCGATTTCGTCGGGGGCATCCGGGGCACCGACTTCCTGAGGGACAAGGTGGATTCCGGAGAGGCCGGAGTGGCGTTCAGCCTCTACCCGGTCCTGGTCGACCAGTTGATGGACATCGCCGATGCCGATCAGGTCATGCCGCCGAAGAGCACCTGGTTCGAACCGAAGCTCCGGTCGGGATTCGCCGTCCATACGTTCTGACAAAAAAGCCGCTCCCGGAAATCCGGAAGCGGCTTGCGAAAGAGAGGAGCCGCCTTGCGGCTTACTTGAACTGGGATTCGACCTCGCTGACGGTCTGCTGAACCCGACCGACGATCTGGTAGGGATCGCCCTGGGAGTTCGGGCGACGGTCTTCGAGGTAGCCCTTGTAGTCGTTCTTGATGAAGCTGTGCGGAACGCGGATCGATGCCCCGCGGTCGGCGATACCCCAACTGAACTTGTCGATCGACTGGGTTTCGTGCAGACCGGTCAGGCGCAGGTGGTTGTCCGGACCGTAGGCGGCGATGTGCTCGTCCTTGTACTTTTCGAACGCGTCCATGAGTTTCTCGAAGTAGTCCTTGCCGCCGGTGTCGCGCATGAAGTCGGTCGAGAAGTTGCAGTGCATGCCCGAACCGTTCCAGTCACCCTGGAAGGGCTTGCAGTGCCACTCGACGTCCACTTCGTATTTCTCGCAGAGGCGGAGGAGGATGTAACGGGCCACGTGGACCTGGTCGCAGGCGTTGTAAGAACCCTTTCCGAAGATCTGGAATTCCCACTGCCCCTTGGCGACCTCGGCATTGATGCCTTCGTGGTTGATTCCCGCCGCAAGACAGAGGTCGAGGTGCTCCTCGACGATCTCGCGGGCGATGTCTCCGACGAAACGATAGCCGACACCGGTGTAGTAGTTGCCCTGCGGCCCGGGATAACCGCCTTCGGGCCAGCCGAGAGGACGACCGTCCTTGAAAAGGAAGTATTCCTGCTCGAGGCCCACCCAGAGTCCCGGATCGTCGTCGATCGTCGCGCGGGTGTTCGAGGGATGGGGGGAACCGTCCGGAAGCATGACCTCCGTCATCACGAGGAACCCGTTCTCACGGGCCGCGTCGGGGAAGATCGCGACCGGCTTGAGCATGCAATCCGAGTCGCTGCCATCCGCCTGCTGGGTCGAACTTCCGTCGAAGCCCCACATCGGGCAGTCTTCGAGGGAGAAAGAAGCCATGTCTCCCTCCACGATTTTCGTCTTGCTCCTCAGGTACGCCACGGGGGTGTATCCGTCGAGCCAGATGTATTCCAACTTTATCTTTGCCATAATGGTATTTGGTTTGTGCAGATGCCGGAAGAATGAAAAACCATTCCCCCGGTAAAACGAGATCATTCTACCGAGTTCAGTAGAAAGCACTTCCCATGCCAGAAATGAATCGTTTACGCAAGCCCTGGCGGAAGAAATGGACAAAAGAGATCCGGCGACTTCCCGTCGCGCCACGACAATCTTTCCCGGAATCGGTCTTTCGATTACGAGTACCAACACGATAACGAATCCGAGGAGGGCAAGATTCCTGCCGGCTTGGGATTGCGCCGTCTCCGTTCGCTCCTCTAGCTTTCCCGCGTGACCACCCATTTCCCTCGTGCAGCGGTTCTCGGGGCCGGCCTTCTCGGCGGTTCCCTGGGCATGGCGCTGCGCGCCCGCGGCCTGGCCGGCGAGATTCGCGTGTGGTCCCCCTCTCCGTCCACCCGATCCGCCTGTGCGGAGGCTTCCTGGTGCGACCGTGTCTCGGACTCGCCGGAGGACGCCTGCGAAGGTGCGGATCTGGTCGTTCTTTGTGGACCGGTGGACCGCATCCCCCCCTTATTGGAGAAGATCGCTCCCTTCTGTTCCAACGGATCGCTGGTGACCGATGTCGGCAGCACCAAATCTGCCATCTGCGAGGCCGGCGCACGGCTTTTCCCCCCGGATCATCCCGTCTCCTTTCTGGGCTCCCACCCGATGGCCGGTTCGGAGAAATCGGGTCTGTCCCACGCCCGGGCCGACCTCTTCGAGGGAAGAACCTGCTTCCTCACGCCGACGGGAGCGGAGTCCGCCGAGGCGATGGAACAAGCTCGGACCCTCTGGAAAAAACTCGGCATGACCCTCATCCGCTGCTCCCCCGAAGAGCACGACCGAATGGTCGCCCGCATCAGCCACCTTCCCCACATCGTGGCGTCGGTTTTGGCCGCCACCCTCGAATCCGGCTCCCCCGAAGAACGCCTGGGGGCGGGTTCCGGCCTGCGGGATACGACAAGGGTCGCTGCGGGCGATCCGTCCCTGTGGGAAGCCATTCTTCTCCAAAACGCGTCCGCCGTCGGCGAGGCACTCGACCGATTCGAGGAAGAGCTGCTGGCCTTCCGGAACGCTCTTCGCTCGGACGACGAAGCCCTCCGACGCTTTCTCGAAAAAGCCCGCCGCTACCGGCTCGCCCTGGATCCGGATACCCAACCTTCATGACCCAGATTATCGCTTCCACCGACGGTCTTCCCATCCACCCGTTCCGCGCCGAACCTCGCTCGGAAGCCGGCGTTCCCGGATCGAAGAGCATCTCCAACCGCGCCCTTCTCCTCGCCTCGCTTTGCGCCGACGACGTCCGGATCGATAACCTCCTGGACAGCGACGATACGCAGGCTCTGCGCGAAGCCTTCGATCGCCTGGGGATTCATACGGCGACCGTCCGCCAGGGACTGGTGGTCTCAGGATGCGCCGGTTCGCCCCCCGGGAACCGTGCCGTCTTCGACGTGAGAAACGCCGGAACCGTCGCCCGGTTCCTCCCGGCGGCCCTCTCCGTCCGCACGGAAGGAGAGTATCACTTCGACGGATCCCCGGCCATGCGGAAAAGGCCGATGGCCGGTCTGCTCGGTTCCCTCGAAACGCTCGGAGCCGGGATCGAATGCACGGGAGAGGACGGACACTTCCCCTTCACCCTTCGTCCGCGGGGCTGGCGGGGCGAGCATCTTTCGGTGGACGCATCGCGGAGCAGCCAGATCCTTTCCGGCCTCCTGATCGCCGCGACCCGGGCACCCGGCCCCATGCGCTTCGAGCTGGAGGGCGAGACCGTCTCCCGCCCGTTCGTGCGGATGACGCTGCGCATGATCGGGGATTTCGGCGGCAGCGCCGAAGAGGAGGGTGGGGGCTTTCGGGTCGCTCCGGGCCTGGACGGGCCGGAAGGGAGGCACTACACCGTCGAGCCGGATGCCACGGCCGCCTCCTATTTCTTCGCCCTCCCTCTCGCGACCGGGGGCAGGCTGGAAGTAAAAGGATTCCCGCAATCCTCGCTGCAGGGCGATTTGGAGTTCCTGCAGGTTCTGGAGCGGGTAGGGCTGGAGATCACCCGTTCCGGCGGTTCCATTTCCAGCCAGGCCCGGGGCGTGCCGAAGCCGCCGGATAGCGGTCTCTTCCTCGATGCCGATTTCAATGCCTTTTCGGACACCTTCCTCACGCTCGCGGCCCTGGCTCCCCTTTTGCCGGGGGCCGTTCGCATCCGCGGCATCGGTCATACCCGCCATCAGGAAACCGACCGGATCGCCGCCATGACCACCGAACTCTTGAAATTGGGGCAGGAAGTCGAAGAAGAAGAGGATTCGCTCACCATCCGGCCCCGGCCCGACCGGGCCCGGACTCTTTCGGCCGAGCGACCGGTGCCCGTCGACACCTACGACGACCACCGGGTCGCCATGAGTTTCGGGATCCTCGGCTGCCATGACCTCCACGGAGACGGGCGCCCCTGGATCGCCATCCGCGACCCGGAATGCAGCGGAAAAACGTTTCCGAATTTCTTCGAAGAACTTGCCCACCTGCGCACTCTTTCAGAATCTGGTCCCCATGTCTGACTCCGAGACCGCTTCCCCCGCGAGTTTTCCGATCGTCACCGTCGATGGCGGTGCCGCCACCGGAAAATCGTCCACCGCGCGCGGAGTGGCCGAAAAGCTCCATTTCCTCCATGTGGACACCGGTTCCCACTACCGGGCGGTCACCCTGCTCCTGATCGAGCGTTCGGTCGAGCCGGTTGAGGATGAAACGCTCGAAACCGCCCTGCAGGATCTAAACCTCTCCGCCAGGGTCGAGGGGACGGAAGCCGTGCTGGTCGCCGGTGGACGCCCCGTGCCCGCCGAGGAACTACGCAGCGAGGAAGTGAACCGGTCCGTCTCCTCCTTTGCCGCGCTTCCCGCCGTCCGCAGGCGCCTCCTCCGCTATCAACGCTGGTTCCGCGATCTTGCGATGCAGGAGGGTTTCGGGGGATTGATCATGGAGGGACGGGACATCGGCTCGGTTGTGTTTCCGGATGCCTCGCACCGGTTTTTTCTGGAAGCCGACCCCGAGACCCGGGTTCGCCGCCGTTCCGATGAGGGGCAGACCGATTCCGTGATGGAACGCGACAAGGCCGACAGCGGTCGCAAAGTGGCCCCGCTCCTGTGCCCGGAAGGAGCCCGGCGCATCAACACGGGAGATTTCACTCTCGCACAAGTCATCGAACAAATCTGCAAAGCCGTGGACCCCTCTCTGAAAGGCACGTCGATCTGATGGCCGCCCCGGTAAAACCTCTCTACCGAGTCGGCTGGAATCTGTGTTCGGGCTTTTTCAGCACGCTTTTCCCCATCGAAGGCTACGGCAGTCATCATGTCCCGAGGGAGGGGCCGTTTCTCCTCGCGGCCAACCACGCGAGCTACCTCGACCCTCCCGGGATCGGTGTCTGCTTTCGCAGACCCATTCACTACTTCGCGCGCGAAACCCTCTTTCGGGGACCCGCCGGGCCGATTCTCCGCGGGGTCAATGCCGTGCCCGTCAGCCGCGACGGGAGCGACCTGACCGCGATCCGCCGTTCCCTCGACGTTCTAAAGGCGGGAGAAGGCCTCCTCGTCTTTCCGGAGGGCACGCGCTCGCCGGACGAAAATTTCCTCCCTCCCCGCCGGGGCATCGGACTCCTCGCCTGCAAAGGGCAGGTTCCCGTGGTTCCGGCCCGTTTGTTCAACACCCACCGGGCGATGGGCCGCAGCCGGAAACCGGTGGTCGGCACACCGGTGAAAGTGCGTTTCGGAGCACCTCTCGCCCCCGGAGAATTCGATCCCGGGCGCACGGCAAAAGAGCGGTTCGACATTGCGGCCGAGCGAATCATGAGCGCGATCCGGGCAATCCGGGAACCGGAGGCTCATCCCGAAGTGTAAGGCGAGGGGTCGCAGGTGACGGCTCCGACTGAGGGGTGACCTCGCTCCAATACCACCCTGGTCCGGCTGCCGAATTTTATGGATTCATCGTGGGGAGGGCGAACCCTCCACGGCCAGCAATCGGTGATCCCCGCTCTCCACCCACCGGCATCGGACCTGGTAGACCTCCGCAATCCGCTCCGCCGCGAGCACCTCCTCCGGCGCTCCGGAGGCAACGCACCGGCCCTGCGACAAGAGGGTGACCGACGTGCCGTACCGCATCGCCTGGTTGAGATCGTGAAGGACGACAAGCACCCCCGCGCCCGCTGCGGCCCATTCCATGGCCACCCGAAACACCATCTGCTGGAAGGTCAGGTCGAGACTGGAGGTCGGCTCGTCCAGAAGGAGAATCTTTCCCTCCGGCCGGTCCAGCTGCGCCAATACGCGCGCCAGGTGCACCCTCTGCCGCTCTCCTCCCGACAGATGCAGGTAGCTCTCCCCGGAGCGGTCCAGCAAATCCACGACTTGCAAAGCCCGGTCGACGGCTTCGTCCGTCTCCGCTTTTCGCTCGCCGTACGGAAAACGTCCGATCCCCACCACCTCCCGGATCGTAAAGGGAAAGGAGAGGGACGAACTCTGTGGCAAACAGGCCCGCTTCCGGGCGAGGGGTCCGGGATGCCAATCCGACAGAGGCCTGTCCTCGATGCGCACTTCGCCGCCGCACACTCCCGTCTCGCCCGTAACGGCACGGAGCAAGGTGCTTTTCCCCGCACCGTTCGGCCCCGCCAGGACGTGGATTTCGCCGGAGTCGACGGACAGGCTCACCCCGTCGACCAGCGCCTTTCGCCCGGCCCGCACCTTGACCCGATCCGCCACCAACGCACTCATCCTGCGGAGGGTCCGGCAAAGGAAGGTCCGCCGCTTCGGGCCCGAAGCAGAAGACCGAGGAAAAAGGGTCCGCCCAGAAGGGCGGTGAGCACGCCGATCTGCAATTCGGCCGGAGCCACCACCGTGCGGGCGCAGAGATCGGCGGCCAGAAGTACGATCCCGCCCAACAACGCCCCGGCCGGAAGCAGCAGACGGTGATCCGGGCCGAAAACGGTTCGGATCATGTGGGGCACGACCAGCCCGACGAATCCGATGATGCCGCAGAAGGCGACCGTCGCCCCGACCATCAGGGCGCTCACCACAATGACCACCCGCTTCACCCGCTGGACCGGCGTGCCCAGATGAAACGCCTCGGCCTCTCCCAATAGAAAGGCGTTCAAGGCTCGACCCTGGCGCAGGGAGACCGCCGCTCCCGGGACGATCAGGAGCGCAAGGACGCCCGTGCTCGTCCAGTCCGCACCGGCCAGACTGCCCAGGGTCCAAAACGTTACCGACCTCAACTGGGCGTCGTCGGCAAAGACGGTGAGCATCAATCCGACGAAGGCACCACCGATGGCGTTGACGGCAATCCCCGTCAGAAGCATGGCCGGCACATGGGTCCGCCCCCGCACCAGCGAGACCCGGTAGATCAGCAGGGTCAAGCCAACCGCACCGCCCATTGCGCAAAGGGGCAGGGCGAATGACAGGATGGGGACCTCAAGCGCCAGGCCGGACAAGAGGAGGGGCAGCAGCACGATCGCAAAGATTCCTCCCATCGCCCCTCCGCTGGAGACTCCGATCAGGGCGGGGTCGGCCAGAGGATTCCGAAAGAGGCCTTGCAATAAAGCCCCGGAGAGCGTCAACGCCGCTCCCACCAGGATGGCGGTCAACACCCGGGGGAGGCGGATCTCCCACACCACCGCCTCCTGCAAGGCCGTTTCCGGAGAGTCGGCGGTCCCCGGCAGGAGTCCCCCGACCACTGCGGCAAAGCCGGTCGATACGGCTCCGGTGGTCAGGGAGATCCACGCAAGCAGGCCGAGGAAAAGACCGAGGCCCGCAAGGATCCAGTGGTTGGCCGGGCGCCACCGGTTCGGTTCCGCCCGTTGAGCGGACGGGCTCATTCGGATCGCGCCGGGGACGAACCGCCTTGCCGTGACGAAGCCCCGGAAAACAACTCCGACCACCGCTTTACCACGTCTCCCAGCCGGGGGCCGAATGCAAGGTCGTCCAGCGGAACTCCGTAAACGGCGTTGTTTCGTACCGCCGCTACCGCCTGCAAGGAAGAGTGATTCCGCAGCCCCTCAATCTCGGCCTCGGTTCCCCCGTGCCCCGAAGACAGGGCCACGAGAATGATTTGCGGATTCATTTCCAGAATTCCCTCGAAAGATACCGGTCGGAAGCCGAAAAACCCCGATGCGGCATTCCGACCGCCCGCGAGCCGGATCAGGGCCTCCGCCCGGGAATCCTCCCCCCCGGCCATGCCCGCAGAGCCGCCCGACGGAGGCTCCAGCAGGAAAAGGACCTCGGGTCGCTCGCCCTCCTGCGGACGATTCGCCTCGACCTGCTGCAATTGATTCTCGATCGACGCCCAGAGCGCCTCTCCCTTCCCGGCCCGGTCCAACCCGGCAGCCACCTTCTCGATCGACAGCCGCAAGTCTTCGACGGAGTCCGGGTCCGGCAGCCAGACCGTCTCCACCGCAAAACGCTCCATCATTTTTCGGGCGGCGGGTGGCCCGAGAGCCCCCGTTGCGACAATCAAATCCGGTCGCATCGAAAGAACTCCCTCCGGAGAAATGCTGCGAACGTATCCCACCTGGGGAAGATTCCGCACCTCCTCGGGCCAGGTGCTCGAAAGATCGACGGCGACCACCCGGTCACCGGCACCCAGGGCCCAGACGATTTCGGTGGCCGCACCTCCGATCGAAACGATGCGTTCCGGCTGCGAACCGGAAGTGGCAAAAGGAAGAAGCAGCGCAGCAAGAACGCCGGGAAACCAACGGAAAAAACAATGAAATTGGGACATAATCTCAAAAAACACCCAAAAAGAGTTGACGAATCAAGAAAAAAATTGCTACTGGGTCTCAAAACCAAAATTTTTATGACGACCATCGACTCCCTCCAAAGCCGCTACGAGGACCTCCTTTCCTCCCAGCCGAACATCCGCATTCGCGATGCAGCCACCCGTCTGGATGCAAGCGAAGCCGAACTCCTGGCACTCGACTGTCAGAAGGGCGTCACCCGCCTCTCGGTCTCCGATTGGCATGCCTTCATCCGGGGGCTGAAACCGCTCGGACGGGTCATGGTGCTAACCCGCAACGAATTCTGCGTTCACGAGAAAACCGGCTCTTACGAGACGATCCCGTCGAAGGGAAGCCACGTAGGGCTCGTCACCGGCCCGGATATCGACCTGCGCCTTTTTTACGGTGTCTGGAATCATGCCTTCGCCGTAGAAACCGAGGATGCGCGCGGCAACCCGCTCCGCTCCTTTCAGTTTTTCGACGCCTTCGGCGATGCGATCCATAAGGTGTATCTGCGCAACGAGGACGCCTTGTCGACCTTCCATGACATCGTCGCCGCCCACCGGTCGGAGGATCAAGCCCGGGAGCAAACCACCCTTCCCCGCACGCACAAGTCCGAAGGCCGCCCCTCCTTTCCCGACCCGGAAAGCCGCGATGCTTTTCTCGATGCCTGGGGAAAACTGGAGGACACCCACGACTTCTTCGGCTTGCTCAAAGATCACGACATCGCCCGCCTTCCTGCCGTGGAAGCCGCCGAGGGCCGCTTCACCCGCCGGGTCTCCAGGGATGCCGCGAGCCGATTGCTGGAACGGGCTGCCGGCGACGGAACGCCGATCATGGTCTTCACCGGGAATCCCGGCGCCATCCAGATCCACACCGGACCGGTGCACCGCATCGTCTGCTCCGGCGGTTGGACGAACGTGCTGGACCCCGATTTCAACCTCCACCTCCGGGACGAGGGGATCGCCTCCTCCTGGATCGTGGAGAAACCCACCAGGGACGGCGTCGTAACGGCCCTCGAACTCTTCGACCGCAACGGCGCAACCATCGTGCAATTCTTCGGCGAACGGAAGCCGGGTAAGCCCGAGCTGGAAGACTGGCGCACGCTCGCCCAGGCCCTGTAAGGGTCGGCCTACCGAACGACCCGGCCTCGCGAAGCCTTACCTTTTGAGAATAGGTCTGATTTTCAACTAATCCACATCAACCGAAACCCAACCGAAAAATGAAAACCAAAACATCCATCCGCCCGCTCCTCGCGGGCCTTCTCGCCTTGCCCGTCGC
>CAZBLJ010000019.1:0-20254 GCA_964492605.1 uncultured Puniceicoccaceae bacterium
GCCTCGTCCGGGGCGGGACCAAAGACGAGATCTCCGGCGATGAAGATGGCCCGGGGGTTTTCCCCGCACGGTTCGGTGCTTTGTTGCGTTAGTTTCTGCTGCTTGGCATCCCAGGACAAAACGGCAAGGAATTGTCCGTGCCGGATGGATACGACCACCATCTGTAACCCGGCGTGAAACCGGATGTCGGCCGCTCCGCCCACGTGGTTCGCTTCATTGCGCACAGCGACTTTCTGGTGCAGGCGGCAGGCTCCCGTCTCCGGATCGAAACGATACACGAGGACCTCGCAGCTCATTTCCGTCAGGACAAACAACCACTCGCCATCGGGGTGGAAAACGAAGTGGCGCGGCCCTGATCCGGCCGGAGCCTCGAAGCGCTGGCCTTGCTCCTCGATTCCCGAACCATCTTCCGCTACTTTATTGATCAGAACGCGATCAATTCCCAAATCCGCGGTGCACAGCCATCGACCCGAGGGGTCGAAGCCGATCATGTGTGGGTGGGAGTTCGTCTGGCGTTCGGGATGCACGCTGCTGCCGGGAAACTCGAGCCTCTGCTGCGAGGGGCCGAGACTTCCGTCGCTGGCGATGGGGTGGGCCGAGAGCGAACCACGGCTTCCCGAGCCGGGTCCGGAGAAGCCTCCGAATCGGCGAAAGTTCGCACACACCAGCAGAGGGAACCGAGGGTGAACGACGATGGAAGTGATACTGCTGCCGCCGGTCTCTACGACATTGAGGCTTTCGAGTTCTTCGCTTTCGGGGACTCGGCGGATGGCTTGTACGGCACCGTCGGGTTGTCCTCCATCGGCTGGGATCGTTGTTCCGACGAAAAGGAGTTCACCGTCCGGCGATGCGCCCAAGCCTCGACCGCGCGATGGTTCGCTGCCCGACAAAGTTTCCGCATCTTGATCCGTTGCTTGAACGATCCATACACCGTGGCCGCTTTCACGATCCCGCCCACTGGCGGCGAATTTGAAGGAGTTTGCTTCTTTCATAAAAGGAAAGGAGGAATCGTAGTCGAAAATTTCGATTTATCACCCCAAAGAAATTGAAAGTTTGGATTCTGCTGCACTTCCATGGAACGCTCGAAACCAAGGTCAGCCGTTTTAGCGGCTCTTGTACCTGCCGGGTGTCTAGAATTTTCTCATTTCGGCGGTCACAAATCAAGCAAATCCCGAATCGCAGCCTTAACTTCATTGAACTGCACCGTGGTCAGCTTCCCGAATTTCCTCGTAAGCTTGTGGCGGTCAAAACTGGCCAACCCCTGGACATTGACGGCAGAAGGCTTGGGAAGCCACTTGGGATGCCCGAGATCGACCTCTCCACGGAATCCACGAATCTGTGAAGTCAGTGGAGCGACGATAACCAACGCCCGTGCTTCGTCCGGTTCCGGATACGATAGGACCAGCACCGGACGCCCCTTCTCGATCATGCCGAGATCGGCGAACCAAACCTCACCTGTTTTGGGTTTAGTAGTCACCGATGGCTTCGTTCCAATTTCTGGCCTGCTCCTGATCTGAAATGAGTCGCTCAGGATACGCCGTAACCGAGAACGGAAGGTCTTCACGCAAAGCGACTTGAGCGAGAAAGACATTGATTGCGTCGCTGGTTTTCATGCCCAGGCGCTCGAAAACCTGCTCCGCTTTCTGATAGCGGGCACTGTCGACACGAGCCCGCAAAAGTGTGCTACTTGAATTTCCCATGGCCCAAAAATGCTCAAAATGGCTCATAAAGTCAAGTGCTCGCGTTGACAGGTTGAGGGTCAAGAGCGGTTTTGGCGGCGTCCGGGGGGCGAACTATTTGCGGTCGAGGAGTTGGGGTTCAGCCACAAGGGCTTGTCCGCGCTGCTGCAACGCCGCCTTTGCGCCTTTGGACGATCAACGAGGCCGCCGATATAGCTCGTGAATGGATCCATGCCGATTGCGTGCGACTTCTCGAGTGTATGGCGGAAGACAGCAGGGGTGCCATGGGTCTCTTCGGTTTCGTGGGGTAGAACCCCCCGTCTACTTTTGTCCCCGGTGGGTGTCCTGAATATTATTGAGCTGATAGATACAATTTCTGAATTGCATTTGGTAAAACTATATACAATTTTATTTGTATATGGTAAAAAGATCCTACTGGCTCAATGCTTTGGAAGCTGCCTGGCGGGAACGTTCTATTCTCTGGTTGACCGGTGTGCGGCGAGTGGGCAAGACGACCTTAGCGCAGGCTTTTGGGGAGGCGCGCTATTTCGATTGTGAGTTACCTCGGGTGCGTCGTCAGATTGAGGAAGATCCGGAAGGCTTTCTGGAGCAAGTGAATCACCCCTATTTAGTTTTGGATGAAGTGCACCGCATTGAGCAGCCATCGGAATTGCTCAAGATCGCGGCCGATCACTTTCCACAGCTGCGCGTGTTGGCCACGGGTTGTTCCACGCTTGGTGCGAGTCATCGCTTCAAAGATACCTTGGCGGGGCGCAAGCGCCATGTGCATTTGTTACCAGTGCTCTTTAGTGAATTGGAAGATTTTGGAGTCACGCTGGAAACGCGGTTGCTGCACGGAGGGCTGCCGGAAAATTTGATCGCTGAGGTGTTTCCCGAAAAGGATTATACTGAATGGCTGGATGCGTTCTGGGCGCGGGATATTCAGGAATTGTTTCGCTTGGGAAAACGGGGGACATTTATGCGTCTTCTGGAGTTGCTGCTGACGCAAAGCGGCCAGCTCTGCGAACTCAATAGTTTGACCTCGGTTTGTCAGGCGAGCCGTCAAACGCTGGCCAACTATCTGAATGTGCTCGAAGCGACCGGCGCGGTCTCGGTAATACGTCCATTCTCCAGTAACTCGCAGAAAGAAATTGTCTCAATGCCGAAGGTGTATGGCTTTGATACGGGTTTTGTCTGCCATGCGCGAGGATGGCGTGAACTCCGGATGGAGGACTATGGCGGCCTCTGGGAGCATCTCGTTTTGGATGAATTACGAGCGCGCTTCGAGACGTCCTCGATTTACTACTGGAGAGATAAACGAAAAAGAGAGTTAGACTTTGTGCTGGCACGCCGAGGTGAGCCTCCCGTGGCGATCGAGTGTAAATGGAAAGTGAAACGTGCGCAGCAAACTCATTTCCCTGCCTTCCATGCGCTTTATCCGGGGGCGCAACAAGTGCTGGTGACTTCAGATGGGGGTGCCCCTTTCCTGAATAGCAAAAAGCAGCGGGTCGAAACGGGCTTGTCGCACATCGCTGAGGCAATTGCCTTGGCGAGATCTGCGTAAAGGGGTTGTGGCGGATAATTTATCGGTGCTGAAGTTGGGGCGGAGGGGCCTCAATTGATGAGAGAAGTTTGAATCCGTTGCGCAACAATTGCGCAGTTTTGCGTTCGATGATTTGTATTTAAAATGCAATGTTTGAAAAATTATGAGTGCATTGCGTTCGTCAGAAACCTCCAAGAACGATCCATGGATCGGCATTCAGATGGGTGCCCACACGCTGTATGATGAGGGGATTGAGCATGCCATGGACCTCTTGCAGGACACCTGCCGGTTGAATGCACTGGTCGTGAGTGCCTTTGGCGGGGGCTGGCGACACGGAGCAGGGTGGCCCATAAAGGAGCGTGCGGACCACGGACGCCCGATACCGGAACCGCCCCACCACAGTCCGGCGGCCTGGGTGCACACGCACGAAGCGCATTATCGGGGGCTGCGTCATCGCTGGCCGCATGAGCCGGACACGCATTACGGCGATACGGATATTTTGGACGAATGTGCCGAGCCAGCAGCAAAGCGGGGGATTGCGCTGTACCCGAGACTCTTCGAATGCCGTTCCGAGTTCGCCTCCATCGGCGACGACTGGGACGAGGTGGATGCCGATGGGCGGGCCACAGGAAAGCGGTGTGTACGTAGCCCGGATTGGAATGCGTTTACGCACGCCACCGTGGAAGATCTGGCCGTAAACCACCCTTACATCAAAGGCGTCATGTATCTACAGGAGCGCAACGGTCCCTTGGAGGACCTCCTGGAGGGCCCGCCGAGTCCCGACCGCGTTGGACACTGTTTTTGCGACCATTGCTGCCGTGCGGCCCGCGAACAGGGTATCGATTCCGAGCGGGCGAAGCAGGGCTACCGCCAGTTGAACAAGCTCGCCCTGGCTGCGGCAAACGATGAATCGCCTCCCGCCGACGGCTGGTTCATTTCCTTCCTGCGTGTCTTGACCCGCTACCCGGAGATTTTCGCCTGGCAGCAGTTCTGGTGGGACGGGCTGCATCGTCACCGCCAGGGCATCTACCGTGCCATCAAGCGCATCGATCGGAATCTTCGCGTGGGCTGGCATGTGCATAACCCGATCAGCTTCAAGCTTTTCTACCGGGCGGGGATGGATTACGCCCGCATCGCCCGGTACAGCGACTGGGTAAAGCCCAATGTCTATCCCTCCGCCAGCGGACCGCGCAGCCGAAATACCTGGCGCAACGGCCTGTTGAAGACACTCTTCAAAGATGTACGCCCGGAAACGGCCATCGCGCTGCTCATCGATCTATTCGGCTTTGATGCCGACAAGATGCCGAGTCCTTCCGATTACGTGAGCGGTGATGCTGACTTTGGCTGGGACGAGCACTATGTCGCTCGGGAGACGGAACGCGCCGTCGCCGGGTTTACGGGGGTGGATGTTTATTCGGGACTCGGCTTCGACCTGCCTGCCGGAAACACCCACGACACACCCGAACTGGTTGCGGCCTGCACCCGTGCCGTTTTCGAAGCGGGTGCGCCCGGCGTGCTACTCTCCCGTGAATACGAGGAAATGAAAGTCGAGCACCTTCGTGCGGTGGGGGATACCCTGAAAGCGATGAAACTCGTGTAGTCCTGCCGTTGTCACCATTCCTGAAACGATCTCCAAAATAATACATAGTATGAAACCTCTAAAGCCGATAAGCATCCTTTTGCTGATCCTCTCCGCTGCGTTCGTGCAGGCTGCCGACTATGCCGATCCCGCCGAGCAGGCTGAAATCGTTGAATACTTCGAGCCTAAGGTGAATCGCTTTAAGGCGGAATTTGATGAGGCGGGCAATGTGATTGAGCTGCATTTGAATAACCTGGGCGGCCCAAACCAGGGGATGTTGTCCGTCAATGACGAGGACATGAAGCGGGTCGCCCGGCTGCCGGAATTGCGGTATCTACTCCTGTGGCACCTGAAGATTGGCGATGAAGGTTTTGCCAACCTCGCTCCCTTGAAAAGCCTGGAAGAGTGGGAAAGCCGCGACTTTTATAAATACAACCCGGAGAATGTGACACCCGATTATGTGTTGGTTCTCAACCAACTCCCGCAGATCCAGCGCCTGGACCTGATGCACATGTTTGGCATGGATGCGGTGAATCTCGACGGACTCGGCACTTTTCCGCAGCTGGTTCAATTCAATATCGACACCCCCGCTACGGGTGAGCAGGTCGCTGCTTTTGCCGAGCGCAATCCGACGATTCAAGGCTTGGGGCTGCACCGGACCGACATTACCCCCGAACAACTCGCTCGCGTCGTCAAAGCCCTGCCCAATCTCGATGGCCTCCTCATCCGCTACGCCAACCGCAGAGACCATGAAAACAACTGGGCCTCACTCGCTTCGTTAAGTGGGGCTTCCAATCTGGAGGAATTACACTTAGGCGAAGGATTTACTTCTCCCATCCCCTGGGAAGGAGGTCTCGAGAACCTGGTTGAACTCGATTCGCTCGAAAGAATCAGGTTTACTCGCGTCCGCGAGGGCCTCGAAAACGAACCCGCCTGGCAACGCCTCCAGCAAGAGCGACCCGATATCCAACTGCACGAGAGCAAGTTTACCTACGATCCCTGAACCAATCGTAACAACCTGTTTTACAGACAACCCCGAACCATCATGAATCCTGCAATAATTCAAAAATTTTCCGTTCTGCTGTTAGCACTGATCGTCTTTCAGACGCACCTCCTCGGCGAGGCCGCTTACCCGGGCAGGGACTTGCGCGAGGCTCTGGAACCCGTCGCATCCATCGTCCAGAAGGGCAAGATGAAGCCAGGTGAGGCCTCCAGGTTGGCGTCAGCGCTTCTGGAACTTCAGGATCCGGTCGAGATCGACAAGACCCTGGTCGCCACTCTCAGGGAACTGGAGAAAAAGAACAATTGGGACGCGATCAACGCCCTGCACGATGCTTTCTTGAATGCAGGAACCGAACGTTCAACCATCCTCGCTGCCGATGTGTTGCTCAAAGCGGTCGATGTGGCGGGAGGTAACGCATGGAGTTATTCAGCCAGTGACGCCCCCGATAGTTTCCTGATTCGCGCGGCGAATCTTATGAATGATAACGATCCCCTGGTTCAAGCCATGGGCGAATGGACGATTGATCTCTGGCTTGACCGCGATCTGGCAGCGGAGAACCAGTTGAAAAAGGTTTTTGAGCCCGATGCGGCGGATCAGGCCTGGTATGCGCCCTGGGAGGCGAGACCCGCGACACTGTTCCTGCAGGACGACTACATGCGGCAGTTGGTGAACGTCAACCGGCACCGCGACCTGGCATCTCTGCGCACTGAGATCGAGAAGCAGGCACGGCGGATGAAGGATACTGTGGCCGCCTCGAAATCCATGCCCGCTGAGAATCTCCAGAATGATTATCAGGTCGCTCTGGAGGCAGTTCGGCTTGCGGCACAAGACGGTGGTAATCTGGCTGAAGCCCACCGCGCCTATATCGCTTTTCGAATGGCGGGCCGGGAGGTTCTAGTCGCAATCCGACCGGAGTTCCCCACGGAAGGGTTTGTCTTTATGACCGGTTCCGAAGTGCCCGGAGGGTCAAACAATGTGAACATGGCAGTCGTGGGTGCGGATTTGCCGATGGGAGATATCTACCTGAAAAGATCCATCGATCCGGCGATACCAGCGCAATCGATTCTCGGTGATCAGTTGGGCCAGGGATCGTTGCAGGGGATCGACCTGTCCTGGGAGTCGGACAAGCTGTTATTCTCGTTTTGGTCAAAACCGGGGGACAGTGGGGGCCATGACAAAAAGAATGCGTGGATTTATGAAATGGATCTGGCCACCGGAGGCTTGAAAACGATCACCCGGCCGGTCGGTAGTAATGATGTGGAGCCGATCTTCCTCCCCAACGGCGACTACATGTTTGCCTCCGACCGATCCTCCTTTGGAAATCAGTGCGCTGGCGCATTTCTTCAGGACAAACGCTGCACCACACTCTATCGGCTCGACGGGAGTCTGGAAAAACCGGCCATCGCCATTTCCAATAACAAAGACTTCGACCGTCATCCGGTAGTGTTAAACGACGGCACGGTCGCTTTTCTCCACTGGGAATACCAGGAGCGCCATTTCTACAACCTGCACACAGTCTGGCGCTGCCGCCCGGACGGAACAAACATGGACGCCTTCTACAAGCAGCACATCAACATACCCATGAGTATTCGGACGGTGCGGCCCATTCCGGATTCCAACCTCTGCGTGGCCACGGCTCAGGGCCACCACGATGGACACCAGGGGCCCATCGTTCTTTTTGATGCGACGAAAGGGGTGAACAATGAAAAAGCGATGGTGAACGTAACGCCCGGAACGAGTCCGATTGAAGGCGGTTATGGACCGCTCGAAGAGCAAATCGTAGCAGAGGGCGGAGTTGAGAACGGCGGCGGTTTTTATATCAACCCCTTCCCGGTCTCGGATAAAGCCTTCCTTGCTGGCCATGAAATGTCCGGCGACAGCGCGGGATTTGCGCTCTACTACGTGGATGTCTGGGGCAACCGGGAACTGATTCACCGCGACCGTGAGCTTTCCTGCTTTCAACCCTTTGCATTGCGTGAGCGCAAACGCCCGCCGCTTGTTGCGGATACGGTAAACCCGGAGGCAGACCATGCGACCGTCTTTGTGGAAAACGTTTACCGCGATCTACCCGGAGTCGAAGCCGGAGCCGTGAAACATTTGCGGATCAGCCAGCGCCTTTTCCTGCCTTCGCCGGTTTACGAAGGGGAATACAACGACATCAATCACCTGCACTATCTGCCGGGCGTATCCACCGGTGCCCACTTCAGCTATTGGAACTGGGCACCGACCCGGACGGTCGGCATTGTCGATGTGGAAGAAGATGGAAGTGCTTTTTTCAAAGTGCCTGCCGGCACTCCGATTTTCCTCCAGGCGTTGGATGAAAACTATCTTGAAGTGCGCCGCATGAGAACCAGCTTCACCATGCAGCGGGGTGAATTCCGGGGCTGCGTGGGCTGCCATGAAACCAAATCGATCAGTGCAGGATCTCTGGTCAACTTTCCCGCCAGCACCATGCGTAAGGGACCGCAGACGCCCGAGCCACCGAGCTGGGGTGAGAACACGGTCATGGACTATCAGGAACATATCCAGCCTATCCTGGAGAAGCACTGTGTCGAGTGTCACGGCCAGGAAAACCCCGAGGGAGGGCTGGAGTTCACCAGCCGCGAGATCGGCGGGTTCATGCAAAGCTACCGCACCATGTTTGGCTTAGGGCCGAAAGATCCGACGCCCATTCGAGAAGTTGATTATCACAAACCGCTTCACCCGAATATTGAATCGTTCCCCCTTGTCACTGGCAGGGACGCGGACCGAATGAACAGTAAGATGCAGGAAAACGAATACCCGGGCATGTTGGTATCCATCTCGAATCGGCACGACAACGCGGACATCACGATGCCCTACCAGTTCGGGTCCACCCAGAGTAAGCTCATCCAGACCCTCCTCAACGACGAAACCCACCGCGAGGAGGTGAAAGCAAAAATGACGGAGGACGAATGGCTGGCTCTGGTAACCTGGGTCGATCACAACGCAATCTATCACGGCACCGTCATCGACAAATCACAGTATGGTGAGGACGGAAGTTTGCAGCGCGTGCGTTTCCTTCTGCCTTCGCCCTGGAAACCTACAGATACATGCCCCTCGTTTTTTAACGACGCAGTCGTCGCTGATTCTGCGGTCGAGAAATAACCCGGCAAAGCCCTTTCGGAATGTTTTTTGTGAGAGAATTGTCATCAGGCCAAAGCGATGCAGCCCCTGGGAAGCGAGAACTTCGGATTCCTCGTGCAGGGTTTGCCTCGGTGCTTTTGTTTCTGACCGCTGTCACCGCAGCCGCCCAGTACCTCTCTCCGGTGGATATTGCCGTGAGCGATCCTAAGGCGAATGCCTACATTGTTTTAGCCGATGCCGGGGAGTTTCTCGTGGTCGATCTTGAAAAGGAGGAGGTCGAGCGACGTATCCCGCTGCCCAGTGAGGGCAGTGGCGTCACCTATAGCGAAGAAGCGGGTATCGTCGCCGTTACCGGGGGGCACGAGGATGGGTGGTGTGTGCTGTTCGACGAGGAGGGGCGGATCATTCGGGAGTTTGCCGCCGGGTTTTCGCCGGTGTCGCCGGTGTTTCTCGAAGGAGGGCGCGTTCTGGCCATCTGCCAGCGTTTCACGGATGAGGTCGGGTTTTATCGCACGGCCACCGGGCAGAGGATTGCTACGGTGCCCGTCGCGCGCGAGCCGATCGCGGCGGTGGCCTCGGCGGATGGCTCATTCCTCTTCGTCGCAAACGCTCTTCCGCACCAGAATGCCCTGGATGATCATGTGGCAGCAGCCATCGATGTCATCGATACCTCGAATTTTGAACGCCCGACCCGGATCCTTCTGCCCAATGGTTCCTCCGGGTTGAAGGACATGACGACGGATCCCTCCGGGCGCTATGGGTTCGTGACCCACATTCTGGGTCGGTATCAAGTGCCCACCTCACAGCTCGAGCGCGGGTGGATGAACACCAATGCGGTCAGTGTTATTGATATGGACAGCCACTCCCTGCTGGCTACCGTGCTCCTCGACGACACGAACCGGGGCGCAGCCAATCCCTTCGGCGTCACCACGGTCGCGGGGGAAAACGATTGGCTGACGATTACGCATGCAGGCACCCACGAGCTGAGTCGTATGCCGTTGGCACCCTTGCTTCAGCGCATTGAGTCGGCTCTTGAAAGTGGGGCCGACGGCGCAGACGGCGATGACTATGGGTACGACGACCCCTATTCGGATCCGGCCGGGCTTTCGACCGACCTCGAGATCATGTCGGAGATCGGTCGGCTTCGGTATTCGTTGGATGACGGCCCGGGCAGCCTGGCCGCCTGGCGGGGAAACGCTCTCGTTCTCGAGTATTTCAGCGGGAATCTGGCCATCGTGGACTTGAGCAAGCGCCCCGGCGAAACGGATGCGATCCGCCGTATTTCCCTCGGGGATCAACCCGAGATGGACGCAGTGCGCAAGGGCGAGATGCGTTTTGGCGACGCCCGGCTCTGCTTTCAACAATGGCAGAGCTGTGTCTCCTGCCACCCGGGTCCTGCCCGAACCGATGCGCTGAACTGGGATCTGCTCAACGACGGCATCGGAAACCCCAAGCAGACCAAGAGCATGCTCCTTGCCCACGAGACCCCGCCGGCGATGGTTACCGGCATTCGGGACAGCGCCGAGGTGGCGGTGCGTGCCGGGATTCGCTTCATCCAGTTCGCCCAGGTAAACGAGGAAGATGCACAGAACATTGATGCTTACCTAAAGTCGCTTCAGCCCAAGCCCAGCCCGCGCCTCATCGACGGCGAATTGAGCCCGCTGGCTCAACGAGGAAAAGAAATCTATGACGCCATCGGCTGCGTCAACTGTCATCCCGGCCCGTATTATACCGACCTGAAGACCCACTCCATGCGATACTCCACCGGAATGGACGAGGGGCGCGCCTTCGACACTCCAACCCTGGTGGAGATCTGGCGCACGGCTCCCTATCTTTACGACGGGCGCGCCGCCACGATGGAGGAGGCACTGCGCATCAAGACCTCGCGCTTTGAAAAGTTGAGCGAGGAGGACCGCAAGGCCCTCGTGGAATACGTCCTTTCGCTCTAGCCGTTTGCACGGCCTGGAAACAAACCAATAACCAATCAGACCCGATTACTTCCTTATGACCAACTCCAATTCAGTACGTTTCGACCCGTTTTCGCTAACGGATAAAAAGAGCGTCGGCTGGGAATTTGATCCCCAGGCCGACCCCATGGAGAACTTCATGCTCAGCATACAGACAGGCGCGGAGCAGTTTTTTGATGATCCGGAAGGGGAGATCGATGCGATTCGCGCCAAGTTGCCCATCAACAATCTAATGGTCTTCGAGCACAATGCGGTCCGGCGCACTGAGGCCGGGAAAGCGGGGGGTCCCCGACAGCATCCGACGCAAGGCATTGTGGATGGCAAGGACGTCTTTGACCGCTTGGAGCCTATCCTGGAAGAGCGCAACCTTTCGCTGACACTGGGGATGGGTGAAGCGGTCTGGGGGTATCAACCTTTTTATGCCCCGTATAGTCCCATCGCTCAGGTCGATTGTTTTGGGCGCACCATCCGGGAGTCCTGTATGCGGAATCCGGATTGGATCGATTTTCAGATCAGCAGCTACGAAGAATTGATTCGGTCAAAGCCCTGGATCGACAGCATCATGTTCATGCATGAGCGAAAGGGTCCTCTGGCCACCGTGTTCGGAGGAGGCATGTTCGGACCCATGAGCGCATTCTGCTTCTGCGAGCACTGTCAAAGCGCCGGAAGGCTGCGAGGGATCGATCCGGAACGAGCGAAGGAAGGATATCGCAAGCTCGCCAGGTTGGTCGATCAAGCCCAGGCCGATGAACCCGCTCCCCCGGCCGGATGGTTCATCTCGATCTGGCGTCTCTTTATGCAATACCCTGAGATCCTGGCCTGGGATCAGCTCTGGTGGGATGGCCTTCATGATTACCGGGCGCGGGTGGCGGGTGCCGTAAAGATGGTGAAGCCGGATATCCGTGTGGGTTGCCACATCCAACACAATTCCATGACCAGCGGATTTTTATGGCGGGCCGGTGACAACCCTGTGCGGATTGCTGAATATGCGGATTGGCTCAAGCCCTCCGTTTACATGGGAGCCTCGGGCAATCGAGCGCGCAAGAGCCTGCACAGACTTCAATCAGTCCTCTTTAAAGACTTGCCCATGCGAACGGCCCGCGAATTCATTCAGTCTGTCCAGGGGCACTCCATCGACCAGTATCCCGCATTGGAAGAGACGGAAGGAGCAGTCGCTTTTGGCGCCCACTGGGTTCGGTATGAACTCGAACGCTACGCAAAGGAACAGCCAAACCCGGTGATGGCGGGTCTGGGCATCGGCATCCCCGGCGGTGAGGATGCCGAGACACCCGAGCTGATCCGGGAATCGACCGAAGCCTGTTTCGAAGCCGGTGCCCACGGCATTCTTTTCTCCCGCTCTTATAACGAAATGAAACCCGAACTGCTCGATGCGGCGCGCGGCGTCATCAATGAGCGCCTGGACCTGCCCACGAAAAAAACGGATGACTGAGATGATGCTTGATGATAAAAAATTTGCTTTCCGCAGACTACAGCATTCCCCAGGCGCTTTTTCTATCAGCTTTGGACGGGTCTCGATCCTGAGCCTCTTCCTTTTATGCGGAACGGCTACGGCGGAAATCGAGTTGCGGGCCACTCTGCTGGAAAAATCGCCCACGCCGACCAAAGAGGAACGGGGAGCCTATCTGGAGGGACTCGCCAATTATCTCTACGAGGTGGACGAAGTGCTGGAGGGCGAATTGAGCGAGGACCGGATTCTCGTCAGCCACTATGCGGTTTTCGACGACAAGGAACAGGACATCACGAGCCGGAAGGTGGGCGAAAAAGTGCGCTTGAAGGTGAAGCCCTTTGATGCGGTTCCGTCGATTCAGGAGATTTATCTGAGCGATAACTGGGATCTGGATTTCGTCCTGACCCGCTACCACGATGTCGATCAGGATCTGGAGCGGCGGAAGCCTCCCAAGCGTCGCTTTGATTACGGCGACAGTGGACAGGAGAGTGCACTCGCACCCATGGTTGGCCTGCGCAACCAGCTGCGTGCGGTGGCAAGCGGGGATTCGCAGACCTGGCATGGCATCAGCCCGGCGGCCCTGTTTCCGATAGAGAGTCCCTTTGTCGCGGTCGCACACAACGCGGCCAAACCATCCTCCCATTTGCCCTGGACGATCACCGTCGCGGAGGACTACCTGGTCGATATGCCCAATCTGGAGCTTTTCATCATGGGCATTAATCCCAGGATGTTTAAGGAGGGTAAAAGCGACCTGGAGTCTCATCCGGTCCGAAACACGCCCGGCTACCGCGCCGACATGGAACTTGCCGAGAATGGCTGGAGGCTGCCGTGGGATTTGGTGGATGGATTCGAACGCGACCAAATCCTTCCCAACGGCTACGAGCTAAAGTCGATTCCCGGCTTGGGGACCCTGGAAGTCCCCGACGAAAAACAGCGCCAAAAGGTCAAACGGACCGTCGAGCAACGTCTGGACCGGCGCTATGAAGACGGTGATGCGTCTCCGGAGTCCTATCGCATCGATCCCGAAGCCCAGGCACGGTTTGAGCAGATGCTGGAGCGCACCGCCGACCGCGGTTTCGACATCCTCGGCTTCAAGCCCCCGATTTCACCCGTGGTGCTGGACTATCCCGGCATCATCGACGAGGACCGCACGACGCCCGAGGGCTATGACCGCCTGGTTGCCTACCTGAAGAGCCTTGAGGATCGCTTTCCCCACTTCCACTTCATCGACATCGACCGCAAGGCCCGGCACTTTCTCAAGATCGAGCATTTTCATGATACCGACCACACCAATGATTTTGGGGGTGCCATGCTCACCTCCTACATCGAAGCCCTGCGGCCGAAGGGAGAGGCACCGCGTATGGAGGCCAGGGTCGAGGGTCGGACCGTCTCTTTAAAGAGCAATGCTGCCGACGCGCGGTGGATGCTCTCCGATGAAACCGTGTTGGTCGGGCAGGAGGTGACACACACCTTTGAAAAACCGGGAACCTACTGGGTCGGCGTCTCGGGCAAGGTCCGCGGGAGCGACCGGGCCGGAAGCAACTGGACGGAGGTGGCCGTCGAGGGGGCGGAGGCCGAGGTGGATCGCTGGGAACGACCAGAACCCGTTCTCAAGGTGCACGAAGGGCGCAATATCCCGCAGGTTCGCTTTTTCAATGCCACCCAGTCCGATAATGCGGTCATGGCGGTTTGGGATTTCGGCGATGGCAACCAGGGTGCCGGTTTCTTTGTGCAACATACGTATCAGCGACCGGGTCGCTACGAGGTAACGTTGACCATTTACAATGAGGAGGGTGCTAAGGAATCGACGACAGAGACGATTCGGATCCGTCGATGAGGAGGAAAACTTTTGTCTCGACCATTTCTTCTGGATCAGAGTCAACACCACTCTATCCGCCGGAAAATTTTCTAAATATGGTGTTGAAATTCTTATTAGATGGAAAAATAGTCAGGATAATAAAATCTTCTGTAAGAACATTTGCCGTCTCTGCGAAAGCAACTTCCGGGCACCAATTCATCTCATGAATAAGAAACCTCAAATCATTATTACCGCCGCGATTCTCCTTTTTGGTCTTTTGCCGATAAAATCGGAGGTGGTGGTCAGTGCTACGTTGCTAGAAAAGTCGGAACTCCCATCGGAGGAGGAACTCGGTGTTTATCTGGACGGTTTGGTTAATTATCTCTACGAGGTGAAGCAGGTTCATGAGGGCGAGATGGAATCTGAGCGCATTCTTGTTGCGCACTACGGCATTTACGATGATGTCGAACAGGAGGTGGTTGATTGGAAGGAGGGAGAGACCGTCAAGTTAAAGCTGCTGCCCTTTGATAAAGTATCCGGGATTCAGGAATTGTATGTGAGTGACCGTTGGGATTTGGACTTTGAGCTACTGCGATATTTTCAAACGGATCAGCGATTGAGGCGGAATCTGCCGCCGGACAGCCGTTTTGACTACGGCGACAAGGCCAAGAGCCAGAAAATTGCCACGCTGGTCGGATTGCGCAATCAGCTTCGTGCGGTCGCCGTCGGCGATTCTTTGGTCGCCCGGGGAATAGCCTCGGGCGTCCTGTATCCAGCGGAAAGTCATTTTACCGCTTTGGCCCACAACGCGGGTGTGTATGCTACGCGTATGCCTTGGATGCGCTTCCTGTCGCATGAGTATCTTGCCACGGGGATGCCCGACATGGAGACGGTGATACTCGGAGTCAATCCAAGGATCTTTTCGGAGGATTACTTCAAGCCTGGAATTGGCGGGGAAGCTTTTGGTTCCACCGGCCATCTAAAGGATCAGGAATTAGCTGAAAAGGGATGGCCCATGGTCTGGGAGCGTGTTCCGTCCTCCGGTGAACATCTTCTGCCAAACGGGTATGAGACCCGGATTCCGGGTGGGGTGGGGCAATTGGAAAAAGAGCCGACCGATCAGCGGACACTGCGGGAGGATGTTGGCGAACGCCTGCGAAAAGCCTACGGACCTGATTTCGAGTTGGAGGAAGATTCGTTTGTGATTTCCGAAGAAGCTCAGAAAGCTTTTGAGGAGATGTTGTCGGAGTTGGAGAATGATGGAATTGAGGTTCTTGCTTTCATTCCTCCGATGAACCCGATGGTTGCCGAATTTGGAGAAATCCTGGACGAATATGGGACCACAGGCGATGGGTACGATCAGATCGTATCCTATCTGGAAGGATTGGAGGAACGTTTTGATAATTTCGACTTTGAGGATACAAACAACCAGCTTGAACATTTTCTTGCTTGGAACCATTTCCGGGACACTGAGCATCTTACGGACTTTGGAGCGGCGATGCTGACCGCACATCTGGAAAATCTCCGCTCGAAGGGTATTCCACCTGAGATTGCTGTTGATGTCGAGGGATCAACCGCTGTTCTCGCCACCGATGCACAGAATGCCCTCTGGTATATCGCTGATAAGGAAATGCAGGTGCGTCAGGGTTCTGAAGTTGAAATCAAGTTTGACCGACCTGGAAGCTATTGGGTGGGACTATCCGCTAAGACAGAAGACGGACCCAAAGGGTTTAACTGGTGCGAGTTCACCATTTCGCTGGATGCGTTTGATTCTCCTGTCGGGAAGGTTCATGATGAGGTCGTTCCAGAGATACGTGTGCACGAGAGTCGGGGTGATTCCCGCAAATTGTTTTTCGATGCCACTGCATCCGAAGACACTATCATGGCCGTCTGGGATTTCGGAGACGGCACGCGAAAAAGCGGGATGTTTATCGAACACACCTATTCGGAGCCGGGTATCTATGATATCGAGCTTTCCGCCTACGGCGAACACGGTTTGCGGGAAGTGAAAGCAATCAACATTAGCATCGAGTGAAACCTAGTAGAGAAAAAACCATCCAAATCCGCAAATAAATGAAGACTGGAATCTTATATTTTGTCACTCTTGTAGCTTCGTGCGTTCTGGCAGGCCCAATCCCGGTTTCGGCTGGAGAGCCTGCACAACAGGCCTTGGCTGCCGTCGCCGAAGGTGCGGAGGGGGCCGTCATCGAGGGCTCCGACGACTGGCTGTTTCTAAAGAGCGGAGCGAACAGTTACAGCCTCCCGGCAATTTGGCCGCGCGAGGGAGCCGGTGGCAGCGATCCGCTCGAAGTGGTTACAGGCTTTGCTGAGATGCTGGCCAACGAGGGAATCGAGCTGATCGTCGTTCCCGTGCCGGATAAGGCGGCGGTGTATCCGGATAAACTTGTGGCGGAGCTTGCTCCCGACGCCCTGGCCGACGGTCCGCATGAGGATTTTGTCAGCCGTTTACAGGAAGCGGGGGTGACCGTGGTTGATTTGGCCCCGGAGTTCCGCGCCATGCGCGCTTCGGGAACCGCGCCCTTCGCCCGGCAGGATTCGCATTGGAGTCCCGCCGGTATGGAGTTTGCGGTTAAGGCGGTTGCGGATGAATTGGCCGGGGCCGACTGGCTCGACGAAGAGGCCGAAGGCAAGGCCGTGACCGGGGAGGCCGAGGTGAGTGCACTGGGTGATCTGGTCACGATGGGAGAACTCGAAGGCTACGAACCCGAGGTCTTCTCCATTACCCGCGTGGAAGCGCAAGAGGGTTCGGTGGAGGACGATGAGAGTCCGGTCGTTTTGATCGGAGACAGTCATTTGCTGGTTTACCACCAGCCTATCAACGGCGGCATCGAAGCTTCCGGCGCGGGGTTCCCGGATCACTTTTTTGCGGAGACCGGCGTGGGTGTCGATCTGGTGGCCAATCAGGGTGGGGGAGTCAACCTGCCAAGGGCACGGCTGGCCCGGAGGCGGGGGGACGATGCCAACCTGGCGGGCAAGCAGGCCGTTGTCTGGGTCTTTTCCAGTCGCGACCTGACCGAGGCCTCCCGCGGTTGGGTGCCGATACCTGTCATTCGATGACGCATACGGGATAAGGCCCGGACCCCGGTTTCTCCATGGTTTTCAGTTCGCTCATATTTCTTTTTCAATTCCTGCCGCTGGCACTGCTGCTGTATTACCTCGCGCCCAAGCGGGGCAAGCACCTGTTGTTGACGCTCCTCAGTTATGCGTTCTACGGCTGGGCCAATCCGCTTTTCGTCGTGCTCATGCTGTGGTCCACACTGGTGGACTACGTTTGCGGTCTGGCAATTGCCGGACGTCTGGGCAGCCGGTGGAAAGAGCCGATCGAGCGGCTGGCGACGAAGAAGGAGGGCGGCACGCGCAGTCGTAAACAAAAAATCGCGCTAACCGTTTCCATCGTTTCGAATCTGGCACTGCTCGGGTTCTTCAAATACTTCAACTTTGGCATCGAAAACTACAACCAGATCGTGAGCGCCCTTGGTTGGGAGAGCGCGGGCTGGGACACCTTCTTCCGGATCACGCTGCCGCTGGGTATCAGCTTCTATACCTTCCAGTCGATGAGCTACTCCATCGACATCTACCGGGGCGAGGCGCGCGGGATCCGCAATTTCATCGACTTCGCCTGCTACGTTTCGCTGTTTCCGCAACTGGTGGCCGGACCGATTATCCGCTTCCAGGAGGTGGACGACCAGCTTCGCCAGCGCTCCCACACCCTCCACAAGTTCTCGCGCGGGGTGGCTCTGTTCATGTGCGGACTCGCGAAGAAGGTCATGCTCGCCAACACCTCCGGCAAGATCGCCGATATGGCCTTCGAGTCGGGTGGGGGAGGGGGCGTGCTCGACGCCTGGTTTGGCATCATCGCCTATGCCTTCCAGATCTACTTCGACTTCAGCGCCTATTCCGATATGGCAATCGGACTCGGTTTGATGCTCGGGTTCACCTTCCCCAAGAATTTCAATTCGCCCTACCTGGCGAAATCCATCACCGAGTTCTGGCAGCGCTGGCACCTCTCGCTCAGCACCTGGCTGCGGGATTACCTCTACATTCCTCTGGGAGGCAACCGCAAGGGTTCGGGGAGAACCTATGTCAATCTCGCTATGGTCATGCTGCTCGGCGGACTCTGGCACGGCGCTTCCTGGAATTTTGTCATTTGGGGTGCCATCCACGGAGGAATGCTCGGCTTTGAACGTGCCCAGGGGAAGAGCAGTCCATGGCGACGGATGCCCGGCTGGCTGCAAATGCTGATCACCTTTGTCATCGTCTGCATCGCATGGGTTTTCTTCAGAGCGGCAGATCTCGATGATGCTCTGCGCTACCTGGGCATGATGTTCGGGATGGTCGATCCCCGCGAAGGTGCGGCTTTGATCCAGGGGGTAATCTATCAGCCCTACTATCTCCTCTGGATGCTGCTGGGAGCCGCGATCATCTGGTTCTCCCCGCAGTCATGGGATTTCACCCAGCGCTTGACCTGGCCCAAGCTGGCCTACCTTTGCGGACTCGCGGTTCTCAGCGTGATCCTCCTTACCACGCAGTCCTTTAATCCCTTCATTTACTTTATTTTCTAGTATGGCTCAGTCGAAAAAACCAGACGGTGCCCGCACGCCGACCCGCGAGGAAGAAGCCCGCCGGGATCTCGGACATACCCTGGTCTCCACGCCCAAGGCCTGGTTCCTGGTCCTCTTTTTTCTGGTCGGCATCTACGGGGTGCCGTTGACCCAGGTCGCCATTGAGCTGGTTGATGAAGAAGAGGGTGTGCCCACTCCCTTGGCCGTCGGCAAGGTCGTCAGGAGTGCGGTTGAGGGCTGGCGCACGGACGGTGGTTTCTTCAACCGCCTGATGGCTTCCAACGCGGCGGCACTGCGCGCCATCGATCTGTATGAGGAAGAGGTCGAGGATCGCTCTTTTCTCACCAAAACTCTGCTCGGCCCCGTCCAGGAAGCGCTCACCCGAATCTTTGGCCTGGGCAACGAAGAAGCTTATATCGGGCGCGACGGCTGGTTGTTCTACCGCGCGGATGTGGATCACCTGACGGGGCCGCCCTTTCTTTCCCTCAAGTGGTTGGAAGCCCGCTCCATGGCGGGCAACGAATACGCAGGACCGCCGCAGCCCGACCCGCGCAAGGCGATTCTTCAATTTCAGGAACAGCTCGCGGATCGCGGCATCCGGCTCCTGATCATGCCTACGCCCGTGAAGCCGTCGATTGAAGGCCGTGCCCTGATTCTCGCACCGGGGCGGGTTTCGCCTCCAATTGTCAACGCCTCATTCAAACCCTTCCTCGGGGAGATGGAATCATCAGGCGTCCAGGTTTTCAATCCCTTGCCTCTGCTTGCGGATTTCGAAGATAAGAGCGGAACCCCGGCCTACTTGAAGACCGATACACACTGGTCGTTTGAGGGGATGCAAGCCGTTGCACGGGAATTGGCAGTACTATTGGAATCGGAAAACCTTAAACCGGACTTTGAGGTAGCGGAGGAGACCGTCACGAACCTCGGCGACATCGCTGTGATGCTCCGCCTGCCCGAGGCAGAAAACCTGATTCAGCCCGAGACCGTTCAATTGGAGCGTCCGCAAGGGGAACCGACATCAGACAAAAGGGTCCTTCTTCTGGGCGACAGCTTCACCAATATTTATTCACAGGAAGGCCTGGGCTGGGGCGCCGATGCCGGTCTGGCCGAGCAGTTGCAGGCCGCGTCGGGGCGACCCGTGGAGAAGATCGCCTTGAACGCCGGCGGGGCTCATGCTGCCCGCACCGAGTTAGTCCGCCGGCTCAGCCGGGGGCGCAATCCGCTCGCCGGAGTGGATACCGTGGTCTGGCAGTTCGCCACCCGCGAACTTTCCCAGGGCGACTGGCGTTTGATGGAACTGCCAGAGGCCGCTCCACCGGCCGAAGCGAGGGAACCTGAACCCGGGGCCGACGACGACGCCTCCATCCCGGCAACCGGAGTGATCGTTGACCGAACGTTCGCTCCTGCGCCGGGGAGCGTGCCTTATCCAGACTGCCTCGTCAGCCTGCACCTTCGCGATGTGCGCACGGCGGACGGCTCTGAATTGCCGGATGAGTTGCTGGTTTACACCTGGGGATTGCAAGATGGCG
>CAZBLJ010000020.1:0-8255 GCA_964492605.1 uncultured Puniceicoccaceae bacterium
CAACACTTGCGGAAACACTTTTTTACTTATTTGTCGTTAACGAAGTTCGAAACAACTCAAAAGTACACTTCTTAAGAAAAAGCCGAAAGTGTCTCGAAAAGTATATGGCGGATGTAGAGAAAAAAGGGGGTGAGTATGTCCTCTGTCCCGAAAGTTTCGAGTCGGATGATGTTACGGTGCCATGGCATTACAACTGGCATCCGCATTTCGAGTGCAAACAAATTGTTGGCGAAATGACTTTCTTTTTGGGTAATGCGGTCACGTATCTTTGGCGACACAGACATAAGGGGGAGGATTTGAAAGATCTGCGAAAGGCGATGCAAAACATCGAATTTGAAATTCGGCGTGACTAATAGAGTAGGGAGGTGGTGGAAGATGAATATAATAAGCTTTAGCGGTGGAAAAGATTCAACAGCATTGCTGTTGATGATGCTTGAAAAAGGTATTCCAATAGACAAGATTATATATGTAGACACAACAAAAGAATTTCCCGCTATGTATGACCATATCGAAAAGGTTCAATCTATGATTGAGCCTTTAAAAATCGAAAGTGTAATATTTGATTTCGACTATTGGTTTGCTGATCGTGTAAAATCTCGCGGCAAACGTAAGGGGTATCGGGGCTACGGATGGCCTGATTTTCAAAATAGGTGGTGCACTGCCCAAAAAAGAGATACATACAAACATTTTGTTGCTTCGATCGATGTACAACCAAGCGAAATAATTGAATATCATGGCATTGCTTTCGACGAAAAACATAGAACAAAGAAAAACAGGGACGGACGAAAGATTTTATATCCACTTGTTGAATGGGGAGTAACCGGGGAACAAGCGCTTGAATATTGTTATTCGAAAGGGTTGGATTGGGATGGTTTATATGAGCAATTTCATCGGGTTTCGTGCTGGTGTTGCCCACTATCGAGGATAGACGAGCTAAGAGTTTTGTATAATGACTTCCCCGAAATATGGATGGGACTCGAAGCGATGGATAAAAAATCTTTTCGGAGGTTTCGGTCGAATTACTCAGTTGCCGAATTAGCTAAAAAATTCGCATCAGAACAACAACAACTTACCATTGAAAATACCCGCCGGTCAGCTATCCAACGAAAGGAAACGACATGAAGATTGAAACTCAATATTGGGAATGGATCCGAAAACCCGAAGAAGCGCTTTCGCTCATCGAAACGGCCGGTCGGACATGCTATAAGTCGGAGGATAAAATCACGCAGGGATCGGCGGAACGTTTCGCCGATATGCTGATCCGCCGGGGTCACGAATCGGTGATCGAGCATGCAACCGCCACGGTCCGCTTTTTCACGAACCGGGGCGTAACTCATGAGTTGGTCCGGCACCGGCTGGCTTCTTATTCGCAGGAATCGACCCGGTATGTCCGTTATACCGGCGAGATGATATTCATCAAACCTGCATGGTGGGACGATTGGCCGCAAACGGCGAAAGACGCGTGGATACACGCGATGCAGACTGCCGAATACGCTTACTTGACGTTGCTTCAAGAATACCATCCCCCCGAACAAGCGCGGGATGTATTGCCCCAATCCCTGAAAGCGGAAATTATAGTGACCGCCAACCTTCGAGAGTGGCGGCACATATTCCGTCTTCGAACCTCACCCGCCGCTCATCCACAGATCCGCGCCTTGATGTGGGATTGCCTGCGCGGCTTCGCCGATACCGTCCCCATCCTATTCGAAGACCTGATAATTGCTGCTACCAAGGGGCCGCATAATAGCAACAAGACGGAGGACTGATGCGACGGGACCTCGACCCGGAACCGGATTACGACTCGGGACGATTCGAGACCTCCAACCGCGCAATGCCGGCGACGATGGAGCGGACTTGGGAGAAAACTATCCACTGTCCGCACGCGGGGGGCGACGGGATAATCCCGGAATCGTCTTGCGACGCCAGGCGGAAAATGATCGCCGGCATGGACAAGGCGGCGGCGCGGAAGTTCATGAAAAAAAACGAGGGAGAATTCCCGTGTTTCCAGTGCGAGCGCCGCGTAGTCAAGAAGTGTTTTTCGTGCAACCGACTCCGTCCGATCACCGATTTCCCGGAGGCGTACCGGACGCCGCATCGGCTCGCGGATGTCTGTAACGACTGTTATATAAGCGCGCCGAAAACATGCGTGCATTGCGGGCGATCTCTTCCGAGATCCGAATATCCGAAGGATCTTAACGCCGCCGACGCAAGGGGCAGCCGCTGCCTGAGCTGCGGACAAAAGGAGCGGCTTCGGGGAATAGCGAGACGTAAGAAAGAGCGCGCCGAAAAGCGCGCCCGAGAACGCGGGGAAAAGCGCGGGGGCGTGGTCGGCGCCGAGCGGGGTTAACCGAATGAGGGGAGGGAGGAGACACCGGAGGAATTAGAATATGGGCATATACGAGAGATGGAACGAAAGGATGTCGGAGATTGAGGCGGCCGCAAGAGCGGAGGCCGAGCCGAAGCCCGGCACGGAAGCGTCCGGTGCCGAAGCCACCGGCTCCGAGTTGGGCGTATACGAGAGATGGAACAAAAAGATGGAGGCGATTGAGGCGGCCGCAAGAGCGGAGGCCGAGCCGAAGCCGGGCGTTACGAAGCCGGGCGAGGACAAGGTAACGCCGATGCGCGTCCTTGGAGATATCGTGACGGGAAACCTCCCCGCCGGCTTGGGGTATCTCCAAAAACCGGTGGAGGACATTCCGAAAATCAGCCCGGTAAAGATGGCAAAAATCGGCGTGCATTACGCCAAATCCGGTGTCGGTAAGCAACTTGGCGGGATGGCGACGCACCTCGAACATCACTCTTTGGACCCGGAAAGCACCGCCCGGAATCTCCGGAACAGCATCCATGCGTTGACGGTGGCGGATCAAACCGGCTATTGGCGAGACTTCGTATCACGGCACGGGCATGACCTGGAGAGCGAAGCGGCCGTTGCCGAGGCGACGAAGAGGCTGGCCGCCGAGCGGGCGGAGCGGATTTTGCCCGTCGCCGAAACGCTGCGCAAGGCGGCCGACGCCAAGGTATTTCAGATCCCGGACAGATACCGGTACGAAAAACTGAACAACTTTTGGGAAAGGGCGATGGCGAGCGTTTCCGAAACCTCGACGGGCGTGGGGGGAACTGCTATCAACCCGTTGCTTGGTTCGGCGCAGTTGTACTTTCATTTGATGGGCAGTACCTATGACGACCTCGTTGAAGATGGAGTCGATCCCGCGCGGGCGGCGGACGCGGCGTCCATCGCGGCGCTGATTTCCGCGCCGGTGGAATCGCTTGGGAACTTGATGCAGATCCGCGTGATGGGCGGCGCGGTGACCAAGGGAGTCGCGAAAAAAATCGCGGAGAAAGCCGCGAAGAAAGCCGCGAGGGAAGCTACGGGAAAAGCCGTCGGGAAAGCCGCCGGGAAACTTACCAAGATGGAGGTTGCCGCAATTGTGATGGGCGATTCCGCGAAGCGCATGGCGGAGGTCGCCGTCGGCGAGGGGGTCGAAGAGTTATTTCAAACCTACCCCGAGATGTGGGCGCGGGTGTACGGTAAGAACCCGGACGCGGATGCGAAGGAGATCGTGGATAAGTTCATTGAGATTGCGACCTCCAAGGAGTTTTTGGCCCAACAGGCGGAGGCGACGGGGACCGGCATTGCCGGCGGTCTGTTGATGGGCGGCGCCGTTGAGACGCTGAGCGCGTCCTATCACGGTATCGACTTTTTGACCGACTCCCAAAAACGGGAGAACCGCCGGCTCAAAAAGGCGGCGAAAAAGGAGGCGAAGAAAGACGCACCCATGGCGGACGCCGGGCGGGAAGCGACGCCGGAACCGACCGAACCGAAGCCGGTAGAGGATCCGGAAGAGAAGCCGGATGGGAAACCGGAAGGTGCGGTGGAGCGGGCGGCGGCGGCGGCCCCCATCGGGGAAAGGATCGACCCGAACCGTGCGAGGCGAGCGCAGCACGTGGCCAAGGCCGACGCCTTGGAGGAGGACCTTGACGCCGATGCAAAAACCTACGCGCTGGAGCGTGTGGTCGAACTCGACGACATCGACGCAGTGGACGCGGAGTTCGAAGGCGACGGGCCGGTGGACGTGTATGCCCGCGAAGTTGCGCGTGCGGGTGGCGCGGATGAGGCCCGCCGCCGGCGTGTTGCGACGACCGCACGCAAAAAAACGAAACCGCCGCCCGCACGGACGGGAGAAGGGGAGACCAACCGCCGGTTCGCCGCGCCGGTACCCCGGCCGGAAGGTGCGCCGACACTTACGCTTGAACAGGAAAGTGCGGAGAAACCGGCGGAGAAAAAACCGTCGCCGAAAAAGCGAAATAAAAGAACGGATAAAAAACGCCAAGCTTTGGACGGTTACCTTGCGACCCTATCGGTGGAAGAGCGGCAAGTTGCCGACGAGGTGGCCGCCGCGGGTGAAGATGCCGTCGATCCGGCGGAGATGCTCGTTCGGGTACGGAATGCGGTTGAGGCCCGTCGCACGCAAGTTCGGCAAGAAAAGGAGATGCCGGAATACGAGGAATTCGTAAACGGCCTTGCCCAGGAAGAGCGGACCTTCGCGGCGCAAAAGGGGTTGATCGAAGAAGCGCCGTCGCATCCGAAGCAGGCGGCGGATCGAATCCGACTTGCGTTGTCCGATAACCGGACTGCGCTCGCGAAGTCGAGCGTGTCCGACTTTAGGCGGTACGAAGAAACGCGCTCGCCGACCCCCGGCCCGAATCGCGGGAAGACTGTGCCGGTCTTCACACCGGACGGGGAACAAAAGGTGGAGACGCAGTACGTGGTTCGGGAGATCGAAGACTTCATCCCCTCCCACGACGCGGAGTTCAACGAAAACCGGGACGTGTACCCCGAGGAATTACAGCCCCGTGACCGGGGGTCGAAGACACTGCGCCAATGGGTTTCGGCAAGGGCCGGCCAGATAAAGCCGGAGCTGCTCGGCAGTGACACCACGGTGGATGGCGGCGCTCCCGTTGTCGGCGCCGACCGCCGGGTGGAGTCCGGAAACGGGCGGTACTTGATGGTACTTTTGGCATACCGGGACGGGATGGTTTCGGCGGATGAGTACAAGCAATATCTCATAGACAACGCGGACGCCTTCGGCATTGATCCGGATGTGATCGCGGGAATGTCCCGGCCGTTTCTTGCGAGGGAGCGGTTGACCGGGACGGACCGAGTGGCGTTCGCGCGTGGAGCGAACGATCCGAAGTCCCAGGGAATGACGGTCGAGGAAGACGCTAAAGTGGACGCGGACAAGCTGACGCCCGCTATGTTGGGGTCGCTTTCCATTCCGGATGAAGCGCCGGCCAACCTGTCCGCCGACTCCAACCAAGATTTCGTGACGAGCTTCGCCAACGAGGTTATCAGTGCGGGAAACCGGACGAAATATTTTACGCCCGAGGGTCGGGCCAACCAATCGTTGATCCGGCGTGTGATGACGGCCTTGTTCCAGCGGGCATACGGCGACGACACCCTGACGAAGCTTCGATACGCCGAGTTGGACGAGGATTCCCGGAACCTAATGAACGCGCTGGAAGCGGCGGCCCCGGACTTCGCCAAGGCGCGTGGCTTCGTCATCGACGGCGCGGAACCTTCGCTGATGGCGAGGTTCGCGGCGGCGCTATCCCAAGCGGTACTAAACGCACGGTCGATTGCCAAGGGGGAGGCGGGGCTGACCGACTTCACCCAACAGATGAATATTTTCGGGGAGACCGGCCCGCAGTTCGAGGCGGTTCTTACGCAAGCGCTTTGGGAAAACCGGAGAAGTCCGGCCCTCTTACGGACGTACCTCAAGGCGATGGCGAGGAAGATGCGGGAGCGCTTTACCGAGGAACAAAACGAGGTGCTTTGGGAAAATCGCGCCCCGCTGGCGGAAAAGGAGATCGCGGACGCGGGGCAAGAGGCGATCGCGGAGAAAACGAAAGTCACGCCCAGGGAGGGCATCGAGGAAAAAACGGAGGCGACGGATGGAAAAACACGTGGCGAAAAAGAGAATGTCGGCGAAGAAAAAGAAGAAGACGGAAAACGAAGTGTTGATGGCGATGCACCTGCAGGCGATGGAGGAGGCCAACGCATTGCCGGTGAACGAACCGCCGATGATGCCGGGGCCGCCGCCGGGGCCGACGCCGAAACCGGACAAATAAGGGAGGGACAGACGGATGGACAAGAGGACGCCGAGGGAGGTGAAGCGACCGCACGACCGGAGAAAAGAGGAGATGAACAGCTACGACCGGCTTCGGGAGTGGATACGGGGGCTGCTAAGAAAAGACGATCAATCCTGACGAAGCCCCGGAAAAAAGATCAGGCGGTTCTCTCGAAGTATGCGCAGGACGCCGTGATCGTCAAGGGGGATTTCCCTGGACGGAAGGCGATTTTGCGGATGGCCGGCGTCTTGGGAAAATTCTCCCGGGTAATTTTGTTTGCCTCGGAAAAGAACATAAACGGGTTTATGACCCCGGAAGATCCGGGGACGGTCTTCATCAACACCAACGGCGATCCGCTTGCGTTCATCCTCGGCCACGAAACCCTCCATGCTGTGGAGGCCAGGGACCCGGCTTTATACGAGCATATCCTTTCGACGTTTTTCGATACGGTCAATGCCCAAAAGTTCCGGGAGTATGCGAGCGAATGGAACGAGTCGCGTCGGGAGGCCGGACTTCCCGCCCTTAATCGGGAACAACTGGAAGGGTTAACGCCGGAGTCGTCTCTCGGCAATAAGATAGCGCGTGAGATGATCAGCGATTTCGCCGGATCGAGATTCATGTCGCCGGCGTTTTGGGATCGCTTGGCGGAGAGGGACGCACAAAAGGCGCTTTCGATACTGGATGCGGTGCTGAAAGTGTTGCGCCGAATGAAGGAAGCCTTGTTCGGGCTTTCGCCCTTCGAGGCGGGCGATTATTTCGATGACGTCCGGCGAATGGAGGACGCGCTTTTAACGGTGCTGGATAGCTATTCCGAAGGGGCGTCCCCGGCGGATGTGGCCGGGGCGCTTCGGGAACGGCAAAGCAAAAAGCCGGCGTATGCGCCGGCGCGGGAAGGGGGGACGGATGAACAACGAACTGCTGACGGCGTGCCCGCCCACGCCGATGATCGGCCTGATCAAGGCGGCGAGGCGGCTGCGGGAAGAGGGGCTTCCCAAGAGGGAAGCGAGGCGCGTGGCCAGGAGGCGGTGCAACCCGATGAACCGGCGCAACTCGGGCGGGTGGAGGAAAAGGAGCTTCGGACGGGGCAAGCGGTAGATGAGGCCGGGCATGAGAAGATTATGGCCGCCTACCGGGAATTGGTCGAAGACACCGGACTTAAAAACGTGGAGATTTCCGCGCTTCAAGAGCGAAGCGGCATCGATATGGAGGCCCTGAAGGAATATCTTCGGTCGGCCAGTGCCGACGGTCGGGCGGTGTTGGGCTTCGGCGATATATCGCTTGCCTCGGATGACGTCAAAAGGGGCGCCATTGATATTGCGGGGAAGGCCCATTTGATGGTTCGATTTTCCCCGGATACCGCGTCGAATACTTTCCAAGAGGAAAGTGGGATAAGCCGGGAGGGCGCGGAAGCCGGACTCGCGCACATCCGGCTAAAGTTTGATCCGGACGCCGAGATCGTGACGGAAGATTTTCCGGAACGCGAGGATTTGACGGCGGTGGCTTCGGAGGTAGCCGGGTTTAAACGGGTGATCTTTTTCCGTGCAGATAGACAACTCAACGGCTTCGTGAATAGAAAAACCCCCGATACGGTGTACCTGAACGTGCAAGGAGACCACGCCGTGGTCCATACGATCGGCCACGAGGCAATCCACCGGTTGAGGAATCGCCACCCGGAGTTGTACCGGGAGTTGTTGAAGGCGGCCCTCGATTCCGGACTTTCGAAACAACGGTTTTTAAAGTTCGAGGAGCAACTGAACAACGCGTACGCTGAGAAAAAGTTGAAAAAGCGTCCCCGCGACAAGATCATGGAGGAATACCTGGCCTATTCCGCCGGGGAGTTGTTCATGACCCGGCAATTTTGGGATAAGCTGGCGGAACAAAGCCCGACCGCGGCCCAAAGCCTGATCGAGATCGTCCGGGAATTGCTCGGGAAGATGAAAGCCGTTGTCAAGTTCAGGCATTCTAAATATATGAGAGAGGTGGAAACCTTCGAGAACATGCTGGTGGACGTGTACCGCCGGTTATCGGAAATCGAACAAGCTAAGAAGGCGCGTGATAACGCGGCGAGTGACCGGCCTGCCGAGCCGGGGCGAGCGGTGGGTAAGGCCGGGCATGAGCGGATCATG
>CAZBLJ010000020.1:8355-19595 GCA_964492605.1 uncultured Puniceicoccaceae bacterium
CCGGCCTGCCGAGCCGGGGCGAGCGGTGGGTAAGGCCGGGCATGAGCGGATCATGGCCGCCTACCGGGAATTGGTCGATGAAGATTATCATCAAATTGAAAACGTGAATATTTCCGCGCTTCAAGAGCGAAGCGGCATCGACATGGAGACCCTGAAGGAATACTTACTGTTGGCAAGCAGGGAGGGGTGGGCCGTCCTGGGAACCGGGGATTGGTCTCTTTCCTCGGACGCCGTCCGCGCCGGCGCCGTTCAACTTCGCGGGGAGCCGCACTTGATGGTGCGATTCATCCCGGACAAAGCGGCGGCGGCTTTCCAGGAGGAAGGCCGAGAGGCGGCGCAACCCGATGAAAAGGAAGAGGCGCCTCGGTCGGGGCGAGCGGTAGATGAGGCCGGGCATGAGCGGATCATGACCGCCTACCGGGAATTGGTCGAAGAAACCGGTTATAAAAACGTGGTGATTTCCGCGCTTCAAGAGCGAAGCGACATTGAAATGGAGGCGCTGAAGGAATATCTTCGGTCGGCTAGCGCCGACGGTCGGGCGGTGTTGGGCTTCGGCGATATATCGCTTGCCTCGGATGACGTCAAAAGGGGCGCCATTGATATTGAGGGGAAGGCCCATTTGATGGTGCGATTCATCCCGGACAAAGCGGCGGCGGATTTCCAGGAGGAAAGCCGAGAGACAGCGCGGCCCGATGAACCGGACGAAACCCGGCGGATAAGGGAAAAGATCCTCCGGGATGTGGGTGACCCCTTTGCCGTCGATACGGCAAAACTGTTCGGCGGAATGACGGACGAAGAAAACGCCTTTGGCTCGGATGAAACCGCGAAGTTTTCGGTACGGCGCAATCGGGTGGTTGATGCTATCCGCCCGCTTTCGGCGACGGGTTTCGGCGATAGGCGGTGGACCCGGAAAGACGCCGAGCGAACGGCGAAAGCGGCGGGGCTTTCGACGGCCCGGCTGCCGGACTCCGTACCGGCGGCCGGCGTCGTGGTGACGCCGACCGCCGCCGGTGCCGCGAACGCGGCCGGTTGGCCAGCGTCTTCAAACAAGCCGACGGTTCTGACGAAAACAGGGGACCCGTTGACGGTGATGACCGCCGCCGGCCTGCGGAGAACCGGTGACGGTACGGACGCGCTGACTGCGGGGCTTTTGTCCGAAGAGCCGAACTTTTCCCTCCGGACGCCCCCGCGTGTACCCGCACCGGAAACGCCGCGCGACCTGCTGGTGATGCACGCCACCACGCCGGGAAAACTCCGGAAGACCGACCGACTCGGGGCGTTTCCCATGCCGTCGGCGGCGGTGACCAAGCGGGGAATTGCCGCCGCCGGAAGCGGCTTCGGAAATATCTTGTTTATCGGGCGAAAGGAGATGATCGACCCCGCCATGCCGGACCATCCCGTCTACGGCGGGGATGTGTATACCCCGAGAACGCCGGACCGGGAGTTCGAGACGGCGGAAGATGCCGTTGCCGCCATGGGGGAGGCGGCCGACGTCGGCGGGGAGAGCGGAATCGGGGCGCAAGCGCAAGGGCCGACCGACCACGCCCTGAGTCGGTCGATGCCCCGATACCGGAACCTCGACGAGGTTCGGGCGGATCGGGACCGCTTGACCGCATTCGGAAACGAAGAAGCGGAGCGGAACTTCATCGACGCCCGGCGGGATTTCGACGCCGCCATGCAAGCGGCGGGCGACGCCTTTTTTGAAACGATACCGGAGTTCGTTTCCGACGCGGAGCGGGCGGAAGCGCTTCACGCTTTTTTCGAGGCGGCATATGAGTTTTCGCGAAGCTTCGAACGGGAACGGGACGCCGCCGTTGAGGCCGGGGAAAGCCCGGCGGATCGGCTTCGGGAAGCGGCGGTGATGGCATTGGAACTCCAAGGGCTGGACGCCATGGAGGAGATCGCGCCGGAGGCCGTTGATGGCATCGTCGCCATGGGAGAAGCGCGTTCCCGCATGCGCGTGCCGTTTTTCGAGGCAAAGCCCAAGCGACCCGTCGCATTTTCCGAGTGGGCGGCGGCGGTGGTGGATACGTCCGGCATGTCCCGGACGGATATCGAATCGACGCGGAAAATTTTGGCCGAGCGGGGCGTGCCGGTTACGATCGTAAACGGCCGGGAGGAGATGGGGAAGGGGTTGAACCGGGCGCTTGCGATGGAAGACGTGCTCTTCTCCGTGCGGAGAAAGTCAGCCGCCGACGACCGGCAGCTTTCCCTCTTCGGGGAGGAGCAAGGTGCGGCGCGGACGGAAGCGCCGGCGCGGCGGAGCCGGCGGCGGACGCCGGCCCGTACTGATCCGGCGTTGGTTCCGGCACAGGCGGAATTGTGGGACACCTTGCTAAACGGCGCGCCCCCGAAAGAGTCGGAGGCGGAGGCGGAAACGGCGGCAATAGCGGACGATATGCGTGACGAGGTTGACGATTATGACGATGACCTCGAAGGGCCGGACGACGGCCCGCGTATCTCACGAAAGACTGCGGCGGAGATCGAGTCCGAGTCCGCCGCCTACCATAATAAACTTGTTGACGGACTTGCGGCGGCGCTTCGGCGCGATCCGGCGCGGGTCGTGGAGGATGCCGTTCAATGGGAGGAGGAGCGGTTTTCCGTAAAGCGGCGGGTTCCTACGGTACTCGCCGAAAAGATCGCCGGCCCCACCAAAAAGAAACACTTCGTCGCGGCGGAGGCGGCCGCCATTCGGAAGGGCTTCGTTACCTATGCGTTCGACCGTATTCACCCGATAAAAATGCAGGTCGGTGAGTCCGCCTACCGGTTTGCCCGGCTTGAGTCCGGCGTTCCCGCCGTCATCCAGGCGTTCATGGAGCACGGGAAAATTAAACTGGACGACTCCGGCGTGCCGACGACGGACACCCGGCGGGAGGGATTCCAGACGTGGGTGCGGCAAAGAGGCGCCGACTTCGAGAAGTTCTTGTATTGGGCGGTGTGCCGACGCGCCGAGAAGCTGGCGGAAGAAAAGCGCGAACGATGGATCGACGCCGAGACCATTCGAAAGTACGACGAGTGGGTGGGGGATCCGGAGACGGCGGAATCGTGGCACGAACTGGAAACTGAATTCAAGGAGTGGAACAAGAACGTCCTTGACTTCGCGGTGGAAAACGGCCTGATCGATAAGGAAGCGGCGGCCCTGTGGGCGGAGGACATCTATATCCCCTTTTACCGGGTGATGGAGGAAGACGCACAAACCGGGGAGAATATTTTGCGAGCGCCCAAGGAATCCCGGAAACATATCATATCCGGAATTCGGAAATTGCAAGGGGGGAAATTGCAATTGGGCGACCCCCTCCAAAACCTGATGAAAAACTGGACACACCTAATTTCCCAATCGGTGAAAAACACCGCCAGGCACAAGGCGGTGAGCGAGGCAATGCGCTTACAGCGGAAGACGGAGATGGGGGACCCGGTCTTCACGAAGCTGAAACAGAACCAACTGAAGAAGATTACCGCCTTTACCGACAAGAAAAGCGGCCAAGCGACGTTGGTAATCCGGGACGCGCCCGACGAGATGCTGGTGTCGTACTCCCGAAACGGCGAGCGCGTGTACTACCGGGTGAACGACCCCGCTGTGTATACGGCGATGGTCCAAAGCGCCGGTCCCTATTTCGGTAACTTCATCATGCGGCTGCTGGCCATCCCGAAGAACGTGATCCGGGGTGCGGTGACATTCATGCCGGGATTCCGAGCGCGGAACGTTACGCGCGACACTTTGCACACAGGCGTGGTATCGGGCAAAACTCTCCCGTTCGTCGGTTCGATGATCGGTGCATTCAAGGTGCTTACGGAACACCCGGATTACGTGGATCTCGTCGCTTCCGGCTCCGCGTTCGGTTCGACCTACGCGACCGGCGAGGGCGGAACCCGGGTAGAATCCATGAGCCGGCACCTGAGACAAATCGCAAAGCGCGAGGGGCAAGGGGCGCTTGCGCGGGTTCTCGACACACCCCGGAAGCTTCTCGCCGTGTGGGAGAAAATCGGCGAGGCGGCGGAGATGGGCGCCCGCGTACAGCTTGCCTCTCGGTTGAAAGAAGAGGGGGTGAGCCTGCGGGATCGGGCCTTCGAGGCGAGGGATCTCCTCGACTTTTCCCTGCGGGGGGAGTCGGGAGCGGTTGCATTTTTAATCCAAACGATTCCGTTTTTGGGCGCCCGCCTCCAGGGGCTTTACAAATTGGGACGGGCGGCGCGCGAGAACCCCGGGGGGTTCATCCTACGGGGCGGGATTCTTACGGCGGCGTCGCTCGCCCTGTGGGGCTTCAACCGGGACCGGGAAGAATACCGGGAACTTCAGGCCTGGGACCGTTGGGCGTACTATCACTTTTGGATTGGCGGGGAACACTTCCGCCTGCCCAAGCCCTTCGAGATCGGGGCGATATTTTCCACGGCGGCCGAGGTTGCGGCGGATACCGGGACGGGCCGGGAGGATTTCGACCACGCCATGAAATGGATGGCTCACTTCGCGGGAGAAACACTCGCCTTTAACCCGATTCCCCAGGCGATGAAGCCGGCGGTGGAAATTGCAACCAACAGGGACTTCTTCAGCGGACTGCCCATTGAAAGCCGGGGCATGGAGTCCTTGTTGCCGGGTGACCGATGGCGAACCGGAACACCGTGGATTCTGCGGGAAATCGGCGGAGTGACCGGCGACGTTGGCCTCTCCCCCGTCCGGTTGGAGCACCTGCTTCGCGGGTATTTCGGATCGCTTGGGCACGGGATCGCGGTTGCGGCGGACCTTCCGGCCCAATGGGCGGGATGGATGCCGGTGAAACCCCAAGCGGATTTGGCGGACGCCCCGCTGATCAAGACCTTTTACCGGGGCGGCAAAGACCGGCCCGCCCGCCGGACGCAATCCATGGAGGAGTTTTACCAATTGCGGAGGGAGGTTGACCAACTCGTCGGGACGATCCGGACCCGGAACCTGCTCGGAGACGCGGAGGCGGCGCGAGAACTCTACCAAAACAGCCGGGATCGGCTGGCCCTGAAAGGGATGGTGGGGAAGATCGGTGATCGGATGGCAAAGATCAACCGGCAAATTCGCCGGATACACGAGAATCGGGACATGAGCGCCGAAAAAAAACGCCGGGAGATCGACCGGCTTTTGGAGGTAAGGAACGAACTCACCCGCCGGGTTGTCGAGCGGGCGAAGGGGAGACGATAAAAGAAGGACGGCGGGAAACTGTTTTAGAAAGGCAAGGTAGAAAAAACGCCTCCCGATTTAACAGCGGGAGAATTTAACAGGAGTGAGTGACGATGTGGCTGCCTCATGGCTGGTGGATGGAGGTTGAGGGAGGGATAAAACATTTCGCCTTTCACGCCGGAGTTGAAAACCTGGTGAAAATTGAGTCTCCAGCGAAATTTCGCTCGGCAAAAGCGGCAAGCAAGGCGGCTGAAAACGCTTTAAGATTAATGGCTTACGAAATACGGGATGTCGGTTGGACGAAATTTCGCTGTCATTCTCGGATACCTGGAACGCACCGAGCCTACTGTGGGGTAAATGTGGACGACAGTCCGAACATTCATAACTACGAAACGCCGCCCTGCGGAAATTGCTATCGAATCCTCGAATCGATCCCATATCCCGAAAACCCGGAAGCCGACGTAAAAAAACACTTCCGGTATGTATCGTTTAACAGCGAGAGAATACCCGTAGGTTTACAGCCTGCGCTTGAAAAACTAAAAGGAGAATAATCTCGATGCGGGACTATGGAAAGGACAGGCACGGCATGACGGGCGTCGTAAGAATTGTTTGTGACCTTTGCGGCGCGGAAACTAATGACTATTGTTGGGGAGAGGCCGGCGCCGGCCGGAAATTCACGGAGGTGTGGATGTCCGACGTTCCCCGGGAGGGAGAGGGAAACCGCATGGAATACAAGGCGGATATCTGCCCGGATTGTTTTCTGAGCAAGCTGATTCCTTGGTTGGAGGCGGACGGATGCCGGGTGGAGTGGAAACCCCTCATTGCGGCGACGGGTGTGCCGATGAACATCGGAGGTAGTCGATGAGGGGTAGGGTCTTATATGGGTCCGCCTCAGATCGATCGAATTTGGGCGCCTGACGAAGCCTAGGGCACGCGGCCCCGACTGTTGCGGTTCGGCGGACGACAAGATGCCCCGTCGAATAAAAAAACCCGCCCGGCTCATCGCTGGGCGGGTTTTTTCAAGTGGCCGTCACTATGGGGCCGGTTCTCCGCCCTCCCGCTCCATGGCCGCCGCCTCCGGCGAAATCCGCTTGCCGATGATCCGCCGAATGTGCGCCGGCACGGTCGCATACGGGTCAAATTTTTGCGCCTGCGCCTCCAGTCGATAAAACATCGCCGCAGGCACTCGCAGAGAGAACTCGACGTTCCTTTCATCTCCGTCGGCGAAGGTCACAGACTCGTCCGAATTGGGCCGGTATCCTTCGATGTGCTCGCCCAGGGCGTGGACCATGAATTCATTCACGGATGCTTCGGGGTCCCACCGGCGGGCGGCGAGACCCAGTGCTTCCCGATATTTCGGCCGCATCCTGATTCGAAGTGTGATTCTTTCCCCCTTGCGGGGGGTCGTCTTTGCCGTATGATGTTTTTTTGGCATATTTGTCCTCCCTCTTCTTATTCGATATTAATAAACCCAAAGGCTCAGACTCCGGCCTCCGGAGTCGGGGCCTTCCAGCAGTTTTTCAACCCTTAACCTCGCCCAATCCGGGAGTTTTTGGAGTTCTTCCGGAAGCAACATTTTGGCCGCTGTTATCAAGGTTTTATCCTCGATAACAGTTGCTTGCGGCATTTTGAACTTGAAAGATGCCGCCTTTCGGATCTCCACCAAAATATCCTTGTTTGTGTAAGCTATAGCTTTGTCCATTTTTTACTTACTCCTTTCTTTGTTAGAATTCAAAATGTCCAGCCTTACACGATATTCATCCATTGCGTTTTCTTCGACTTCATCGATCGCTTCCAGCACAACATCGTGCAAATTAAACTCTTCCAACACCGGGAGTGGTTCGCCCCCACTATCAAAAGTGATTTTACACGCCGAACAACCTTCATTGAATAGCTTGATACTCCAAGTAGCTTTTGCGAACCGCCAATCCGACAACGCCAACCTTATCAAAGCGTCATCCAGCCCTTCGCAAAGCTCTTTCTCGAACATCGGGAGATCTTCCCGCGGGCCATCATAAAAGTACTCGATCATGATATGGTATGCTATATTATATTCAACTTCCATCTTGTTCTCCTTGCGCCTCGATGACGCTATCGTATTCGAGTGCCGGGGCCGGTTCTACCCGCAGACTTCGAAGCATCATCACGTGTGTGCGTTTCACTGTCTGCGACCGGGTTCCTTCCAGCCTCTCCACCAGGCGCAGATCCGGCCAGGCGGGAATCAACGATAGCTTCCGGGAAAATTCCGCCAAATCGGTGCATGCGGTCGGGTCTTTACCATGGATGATGATGAAATCCCCTTTATTCGCATGCGTGCATATCCATTTCCGCACCGGGGCCAAGGTCGGCGGGGTTCGATTCCATGCCCGCACGACGTCCGACGGCATCCGCTCCAACGTGGTGACATTGAGTTTATCCCGGACAACCCGGTTGTCTCGCTCGCTGAAGTCATGGGTTGATACGATGAAGACTTTCATGTCTCTTCCTTTCTACTTGAGGCGCTCAAAATTTCCTCCACCCGCTCCCGAACCCAATCCGGGAGTTTTTGGAATTCTTCCGGAAGCAACATTTTGGCCGCTGTTATCAAGGTTTTATCCTCGATAACAGTTGCTTGCGGCATTTTGAACTTGAAAGATGCCGCCTTCCTGATCTCCAACAAGACATCTTTATTTGTGATAGCTTTGTCCATTTTTACTCACTCCTTTTGGGTAAAGCGGACCAAAGTCCGCAGTTTGTTTTTCCCTGCTACTCCTCCTCTATCAAATGCGGGCAGGGTTTTTTCTTTCGCGCCTGCTCAACCACAATAAGAATTTCTCCACTGCCTCCGGGGGAGTAAGCATCCCCCCTCCACTCGACGCGGATTCCTACCGCCAGTCTTGCCTTTTGCGGTATTCCTTCCTCCTCCAGCCAAGATTGTAGTTTTTCCTCAATTACGGTCTGCACCTCATCGAGGTTCAAGCCGCAATCCACCAAGAACCGCCCCCAATCGACGATATCCGAGGAGGTAAGCCCTTGTTTAAGCAGTATGATCCGGAGCAGTTCCGCCTCCTCCGTAACACCCCGCCAATTGAACAGGACATCCCATATCTTCCTCTCATCCCGGAGGGCGTAGAAGAATTCGAAATAAACGTTACTTTCGGCTACCACCTGCAAAAGCTTCTCTATCGTACAAGGTACGAATGCGTTGTACCCCTCCTGAAGGTAGAAGGTTTTTGAATCGAATCCGAATGACACGTTTTTCAGGTGGAAAACCTTCTCTAGTTCACTTCCTCTGACAGTTTTCATCTTTAGATTCCTTTCTTGTTTTGCCCCGGCGTTAATCGCCGGGGCGGTTAGCGGGGCCGGCCCTACGTCCGGCGCCATGCAGCGGCCCCGGGGAATGCCCATACCATCCGGTTGCCATCTTTGGCGGGTCCCACGAGCACCACGGTGCCGGGAGAGTGACCCTCCCACCGGCCTTTCAGGGTCCGGAACTCGTAACCCACGTAATCATCGGGATCGACGCCGACAATCGCGGCGAGGTCTTCGCGAAAGTCTATTTCATCCCCGAAGGGATAATGATATTGCCGAAAAGGCTTCAGCGCTTTTCGAAGGTGGCTTTTGCCGAGACGCATCAGGCATGCGTCCCGGAGCGCTAATATTTTTTGTTCGGCGAAGCCGATATCGCCGCCGACACATGTATCATGGGTCCACTCTACCGGGTTCCACCAATCGTTCGACCTGGCTTTTTCTATCGGCAGCCCGGCAGCCCAAAGGATCCAGTCGCTTAAAAGGTGTGCCTTTTCCTCGTATGTGAGTTCGGCCCATTCCTCCGGGCCGTCTGCGTCGTTAAAATACTTTAAATACTGGCCCGGGATGTCATGATGCGAGACGCCCTCAATCGGGAACGTCAAATATACGTTCCCGTTCGGGTTTTTCTCGGGGTGATACAGGTCATCCCGCACCCACCCGAAACCGTAGTCGAACAGGTACAGTTCGGCCCCTTCATCCTCCCTGATATATTTTTGGTTCTCTATCGCCTGGCCGAAATCCTCGGTCAGGTCTTTGACGTCCAGCGTTGGCCAGTTCCACCGAAGTAGTTCGTTGATGATACTCTTGGAGGAGGCGGTGCCGTCTAGGATCATGACTCGGAACTGCTCGGAGGGGGAAAGGTACTCCGGCTCTTCGTCCCAAAAAAACCATCCATCCGGATCCGCCGGCTCGCCGCCGGTGGGATCCCATATTTCGCCCTCGGCGAGGTAATGGAGAAAACAGCCTCCGCCGGCCGGGGGGGCGGCCATGGCTTCCGCCGCGGTGGGGTAACAGATTGCCGGTCGTCCGCTTTTCGTCGAAGTTGTTATGATGGTGTTCGTATTCATTTTTTTGGCTCCTTTCGGGGCCGGCCCTACGGCCGGCCCAACGTGATGGGTTTGCCCCGGTGGTTGGCACCGGGGCAGTTGTAATTTATTCGGTATCATCGCCAATAAAAATTGTTGTTGGCGATGATACCGGCGGCCAGGCGTAGCCGCTCTACCTGTACCTCCCTCGACAAATCCCGTGTTGTGTACAAAAGATGCGTCCGACTATACCGACTACCGGGCCTCTCCCCATGCGCAATAAGTATTGCAGTCAAGTATGCCCGGTAGTCAGCCTGCCCTATCAACCAATCAGTCACTACAGTTGTGACCGAATCGTAATGCCAATTCAAAGAGTTTATATCTATTTTTTCCGCCATATCGGCGGACTGATGCAATATTTCACATCTTCGCATTTTTGCTTACTCCTTTCTTGGTTTTGCCCCGGTGATTGGCACCGGGGCAGTTGACGGGGTCGATCCTTTCAGTGTTCGCCCGGCGGCGGACCGCCGGGGCGGTTGAGGTTTATTCAGTCTCACCCGGGAACACCCAAAATGAGTGACCCTCGACGGAAAGGCCGGTCAAAACCAAGGTGCCGGCCGGGTGCCCGTCAAACGCCGTCGTAAGTACAGCGAACGTGGAGTTCTCGTCGTCCTCAAGGCCGAGGAACGACGCTAGGTCTTGCCTGTATCCTACCTGCTCGGACAGCGGCACAAGGTGCGGCGCAGGCCCGAACTCGTAATGGGCCGGCAGCATCAACGGCCTTGGCCAGTTATCCCACGCCTCCTGCGGCGTGGTGATCGACCCCTCCGGGAGGCTCTCCGGGAAGATGTTTCCCCCGCATCTCGTCCCCACGACGTTGGCGTCGATCGTGTATTCCGCGTTTTTGTAACGCGGGTTCTCGTTTATCAGCGTCTCGATCTCCTCCTCCCACCTCTGGCTGAGGTGGTAGGCGAACGCTTCCGCTACGCGGCCGGCGACGGCCGCATCCGGGATCCCGAGGCTGTCCGGATCTACCCAGTGCTCGATCTCGATGAACACCGGCGCCGGCTCGCCGCCGGTGGGGTCCAAGATTTCGCCATCGGCAAGGTAATGGAGAAAACAGCCTCCGCCCTCCGGGGGGGCGGCGATGGCTTCCGCAGCCGTGGGGTAACAGATTGCCGGTCGTCCGCTTTTCGTCAACGTCGTTATGGCGTTGTTTTCATTCATTTTTTTGGCTCCTTTCGGGGCCGGCCCTACGGCCGGCCCTACGTGATGGGTTTGCCCCGGTGGTTGGCACCGGGGCAGTTGTAATTTATTCGGTATCATCGCCAATAAAAATTGTTGTTGGCGATGATACCGGCGGCCAGGCGTAGCCGCTCTACCTGTACCTCCCTCGACAAATCCCGTGTTGTGTACAAAAGATGCGTCCGACTATACCGACTACCGGGCCTCTCCCCATGCGCAATAAGTATTGCAGTCAAGTATGCCCGGTAGTCAGCCTGCCCTATCAACCAATCAGTCACTACAGTTGTGACCGAATCGTAATGCCAATTCAAAGAGTTTATATCTATTTTTTCCGCCATATCGGCGGACTGATGCAATATTTCACATCTTCGCATTTTTGCTTACTCCTTTCTTGGTTTTGCCCCGGTGATTGGCACCGGGGCAGTTGACGGGGTCGATCCTTTCAGTGTTCGCCCGGCGGCGGACCGCCGGGGCGGTTAGCGGGGCCGGCCCTACGGCCGGCCCGGCGTGGTTGGTTCGCCCGGCTCGCCGGGCGT
>CAZBLJ010000021.1:0-13511 GCA_964492605.1 uncultured Puniceicoccaceae bacterium
TCGGTGTTTACCGCAACGATGAAGTAAACTTCTGCGACAAGCCGAAGCATCATGATGGCAAGCCAGCCGCTATGGCGGCAATGACCGGAAGGTAGATCCGCGCCAAATCTTAGGAATATGCAAACGCCTCGTGATCGAGTGCGCGCCGCCCTGCGACGCGTCGAACAAGCACACCCTCCCTTTACCTGGGGCTTCGGTCCCAATGCAGGAGCCGCGGAAGCTCTGAAAAAAGCCTTTGCGGAGCAGGGACTGGACTTCGAACGGCTGCGCCAGGCTACCGAAGATGTTGCCTGGATTCATCCTCGCTACGCCGGGCCCGCCCTGCCCGAGGGCCAGGCCGAATACATGGCGATATGGGGGATCGAGACACGAACCGCGGACTATGGTGCGGGAACTTATTCGGATGAGATCGCGAAAAATCCGCTTGCCGGGCTCGAGGAAGTGGAAGAGCTGGAAAATTTCCCCTGGCCCAAAGCCTCCGACTTCGATTTTGCTTCTCTCAACCAATCGCGAAGCGCACTGGATCCGGAGGGAGTGAAAGCGGTCCGCCTGCAAGCCGGCAACCCCTTTGAAATCTATTGCTGGATGGTAGGCATGGAGGATGCGATGATGCATCTCCTTGCGGAGCCTGAGCTGGTCGAGGCCGGGATGCACCATATCTGCCGCTTTTTCAAGGAACACCTGGAGCGTCAGGTGGACGCCTTCGAAGGGGAGGTTGATCTCGTCTTGATTGCGGATGATCTGGGGATGCAGGAAACTCTGCTGATGTCGCTCGACTGTTACCGAAATGTCGTAAAGCCTTTTCACCTCGACCTCTGCTCACACATTCGCGGCCTCCTGCCCAATGCGATCATCGAGCACCACAGCGACGGCTCGGTGTTCGATGTGCTCCCTGACCTGATGGACGCCGGGGTGCAAATGCTGGAAGCGGTCCAGGTCGAATGCGCCAGGATGGAGCCGGAGCGACTGGCGGAGCACTACGGGGACAAGTTGATGTTCCAGGGTGGAATCAGCGTCCAGCAGGTCCTTCCCTTCCAGAAGCCGGATGAGGTTAAAGCCTTTTGCCGCCGCCTGATCAACACCCTGGGCCGCAATGGTGGCTACCTCGCCGCGCCCAGCCACGCCATTCAAGCAGGCACTCCACCGGAGAATATCATCGCGATGCTTGAGGAGGTTCTCGGAGACGAGCGTTGGCAAGCTGCCCGGGAAACAGCCCTTCTGTAGCATCGCAACGGATCTGGATTTGAGAGCGAAAGAAGTTGCAGTGGTCGGGGACGATCTGGAGAGCGATGTCCTCGGAGCGATGGACCATGGCATGAAAGCCGTTTAGTCCGGACGGCTTCGGACGAGCGGGAGGAAAGGAAGTCGGCAGAGGCCTCGCAAAGGGTAGGTATCGACTTTCCCGGGTAGACCCGAACAGAAGAATCGAGTAGCTGGAATCCTTACCGCCTCCGTCTTGCCGCAAACATAGCTGCAACCAGGGAGAAAACGATAGCGAATGAGCCGGGTTCGGGGACTGGTGCGGCAGCAGCTTGGCCAGTGTCAGGCGGTGCCAGATGAGCGAATGTATTCGGATCGTAGTTTCCAAAGCTCCATGCATCCCATGCGCCGTCACTGAGCATCCGGTCCGAGGCCCCCGATCCTGATGCTACCCAGTTGTTCGCATCGGCGGCAGTTGTGTCTGGCGCAAGGTAGTACCCCCAGTTTTCGTCAACCCCGGGGGTAAAATCATTGGTTTCGGTTTGGAGACCGGCGCTACCGTCGTAAGTGATGGTTCCTAGAAAAAAGCCCGCACTGACGGTTCCCGAAAAAAGAATTGTGAAATTCGGGTCGGCACTCGCGATCGCATCGATCATCTCCGCCCCCGAAGCACTCCCGGTCCAACGATATCCCCATGCCCAAGCCTCGGTGGAAGCGCCGTCATTAAAGTCGACAATTAGCGCCGCTTCGTTGGCACCGGAGCCGACCCAGTAGTCTATATCGGAGAATGAAGTGATAGCGGAAGCCGTGTTCGTGCCGATCGTTAGAATCGCCACAATTAGCGAATGCGGTAATGGATTTAAGATAGAATGGATCATGAGAATAACGCTGGATTTCTTATTAATAACGAAATATCAATAAGGACACTTCAAACTTGCCACCTCCCTTGCAAGCGAAAAAGATCGGAAAATGGCGGAGCGCCGGACAAAACAACGAGCGGTAATCGAGGGCATTATCGAAACTACGGAGCGTCCATTGACCCGTGCCGAGATTTGGGAGGCGGCGAAGGAGGAAATGGCCTCGATCGGGTTCGCCACGGTAAGCCGGGCGGTGAACGAGTTGGTGGAGGAGGGGCGGTTGATCGCGCTGCAATACCCCGGCCAGCCGACCCGCTACGAGCGGCCCGCAACGAGCGAACATCCGCACCTGTTGAGCCATCGAACCCATCGGATTCACGATTTGGATATCCCCATGCCAGAGGTAAAGATCCCAAAAATCCCCGGAGTCACAATCACCGGCTACGAGGTACTTTTCTTCGGCGAGATCGAGAAGGGGAAGGGGCAGAAGTCCTGAGACGGCCACTACCGGCGAATCCGCTGCACAAAGGCTATGCGGATAAAGGTGACGGGATTGTCACGTTCCCGTATGCTTCAAAAGTCTTGCCTCTGCGCATTCCGTGCCTTTCTCCCTTGTTTGACCAGCATGACTACCGACGCCGCATCCCGCGTGCTCGTTGTGGATGACGAGCCCGACACCACCGATCTTCTGGAATACCAGCTCGGAGCGGCTGGATTCTCCGTCGAGGTCCTCAACGATCCCAGGAAGGTTCTCGGAAGGGTTCGGGAATTTCATCCGGACTTGATCGTGCTCGACGTGATGATGCCCGAATTGGGTGGCATCCAGATCTGCCACACGTTGAAAGCGGATCGGGAACTGTCGCAGATTCCCGTGATCTTCCTTACGGCGAGAGGGGAGCCGGACGACCGGGTCAAAGGCCTGGAGACCGGCGTCGACGACTACATTGCCAAACCCTTTGATTCGAGGGAACTGGTTCTCCGAATCCGTTCGGTTCTCAAGAGAGCATCCGCGGCGAAGAAGGGTTCGGGCCGGCGCGTCGAATTCGGAAACATCGCACTCGATAAGGACATGCACACCCTGGTCATCGACGGCGAGAAGATCATGCTGACCTTGACCGAATCCAAGTTGCTCCAGCTTCTCATGGAGAATCACGACCAGGTGCTGTCGAGGGAAACGCTTCTGTCCCGCGTCTGGAACTACGAGAGCGACACCGAAACCCGCACCGTCGACACGCACGTCCGACGTCTTCGCGAAAAACTCGGGGCAAACGCAGCGATGCTGGAGACGGTCCGGGGCGTAGGATACCGTCTGAGAACGCCGCCCGAAGAAAAGAGCTGAATTTTCCTCACCTCCTTTACAGGATCGAATCGTGTCCATCCTGTTTTTCATCTCCTGCCTGCTCCTCGTAGCCGGCTGGTACGAATACCGCCGCAGGCAAGCGCGCAAACTCATACGCGATTTGCGGGAGGCTCTCGAAAAGGATCAGGACTTTCTCTTCGAGGCCGACCGGAAACTCGCGTCGCGGATGGGGATCGACGATTTGCTGCGGGTCGTCCGCGTCAAAATGGAAGAACGCGCACAGATGCTCGCGCGGAATGCCTCCCAAATGGAGCAGATCGAAACGACCTTCCGCAACATGAGGGAGGGGGTTCTCGTGCTGGCGGGTTCGAATCAGATTCTGGTGGCGAACCGTTCGGCTGAAAAACTCCTGAACGAGGGGAGAAGTCTGAACGGGAGGAGGGTCGAGCGATTCATCCACCATCCGACCTTTCTCGATTTCATCCGCGAAGTTAAGCAAGAGGGAACCCGGGGGCGACGCCAGATCGAGGTCGATCTCCTCGGTAAGGAAGCGTGGCTGGAGATCTCCGGAGCGCCGCTGGACACGAACGAATCGGATCGGGGAGGGCGCTTGAGTCTTTTTCTCTTCAACGACATCTCCCGCTTGAAGAAGCTGGAAGCGATCCGCCGCGATTTCGTCGCGAACGTGTCCCACGAACTACGGACCCCGGTGACCATACTCAAAGGCTTTTCCCAAACCCTCGTCGACGACGCGGATCGGCTTCCTCCGGAGAAAAGAAAAGCTTTCATTGAGAAAATCCACCGGAGCGCGGAACGACTTCACGCCCTGGTGGAGGATCTCCTGGCTCTTTCGAGCCTCGAGTCGCGCGAATTTGAAATCGTCTGCTCGGTCCGTGATTTGCGGGCGGAAATCAACGCCTTTCTCTCCGACTACCGTCCGCCGACCGGGAATTCGGCGAGACTGCAATGGGATCTGCCTGCGGAGCAAGTCCGGGCGAAGATCAATCCGGGTGTTCTCCAAAGGGTTTTGACCAATTTGGCGGATAACGCCTTCAAGCACGGTGAGACCAACACCTACGTCGAAATCTTTCTGAGAAGGGATCCGGCCGACGGACTGGTGGAGTTCGGAGTGCGGGACGACGGGAACGGGATCCCGGAAAAGGCCCGGGACCGGATCTTCCAACGGTTTTACCGTCTCGACAAGGGAAGGTCGTCCAGTACGGGCAGCACCGGACTCGGGTTGAGCATCGTCCGGCACTCCATGCTCTCGATGGGCGGCAGGGTCCGGGCGGAACCGCTGGATCCGAAAGGCACCGAATTCATCTGCGTTCTTCCGGCCGTCGAGGAGGCTGACGAGAATGAGTGAGGAGGGTCGGAAACTCGCGGCGGAGCGGAGGAACGAGCGGGTCGAGCTTCTGAAACGGCGGCTCGATTCGTTTTTGGCCGCCGGGACGCCCGCCCGTGTCCTGGAGATCGGATGCGGACACGGGCACTGGCTGGTCTCTCTGGCCGAAAGCGAGCCCGAAGGCCGTTTCGTAGGGGTCGACCTCCTGTCGCGCCGCATCCGCCTGGCCGAGAGCAAGGCGACCCGCCGGAATCTGGAAAACGTCTTGTTCCTGAAGGCGGAGGCCACGGAAGTCATGGAGGCGTGGCCCGTCGACCGGCCGGTTCACCGTTTGTTTCTCCTGCATCCGGATCCCTGGCCGAAGAAGAGGCACGCAAAGAACCGCCTGACGGGACCCGCCTTCCTCGACCGGATGGCCCGGATCACGGACAGGGGAGGGGAGCTTTACTTTCGAACGGACGACGAACCTTTCTTCAACTGGAGTCGAACGCACATCCGCGAACACGTCGGCTGGGAAGAACGCGATCTGCCCTGGCCCCATGAAGCGGGAAGCTATTTCCGCGATATGCTGGGGGTGCACGGAGCGGTCACCGCAGTCCGCACCGAAGAATCCACGGACGCCGGGAGTCGCTGACGATCCGTTTTCAGTCGTCCGAAGCCTCGCGTTTCCACGCTTCAAAAACCAGGCGGCCCACGGGAGCGGCCGTCGTCCCGCCGTGGAACTGGTCTGCTTCGGTAATCCCTTCGACCACCACGGCCACCGCGATTTGCGGATCTTCGACCGGGGCGAATCCAATGAACCAGGCGAGAGTCAGCGCGCGGCCCTCCGGATAGACCTGGGCCGTCCCGGTCTTACCCGCGACGGTCAGGCCTTCGATTCGGGTGCGGCGAGCCGTCCCTTCCTCGACCGCCCGCACCATTCCCTTGATCAGGGCCTCATATTCGCCCGGAGACAACGGCAGCCGTCTCGTTTCCCCTTCCCGCTCGCTTCGGAGGATCGTCGGCTTCAGGCCGACCTCTCCCGTCGCCAAACCCGCCGCTACGAGGGCCATTTGAAGAGGGGTCACCCGCAGAAACCCCTGGCCGATCGACGTGTTCGCGGTATCGCCGGGGTACCAGGACGTCCCCTGATTCTCCCGTTTCCAGTCACGAGTCGGGACCAGCATTCGGCTGGCCTCGAAAGGCAGTTCGATACCGGTTGGCCTGTGCAGGCCGAAGAGCTTCGCCGTGTCGGCGATCCAATCGATGGTCGCGCGGAGGCCGATCTGATAAAAAAACACGTTCGAGCTGACCGCCAGGGCCCTCGGAAGGGCGATCTCACCGAAGCCGGGAGGGGTGTGCTCGGGAAAGTTCCGATTCCCGACACGAAAACTCGCCCCGCAGAAGAGGGTTTCGTCCGGCTCGAGCGCTTCTCTGCGGAACGCCGCAATCGCCGTGATCGGCTTGAAAGTGGAGCCCGGGGGATACAGGCCCTGGATGGCCCGATTCAACCAACCTCCCTCGGCGTCGATGCGGCGGTACACTTCGCCCGGGATGAACGGGCTCAGGTCGTTGAGATCGTAGTCGGGACTGCTCGCCATAGCCAGCACTTCTCCCGTTCGCGGTTGTATGGCGACGACGGCACCCACTTTCCCCTCCAACCCCCGCTCGGCGGCCTGCTGGATCGCGACATCGATGCTGAGTCGAAGATCCTCTCCCTGCCGCGGTCGCTCCAGCGAGAGCCGCTCGTACTGGAATCCCATCGGATCCACTCTCCAGACCTCGCTCCCGTTTTCCCCGTCCAACTTTTCGTCGAACGTGCGTTCGACCCCGGCCCGACCCTCCTTTCCGTAATGGCTGAAGGTCATCAGGTCCGCCCTGTTTTCTTCCCCCTCCTCCAGGGGCTCCAGGGTTTCCTCCCGATTGACCACATAGCCGATGACATGGGCGGCGAGCGAGCCGAAGGGATAGTAGCGGGCGCTCTCGGTCCAGACGCGAACCGGGGATTCGGGAGGAAGTTGGTCCACCAGAAGGGCGTACTCTTCTTCGGTCAGATCCGGTAATAGCTTCAAAGGCAACAAGATCCGGTTGTTGAAATGGCTGATCAAATCCCTGCGCGAAATCTCGTCGTCCCGCCCCAGGATACGGTTTACCTCGTCGAGGTGCCGCTGGACGACCGCCAGTCTCGACTGCCAGACCAGGTCGCTGTTCGAGATATCGATCTCTTCTCCCGTTTCCCTCTCGCGTGCGCGGACCTCCCGAATCCGCGAAATGTATTCTTCCCGGAATTCCTTTCGCAGGGAATCCAGGAAAACCGCCGCCGAAAAACGGGCGCGATTGCCGACCAGCAGCTCTCCGTCCCGGTCGAGAATGTTACCCCGGGGCCCCGGAAGAAGAATCCTCCGCATCGTCTGTTGTTTCTCCCGCGCCAGGTGTTCGTCCCGGTTCAACACCTGCTCGGTGAAGAGTTGCCCGAAAAGAATCAAAAAGGCCGCCACGGTAATGAGGGTAAAGGGAGTGAGCCTTCGAATCCGACGGCTTTGGAAATCCAGGGGGCGGGGCTTGCCCGAATGGGGCACGACCGGCTTCGGTCTTTTGGGCTTTCTCGCCATTACGCGGCCTCCTCCGGTGTGGGGCGGGCTCCGAGGAGGTCGAGACTGGTCTCCAGCAGGTCGAAGAACCACAGGGAGAAGAGAAAGACGATCGCCTCCGACAAGACCGCCTCGAGGAGAAACCGCCCTCCGTATGCGACATGCCCTTCGCCCGGAAAAAACCAAACCGTCAACAGGAGAAGAAAACCGAGATTGGCCGCACAGGCGACGATCGCGAAGTGAACCGGGCGCTGCACCCGAAGCCGCACCCGGAACCGCTGCAGGACCACGTACAACAAGCAAAAGGAGAACAGGACCAAGCCGGGAGGGGAGGGGAGGAGCGCGTCCAGAAGCGCCCCGGTCAGAAGAACGGTCGGCAGTCCCGCCCGGACCGGGAGCTTCAGCGCCGGAAACACGGCCAAAGCACCGGCCACCGTCAGATAAACCGAAAACGGTGCCAGCGCCGAGTTGAGTTCGGCCACCAGAAAGACGACCGCTCCATTGGCGATGAGAACGATCAGGGCCTGCCGCACGCTCTTCACGGTTGCCGGGAAAAGATTTCGCGGGTCGGCCCCTCCGCGGGGAGCAGCACCGCTACCTCGTTCAGGGACAACAGCCGATCGTCGAGATGGACGACGCCGCGCTGGAACAACCCGCTGGCATCCGTTTCCAGAAAGGGCACCTCGCCGATCGGCAATCCGTCGGGAAACACTCCGCCCAAACGGGTGGATACCAGCCGGAGCGGATCTTCCGGCGACGCGAACAAATCCGAGGGAACGTCCCGCACCGATCCCTTCGGGTTCTGAAGCGAGGGGATTACCACGCCTTCGTAGCGGACCGGGCGGGTCTCCCCCTCGAAACGGGCGGCCATGCGATAGGTGCGGCTGGTCACCAGCTCGACGCGGGAGGTATAGGCATACACCTCCCGAACCCGGCCGACCACTCCGCCCGCGAACACCACCCCCGCGCCCGGTACGATCCCCGCATCCCGGCCTTTGCGGATGAGGATAAACTGCCACCAATTGCTCAGCTCCCGCCGCGCGACCCGGGCGACTTCATAGCGAAAGCCGGGCGCGGACGGCAAATCGAGCAGTTCCCGAAGCCTGAGGTTGTAATTGCGCAGGGATTCGGTCTCGGCCGCCTGGATCCGGTAGAGCGCGTTCAGCCGGGCGAGTTCCCGTCCGGTCTCGATCAGATCGCGTTTCGATCGGGTGCGAACCGACCAGTACGTCCCCAAATCCTCGAGATGGGAGGCCAGCACGGCGGAAGGCGCCTGGAATTCATACAGGGCGTTTTGGCCGAAACGCTTGATCGTGGGCGGCAGAAGTAACCAGAGGAAAAACAGCCCGCCCAGAATGAGAAAAGGTCGACTGGACCGTAGCGAAAAACGGGGCAAGATTCAGTCCTCCAAATAGCGTTCGCGGAGCGGGATCACGACCGATCCGTCTCCTTTCGCAATCAGTCCTCGCGATGAATGGACAGCTCCTTGACCAGACGTTCCATCTCATCCAAAACCTTGCCGGTTCCCAGGGCCACCGCGCTCAGGGGATCCTCGGCTACGAAAACGGGGAGGCCCGTTCCATCACTGAGCATTCGATCGATTCCCCGGATCAACGCCCCACCGCCGGCCAGAATGAACCCCCGGTCGACCAAATCGGCCGAAAGTTCCGGCGGGCAGCGCTCCAGGGCATTGCGGACCAGCTCGACGATCCCGCTGATCGTATCGGCCAGGGCCTCCCGGATCTCCTGGGAGGAGATATGGATCGTCTTCGGCAGACCGGCCACCGAATCGCGCCCCTTCACCTCCATGGTGAGTTCCTGCTCGAGCGGAAACGCCGACCCGACCTTGACCTTGATTTCCTCGGCCGTCCGCTCCCCGATCGTCAGATTATAGGCGCGCTTCATGTAGTTGACGATCGCGCTGTCCAGCTCGTCTCCTCCCACCCGAATGCTCTTGGTGTAAACCACCCCGGCGAGGGAGATCAGGGCCACCTCCGTGGTTCCGCCTCCGATATCGACGATCATGTTCGCGGTGGGTTCCTCGATCGGCAGCCCCACTCCGATCGCCGCCGCCATCGGCTCGCCGATCAGGACCACATCGCGCGCGCCCGCGCGGATGGCCGACTCCTTGACCGCGCGGCGCTCCACCTCGGTAATGCCCGAGGGCACCGCGACCACCACGCGGGGCGGGAATCTCATCCCCTTCTGCACCTTGCGGATAAAGTGGCGGAGCATCGCCTCGGTGATCTCGAAATCGGCGATCACCCCGTCTTTCATCGGTCGCAGGGCGGTGATGCTGCCGGGAGTGCGCCCCAACATGCGTTTCGCCTCTTCCCCGACGGCACAGACCTTGCGGGTCGAAGCGTAGATCGCCACCACGCTCGGCTCGCGCAGAACGATGCCCTTATCCTTCGCGAAAACGAGGCTGTTGGCCGTGCCGAGGTCTATGCCGATGTCGTTGGAAAGTAAACCGAACACTGGGTTGAATGGAATATGGCGGAAATGGGAAAAAGGGAGCCGAAGACTTTTCCGGTCGAAAACGGCGAAAAGGATGCGGAAAAATGTTGTCGGTCAGCACTTTGTTTTGAATGTTGGGACGTGCATGTCAACGCGTTTCAAGCCCCCGCTCTCTCTTTCCGGTCGATTTCGGCATTGGCTTCCGCTGATCGCGGCGCTCCTGATGGCCGGGGGCTGCGGCGTTTCGAAACAAACGGTGGAGGTGCGGTCGGAGCCTCCGGAAGCCTTCGTGTATGTGAACGGCAAATTCGTCGGCAACAGCCCGCTCGACCTCCGGCTGAATCGCCAGGTCCCCCACCGCGTCGAGTTTCGAAAGCCCGGCTTCCTCTCGGATCAGATCACGCTGTATCCGTCCTACGAAGAGGGCGATAAACCCGGCGTCGTTTTCGGCCCCTTCCAGGAAGCGGGGCTCTATCGGGTATTGGAGCCCAATCCGGTCTCGGTGATACTCCTTTACGAGGGGCTGGAGGATGCCGGCGAGGTCTTGTCGAAGGAAGAGGCCGGCCGCCTTCTGGACCGCATTCAGAGCGAAGTGGAAGAGGGGGAAATGACGGAAGCCGAAGCCTCCGCCGCCGAGGCCCAGGTTCTCGGCCGCGTGGCGGACTGACCCGGTTCGTTTTACCCGGAAGGGCGTATCGGGCGGATGGAATTCGTCAGCACCCAGCCGGAAACTCCGTCTCCGGTTGTCACCTGGGTGTACTCTCCGTGGGTGGATCCGGCGTTGACGGTTGCCCCGGCGCTCAGGCGGGTCTCGAGGGGACTCGTCGCCGTGGGGGCGAGGCGCAGCGGGCATTCCCTGGTCAGAACGATGGCGTCGTTCCGAGTCAGGAACCAGGGCACTTGTCCCACGATGGAAATGGCCAGAAGGGCCGCACAGAGGAAGAGCGCCGTGTTGCGCCACAGGCCGGACCACCGTAGCGGGCGCGACAGAACAAGGAGGGCGACGAGCCCCCAGAAACCGATCAGTGTGGTCCAGGCCCAGAAGGTCCAGGAGAAGCGGAAGCCGACCGCCGCCAGGGGCGGGGGTTCGGGGGGGGCCAGAGACGCGGCCTCGCGGGCGAGGTCGAGGTTCTTGCGGACATCCGGGTTGGTCGGGTCGAGCACCAGAGCCCGTTCGTAGGACAGGATGGCTTGGGGATAGCTGCGGAGGCGGTAGTAGGTGTTGCCCAGGTTGTAGGAAAGGAGGGCCGAGGGATGGCTTTCGGCGAGCAGGGAGAAATTCCGGGCCGCTTGATCGAACTCTCCGTCCTCGTATTGGGATACGGCTTCCCGGAAGACTGCTTCCGGATCCGAAACGGATTCGGACGCCGCTTCGATGGTGTGAGGCGGGAATCCGAAGAAGAGGATGCCCATGCAAAGGAGCAGGAGAGACGGGGGCGGGGAGGCCGTCCCGCTCCACTTGGTGCGGATGATCTTGCGAGCCAGGGAACGAAGGAGGTCCAGTTCTTTTCCAAGGTCGGTCGCGCGGCTGGTTCCGGCACCGTAGTCGATCGACTCCGCGGTCCGGAAAAATTTCGCACAGGCCGCCCGGTCTGATTCGTCGAAGTTTTCCGGAAGGGCCGCCAGAACTTCGGCCTCGGTGAGGGACTCCGGGTCGCCCTGGGCCATCGGCCCGACGGCTTCGCGGAAGCAGCGGCAGGCGGCCCGGTAGAAACCGGATACGTCGCCTTCGCCCGCGCTCCTGGCCGCCGCGCCGAGGGCGAGACGGGTTTGTTTTCCGGCCCGGTGCCGGCTTGCGTAGGACGGATCCCCGCGAAGGCGTGCGCGATGGCGGGCCGCCAGCCAGCCCACCAGGAGAGCGGCGGCCAGGACGAGCTGCGACCCGATGAACCAGGGACTGGAGATCGGCGATTGCAGGGAGGAAACCGATCCGGGCCATTGGGTGGCCGGGGGAAGAAGGTCCGGCCCGCGGCGGGCTTCCACCGGGTTGCGTCCGCCGTCGTCCGGTTCCGGACGGCGGGCGCCCGGGGGGGGCGGAAGGATGGAGAGTGGACGCGGAGGGATGTCGACCGTCCGGTATTCGCCTTTCTCCGGAGAAAAGTAGCTGAGGGAAAAGGGTGGAGTCGCCTGCGCGCTCTCCGAGCGGGCGGCGAGAGTGAAGGTGAAGGTCTTGGTGCCCGAAAACCCCGGTTCGTCTTCCGGCGTGAAGGATGTTTCCGGGTCGTAAAGGCGCCAGTCCCCGGGCTCGCCGGCGAGGGTGGGGCTCTCCAGCCGATCGAAATTTCCCTCGCCCGAGATGGATACCGAATAGAGGAAAGGCTCGCCGACCCGGACCTCCTGGCTCGAAAGGGAAGAGTCCTCGAAACGGAACTCGCCGATGCCGCCGGAAAAGTCGTCCGGGCGGCCTTCGGTCGGAAGCGGAAGGATGTCTACTTCGCGATTCTCCGAGTAGGCGCGGATCCTCTCGCTGCCGAACATCTGGTCGAAGAGGGACGGGCCGAACATCGAGTCGAAACGGCTTCGGGGGCGGTTTCTCGATTCGCGCAGCGTCACCTGCAAGGGCAATTCGAAGAGCAGCGGTTGCGCGCCGGTCTTCAGCGGAGTCACGAGAACCTCCCATTCCGCGACGGTCAGGATCGCATCGCCTTTCTGGATCTGCCGTTGGGAGGCCGGGCCCAGATCCCCGATGGAGAAAGCGTCGCCGATCTTCTCGGGGCCGTCGGTGAGCAGGTTCGCCCGCATGACTTTCGTGTTGTTCACGAAGAGTCGGATCTTGAGCGGGATCGTCTCGCCCACGTAGAGGTTCTCCCGCGGCAGCACGTAATCGAGCCAGACCGCCCGGTTCTGCGGGAGATCGTCCTCTCCTTCGGCGGCCGCTTTCCGCTCGAGAACCTCGAGTTCCGCCGAAGGAATCGTCAGGCCTCCTTGCGAATCGCCGATGCGGAAAGACGGGACTTCGAACTTCCCCGTTCCGGAAGTCTGCACCTGATAAAGGAAACTGAAGTGAGCCGTGGTTTCTCCGTTGGTCGTGACGATCTGCGTCCGCGGGCCGATATAGCGGAAGCGGAGCCCGTCGACGGAGGGCGGGGAGGGAGGCTGGACGGAAGAAAGGTTCAATCGACGATTTCCCTCCATCCTGATGGTCAGTCGGTAGATGGAGCTATCCCCCTCCGTAATCGTATCCGGTTCGAAGGTGGCTTCGGTCGCGACTTGCGCCAGCATCGGGAAAACTCCCGCACAGAGAAGGAATAGAAACAAGAGAGGTCTTTTTTTCTCTTTCATCACCAATCCTTTTGATTGCGTCGGTTCGCGGCTCCTTCGGATCCGGAGCCTGCGAACGGCAGTTTCCGTTCATTGTTTTTGAGACTGTCGAGGAGGCGCGCGGCGTCTTCGGGCGACATCACGCCGAGAACGATTTCTTCCCCTTCTTCTCCGGTCGGCGCGCCCTCGGCGGCGGCTGCGGCCTCGGTCTCGGCAGCGGCTTCGCGCTCCTCGGCCAGCTCGCGGGCCTGCTCGTCCCCCAGTTGAATGGTTTCGGATTCGTCCTCCCGGGCCTGTTCCCCGGACCCGCCCGCCGGTTGTTCCTCTTCCCGGCCTTCTTCGTCGCCGCGTTCTCCGGATGCCTCGGGTTCCTCCTCTCCGCCCGACTGTGGGTCGGTCTCATCCGCCGGGGTCTCTTCATTCCCGCTCTCGGGCTGCTCGCCGTTTCGGTCTTCGGGACTCCTTTCCTCCTGGGATTCACCTTCCTCTTCCGATCCCGGCGAGTCGTCGGCCTCCGACGG
>CAZBLJ010000021.1:13611-19585 GCA_964492605.1 uncultured Puniceicoccaceae bacterium
GTCCTGGTCTCCCTGCTGTTCCTGTTGGCTACCTTCCGAAGACCCCTGCTGCTGGTTTTGGTCCTGGTTTTGTTGGTTCTCCTGATCCTGTTGCTGATCCTGATTCTGTTGTTGGTTCTGGTCCTGATTCTGTTGTTGGTCCTGGTTTTGTTGTTCTTGGTTCTGCTGTTGTTCCAGGAGTTTCTTCAACTCTTCGATGAGTTCGCGGATCCGGGTTCTTTGCTCTTCCTGAGTGGACTGAAGTTTTTCCTGTTGGGTGATCTGGGTGGTCAGGGCGGCGGTTTGTTCTTTAACGAAGTCCAGATTGTGCCGGGCGTCCTCGTGGTCCGGAGCCAATTCCAGCGCGCTTTCGAAATCGTTGACGGAGCGCTGCCAGAGAGATTTGGCGACGTTCTCCGAGGTGAGAGCGGCTTCGAGAGTCTCCAGCCCTTCCGTCGTGGCCTTCTCCCGTTGTTCGAGGAATCCGATCGCGCTTTGAATCTGCTGCGGCTGGGGATTCCGACCGGCTTTCGAGGCACGGAGCAGCTCCTCGCCCGTCTGGATGGCCGGTCGATTTTCCCGGGTCACGCCTTCCGCGTTTCGGGTCACCTGGGAAGGAGCTTCTTCCTGGAAGCCCTCCGCTCCCTCGCGGAACCGGGTATTGCCCAGATTGTAGAACGAGTCCGCCTGAAGGGAAAAGTCTTCCGAATACCGCAGGGCCTCCGTGAAGCTCTCGGCCGCACGGCCGTAGTGGCCCTCTTCGTAGAGTTCCGTTCCCCGGTTGAACCGGGCGATCGGATCGCCCGGCTTTTCGCGGATCGCCCGGGCAAAGGCAGACTCCGGAGGGGGCGGAGAAGCCCCGTCTGTCTCCGGATTTCGGACGGTCGCCTGCCCGTCGGTTGCCGGGTCGTCCGTTTCATCCTGTGGTAACTGTCCGGCCAGCACAGGCGGAAGCCGGAACGGGCCCGAACTCGGAAAAGCGGAAAGATGCGGAGGGGAGCCGAAGGGGAGGGCGGCCAGAATCAGGAGAACGGCGGACGTGGTGGCGGTTCGCCGGGAACGGATACGCCATTGGCCGCGCCGGGTTCCGATCAGCGGTTCGAGAATCAGCAGGAGCAGGGCGAGAGCGAGCGGCCACTGGAATCGTTCGATGGCGGTACGTTGCAGCTCCGAAGAGATTTCTTCTTCCGGGATGGAGCCGATTCCCGCTTCAAGAACCTGCTCGAGACCGTAGCCCGTAGGGCCCAGATTCACGTAAAACCCCCCGGTTTCCTCGGCGATCGTTTGAAGGGTGTCCGGATCGAGTTTGCTCTGGACGACCCGTCCGTTCTCGTCGCGGACGTACTGGGTCGCCCCCGTTCGCGTGCGCACGGGAATGGGCGCGCCCTCGGGCGTTCCCACCCCGACGGTGTAAACCGTTACCCCGTTTTCGGCGGCTTTGCGGGCCTGTGCGACGCCGCTTCCCTCCAGGTCTTCGCCGTCCGTGATGAGAACCAGGATTTTGAAATTATTGTCGGACGAGAAGGCGGCTTCCGACTCCTGGAGGGCGGCGGCCAGATCCGTGCCCCCCGCCGAGATTACGTTCGTATCGATCGCATCGAGCGATTGGAAGAAGGCGTCGTAGTCGAGCGTGAGAGGGCATTGCAGGAACGCGCTTCCCGAAAAGGCGACCAGTCCGATGCGGTCTCCCTCGAGCCGGTTGACGAGGTCTTCGATCGCCAGTTTCGCCCGGATGAGGCGGTTGGGTTTGATATCGTTCGCAAGCATGGACCGCGAACTGTCGAGGGCGAAGACCAAATCGATGCCCCGGCTGCGGCTTTCGGTCCAGGTATGTCCCCACTGCGGGCGGGCGAGGGAGAGAAAAAGCAAGGCTGCGGATACGACGAGAAGCGCATTCTTGAGCCGTTTCCGCGTCGGGCTGTAGGATTCGAGGAGGTCGGAAACGAGACGCCCCGATGCGAAGCGGCGGATACTCGCGCGTCTCCCGCGGCGGTCGATCCAGAAAAGCAAGATCAGCAAAACGACCGAAACCGGAAGCAGGAGGAGCCAGAGTCTGTCTGCGAATTCAATCATCGATGTTACCCGGGGAGCGCTCGGAAGCGGGTGTTGGCCAGAAGGAGTTCGAGGGAGAGCAGGCCCACCCCGATCAGGAGAGGCCAGAAAAAGAGTTCTTCGTATTCGGCGTAATGGCGGAGTTTAACCTCCGTGGTTTCGAGGCGGTCGATATCGTCGTAGATGGTCCGTAGTTGTTCCGGGTTGGTCGCGCGATAAAACTTGCCGCCCGTGATTTCGGCGATCTCTTGCAGGGTCTCCGAATCGACCCGGCTTTCGATGTAGTCCGCCACGACGATGTCTCCGTTCGGGCGGCGGAGGATGTTTCCGGCGCGGTCGGTCCGCGGCATGGGTACCCGCCCGGTTTGCCCGGCGGCGATGGTGTAGATCTTTACGTCGAACGGTGCGGCCGCCTCGGCCGCCGCAATGGGAGGGATCTGCCGGACATTGTCTTCCCCGTCGGTGAGGAGGATCACGATCCGGCTTTCGGCGGGCAAATCCCGGAGCCGGTTGACGCTCATGCCGATGGCCGGTCCGATGGCCGTTGCCGATCCGTCGATCAATCCCGTCCGGACCCGCTCGAGATTCTGCAGGAGCCAACCGTGGTTGAGGGTGAGCGGACTGACGAGGTAGGATTCCTTGGCGAAGGCGACCAATCCGATCCGGTCGTTGGGGCGCTTTTCGATGAAGTTCTCCACGACCCGTTTGACGATTTCCAGCCGGGTGGAAATGTCCTCGCGCGTGGCGAAATCGAGGGCGTTCATGGAGCCGGATACGTCGATGGCCAGGACGATGTCGATGCCGCTGGATTCGATCTCGCTGTGGCCCTTGCCGAGCTGCGGCCGGGCGAGTGCGGTGAGGAGGCACAACGCGGCGAGAACCCGGAGGAGGAAGAGAAAGCCTCCGGCCCGCGAGCGGGCACTGCGGGAGACATCCTTGGCGATGGCGATCGAAGAGAAGGAGAGGGCGGCTTTCCGGCCCGTGCGCCCGCGCAGGAAAATCCAGACCGGAAGCAGAAGAGCGCCCCAGAACCATTGGGGATCCTGGAAGATGAAGCCGGTCATGCGGCCTCCCTCCGGTCTTCGTTGGCGGCGACGAATCGGTCGGCGATTCGAAGAAGTTCCGTGCACTCCGATGGGCCCAGATTGCGGCGGGCGAACTTCGCCTCGTCGGTGAGGGTGAGGAAGGGGCGCAACTCCTCGATGGCCTCCACGGGCAGGCCCGCTCCCGCTCCCGCTTCGGACTGCGGATCCGGCCCGGCGTCACCGGCGTGCGCCAGGAACTCCTCCGTCGTTTGTTCGGGAGCCCGCAAACCGGTGCTCGTTTCGATGTATTCGCGCAGGACGCGGGACAGGCGGGACGGCACTTCGGCGGTTTCCCCCCGGTCGATCAGGCCGCGGATTTCGGCCGCCTCGGTTTCGTAAATCTCACGGGCCGTCGGGATCTTCGGACGTCCGAGCCGTCTGCGGACCCACAATGCGAGCACGACCGCGAGGATGACGGCCACCGCAATGGCGGGTGCAGCCCAGAACCAGTTCGTTTCCCAAAACCCCGGAGTGACGGGGCCGCGGATGGGCCGGAGGCCGTCGAGATTCATCGGCTGCCCCTCCTTTCCAGGTAACGCCGGAGGCTATGGTGGTAGGGCTCGCCGGTTTGTACGGGAAGGTTGCCGAGGCCCAGCTGGTTGAAGGCCCGCCGGGTTTTCTCCCGCCGGGAGCGGTTCTCTTCCTCGTAGCGTCGGCGGATGCGGGTGCTGGAGGTGTCGAGTTCCACGGTCCGGCCGGTTTCGGAGTCCTCCAGACTGATCCGGCCCACCGGCGGCAGGGTGTGTTCGCGCTCGTCGGAGAGGAGGATGGTGGTCAGGTCGTGACGGCGGTTGGTCCGGGCGAGGGCCTGGAAGACCGCGTCGCCGCGGGGCTGGTCGGGGTCCGGCAGACGCCCGTCGGGGCCTTGCAGGAGATCGCTCAGCAGGAAGACCACGGCCTTGCGCTTGAGCAGACGGTTGAGATGGTCCAGTGCGTCGGGGAGGTCGGTTCCCTTGCCGGAGGGTTCGTAGAACAGGATCTCGCGAATCACCCGGAGAATGTGCGAGCGGCCTTTCCGCGGAGGTACGTAGGTCTCGATGTGGTCGGTGAAGATGAGCAGTCCGACCTTGTCGTTGTTCCGGCTGGCGGCGAAGGCCAGGACGCTGGCGATCTCGGCGGCGAGTTCCCGCTTCGATTCGGCGGTCGACCCGAAGGAACCGGATGCGGAAAGATCGACCAGGAGCATCAGGGTCAGCTCGCGCTCTTCCCGATAGATTTTGACGAAGGGTCGGTCCATCCGGGCGGTCACGTTCCAGTCGATGGATCGGATCTCGTCCCCCGGGGTATATTCCCGCACCTCCTCGAAGTCCATCCCCTGGCCTTTGAACACGCTGTGGTAGGCCCCCGAGAGGGCGTCGGTGACCATGCGGTTGGTCCGGATTTCGAGTTGCCGGACCTTTCGGAGGATTTCCCGGGTTTTCTCGTGTTCGGTCGGGGTCATGGATGTCTCAATCGGCGGAATCCGTCTTTCGGAGGAAAAAGGAAAGCGGAAGGCGGCGCGGCACTCTGGATCAAGGCACCGCGACGGTGTCGAAGATGCGGCTGATGATCGGTTCGCTGGAGTATCCTTCCGCCTCCGCTTCGTAGGAGGGGATCACGCGGTGACGAAGAACGTCCATGCCAATGGTCTTGATGTCGTGCGGCGTCACGTAGCCCCGTCCCTGGAGGAAGGCCCAGGCCTTGGCGGCGAGCACCAGTGAGATCGTGGCCCTCGGACTGCCGCCGAACTGGATGAAGTGGTCCATATCGAGACCGTAATCACTGGGCTTTCTCGTCGCGAAAACGATATCGACCACATACTGCTCGATCTTGGGGTCGACGTAGATCCGGTCCACCGCCTGGCGCGCTTCGAGGATTTCGCCGAGGTCGATCACGGGTTCCACCCTGGTGTCGGGTTTCGTGACCGCCATTTCCCGGAGGATGCGCAGTTCCTCGTTTTTCTCCGGATAGTCGACCCGCAGTTTCAGCATGAAGCGGTCGACCTGGGCTTCGGGGAGCGGATAGGTTCCCTCCTGGTCGATCGGATTCTCCGTGGCGAGAACGAGGAAGGGTGCGGGGAGATCGTGCGTCTCATCGCCGAGGGTGACCTGCCGTTCCTGCATCGCCTCGAGCAGGGCGCTTTGTACCTTGGCGGGCGCCCGGTTGATCTCGTCGGCGAGAACCATGTTCGCAAAGACGGGACCCTTGCGTGTTTGGAACTCGCTGGTTCGCGGGTTGTAGATCAGGGTGCCGATCACATCCGCCGGGAGGAGGTCCGGAGTGAACTGGATCCGGGAGAAATCCGCCCGAACGGCGGAGGCCAGGGTGCGGACGGAGAGGGTTTTCGCCAGGCCGGGCACTCCTTCGAGGAGCACGTGGCCGTTGGCGAGCAGGCCGACAATCAAACGGTCGATCAGATATTCCTGGCCGACGATGACCTCTCGGATGGCACCGCGCAGGCGGGGGACCCAGGCGGCCTTCTCCTCTACTTCTTTCTGAATTTCATCGGTTTCGTTACTCATGATTTCGGGTTTTCAAGGGTCTGGATAAAATAAATGGTCAGGATCTGCGATGGTTAGCGGTTCGGTCGAGAAAACTCAAGCAGGGACTCCAACCGGAAACGGACGTTCGCCGGGGGGAGTTCGGGGAGTTGGAGAAGGAGAGTCGGGAATTTATTCCCGGGAGGACTTGTGGTGGACAGGAGTGTCCACCTTCCGGCGTGGGGATGCCGATTTTCGGTGGCGTCTCCGCGGAAGCGGGACACTTATGTCCCGCCGCGTTTGCGTGGCGGGTGGGTGCGGCAGTCTCCGGATAAACCGCCTCCCCCATCTGTCAACAAATATAGAACTGGTCTATTTTTGCCGATACCGGGGTACACG
>CAZBLJ010000022.1:0-16513 GCA_964492605.1 uncultured Puniceicoccaceae bacterium
CCAAACCCGTTCGAAGATGATGTTCGGATCCTTGACCTCAAGATCTTGAACGGACGCCTGTGAAACGGACTGGGAAGAACTCATGGGTCCGCAAGTTGAGGTAAAACCCGTCCACGGGCAACCCGGATTCCTTCCCAGGCATTCCCGGTACCCTCAAACCCGAACCTTTCATCCCGGCAGGATCGGAATCCCCGGTCAATCCCTCACCCTCGAAGAAAAGTCGTGCAGAGTCCAGAAAGCCGGATCCCGCTGGAAAAAATACTCTCGAAACGCCAACGGACAGGAGTTGCTTCCCGCCTCAACCGTCCTCCTCCATATCTCCCCCGAGGTTGCTCCGGAACCGTTTCTGTCGTAGAAGACCGCCGCAATCCTGCCGCTTCCCGTGAAAAGCCCCTCCAAATCACAACCCCCGGGGTCACCGCTTTGAAACGCATCCGCCAGCAAAACGGTTGTTTCCGGCATCGGACAAACTCCCGCATCCAAAAAGACTCGAATCCCCTCCTCCGTTGCGGAGTGCTCCATCCAGGACGTTTCCCCGAGGACCATCGCGCAACCCGGACGGCGAGCCGCGAGGATCCGCAACCTTCGAGCTTCCTCCCGCGAAAACCGGACCTTCTTATCTATCACGATCCGGAACGGGCCTCCCATCTGCCGGGTCAATGCATTGACGGTCTCCAGAACGCCGAGACCCTCGCCTTCGGCGACGGAAAACCGAACGGCGGGCCACTCCGTCCACTCCATGGTTCTCCTCTCCATCTGTTGATAGGGATCCAGATACTTTTGTAACGACCGAAGTGTCTCCGCATCCTCGTCACCCAGGCGCCACCTTGCGATCGCTATCATCCATTCGTCAAACATCCCGCTCCCGCCACGTTTCCGCCCCCGACGCGGCTGCGTCCGCCATCCGTCCCGGAGGAAATGTTCCAGAGGGGACATCCCCACTGGCATCATGGGAAACATCTTCCGATACGCCTCCACTTCAAAAGAAGGGTGAAAAATCCTGCCCTCCTTCCATCCGTGTTCAAGGTAATGACGCAGCGGTTCGATTGAGACTTCCTTCAAATCGGGATTGTTCTCCAGATACACCACCGGATCGAAAACGGGATTCGGCCAGAATCCGCGACGCCAGCCCTCCTCCGCATAATGAGCGAGAGGATTGCCGGGAACGCGCCTCCCCTCCGTCAGCCACGAGCGGTAAAATCCGGGCCAGAAACAGGGATGCGGCTCGGAATGGATCGCCCAGGGTTGCTTCAAAAACGCACCGAGAGATTCGGAGGCCGCCGCCGAACCACCGGTCGTCTTCCGATACCATTCCGGATCAAAAAGTCCCGACCGCTCGACGAAGCCCAGAGCACGGGCGCGTCGACGTTTCCGCTTCGTCCAAGGCATCAACATCGACGAACCGCTCCTTCCGACTCGTCCGCCGGACATCCGAACGCCCGCAGGACCTGCTCCTCAAGGACTTCTCCCGAATAGCGTTGCAACACATCCTCCCGGGCGACCGACGCCACCGCCCTACGCTCGGCAGCCGACCACCGGGATAACATCGCCAAAGTTTCAAACCAGGACCCCGGCGCACAGAGGAAGCCGTTTCTACCGGGATCAATGACCTCGCGGAAGGCGAAAGACGGCGACGCAACGGTGATAGTCTCCACAAGAGCCGCGTCGAAAAACTTCAGCTCGCTTTTGCAGTCCGCGAAGACTCCGGGTACCAACGGGGCAAGATTCACATCACATTCCCCGATGAGTCGCTGCAGGGAAAGAAAGTCCGTCGCCTTCATCAATTCGACTCTTCCCTGCTCCCGCAGTTCGTCAAAACAGGCGGGGGGGTCGAGATAGCCGACGATCCGCAACCGCACCTCGGGAAACTCCGCCATCCACGCCGCAACCTCCTTGCCAATCATCCCGAAATCGTCGTTATGCGTAGCGGATCCGCTAAAATACCCCGCCAGAAAAACGGGCGATTCGCTCCGCGCCCGCTTGATCTCCCGAACCGTCTCGCTGGCTTCAAACTGCTCGAAAGTCGGAAAATTCGGAACAACGCGCGTTTCTCTCCCGGGAAAGCAGGACCGCAACCGTTCATCGAGAAACGAATTCGTGGAAAGGTACCGGCTACACCGGTCAGCCACCGCGAATCGGCGGGCCACGTAGGCGAACCAGTAGTCCACCTCGATCCGGTTCCGGGTTCTCAGCACATTGCAAACCAACGGACTGAACCGGGAATCAAACACAAGATCATCCGTATCGAAAACGACCTCGACCCCTTTTCCCTCCGCTCGGCAGAGCAGGCGTTCGAGCGAATTCGACCAGGGCATCCTCGCCAAAACCAGGATTCCAATCCCCTCCAGAAAGCCTTCGATCGCGGGAATCTCGTCCTGGAAAAACCAGGTAGCCACACCGGGATGTCTTCGATTCAGGATGCAGGCCGGTGCGTAGCAACGATACCGGAAGGATCCGTAGTCCCTGCATTCATACAGAAAAACAATCCGGCACCGCCGATCCAGGAAACGCTGCATTCTCGTCTCAAAGCCCGATTCAAAGTTGTCGAGCGACGGCAAAGCGACTTCGGTCTCAGGCAGAATCACCATTTTTGGTTCTGCCCTCCAAAAAAGACGCCACTTCCTCGACCGCTCTCTCCGCGGCACTGTTTCGTTCACCTGGAGAAACCTCCCCGACCGCAGCTCGGGAGATTCCCCGAAAGACCTCGTTCCGGTCGGACAGCGGCCCCGCCACCACGGTTCCACCCGCAGCCCGAATCTCGTCGACCGATGGATGATCCGCCGCACCAGCGCCCAGGAAAATCCCCAAATCGATCGTCCGCAGAAAATCTCGCCGGGACAAAAAATCATCCGCCTCCGGCTTCTCCGCCCTGCCCCCGTCACAGAAGGCCGGAAGACGTCCTTGCCATGGGAGAAAGATGCGCCATTCGTCGGTCGAAAGGACACCCGCCCGAACCGCCATATCGACCGCCTCCAAAGCCAGAAGAGGCCAACATCCGGAACTCGCCTCAACCCAAAGACGCTTTTCTCCGCCATCGCCCCCGGCCGCCTCCGTCTGCGGTTCTTGCGAGCCATTCCGACGCGGAAGGAACAACGGATCATCCTGCGGCGGCATCAACCCCTCTTCCACCAAATCTTCCAACAGCTCCTTCGAGGAAAAGACGGGCAAGAAGTCGGATGGACGGAAAGCTTCGAAAACCAAACGTCTTTCGTCGCCCGCCGGGTAAAGATCCGATTCCACCCGCTGGAGGAGCAGGACGAATTTGTCCCGCAACCCGAGGAACCGGGCCATCCTCGCCGAAGCCCAATCGGTCGCCATAAAGAGGTCTCCGACATCGACAACCAGCCGTCGATAGGTATCCGAAGTATGCCGAACCGAACCGTCGAAAAACTCGACCGTTTCCGGCCGGGCCTCGGGCCTTCCTTCCATCATCATCCCGAAGAAATCCGGCTGGCAGGGTCCGTCCAGGGTAATCAACCGGAGCCCGCAACGAGCCTTCGCGCACACCGCGCAGGCGAAAACGACTGCCCGCTCCGTCCTCCCATCGATGATGTTCCGGTGGAACTCGGGCACCAGAAGATTCAGGCACCGCTCCCTCTCCCCTCCTATGAAATCAATCGGACGCAAGTCGGGAAAAGACCTCGCCCGCCACGTGTCGAGCGGGCTCGCTCCCGGAAGAAACCCGAACGGATTGGGTTTCTCGTCTTGTTCCAATTCCGAACCATCCATCCTATGATTCTCTCCAAACGCAGAATGAGGGTCAAGTCCGCCTGTCAGGTTGCAAGACGGTCCACGGCCAGCAAGAAGTGAACCGAAGCCGACCAGACGAAAAGCGATAGAAATCCGATTCGCACGGCCAACCGACGCGGGCCGCCCGGGGCAAGACTCTCCCACCGAATCCACAAAAGGCAAAAAGCGAGAACCCACCAGGGGAGGAAGTCGAGCTGGTATCGATAAGACGCATACGAAAAGAATCCGAGAATCGAGAAATTGAGAATCCCCAAAACAAAAGGCACCGCCGGGAAATACCGATCCGGGGAACGGGATCGAAAAACACCGGCCAGCAGGAAAGGAAAGAGAAAGAGATAAGGGTTGGTAATCAGCAACCCCACGACCCCTTCCCCTCCGAGGGAATGCGGCGGGGCGGCTCCCGGGTAAACCGGAAGCTCGTTGATGGAGAGAAAAGGATATTCGCGGTCGAAGACGGGTGGCTGCAGAAAATAATTGAACCCGTTGAACCAGAAGTTCGCAGGGTCCATAAACCGGGTTTCCTGCGGGTCCACGATTCCAATTTGATAGGAGTTTCCGAATTCGAACGGATCGTCGAAGCGCACTTGATTGTGCACCAGAAGAAGGACACCGGTGAGAAAAACCGGCAAAACCAGTATCGATGCGCGAACCATCCAGACTTTCCAGGTTCGCCGCCGCAGGGCGAGGCCAACAAGGGCCACAAAAACCAGAAAGCCCACGCCTATCACGTAGGAATGGCGGCTCGCCATGGCCATACCGAGAGAGATTCCCGCCAACAGTAAATTTCCGAAGGATACCGGGCCTTCGGATCGAAAGATCCGGTCAAGCAGGTAAGCGGAGGCCGCCATCCAGAAAAAGGCCGAAGCAACAGCGACCTCGTAAACGACCGACCGGGCCACCACGAATAAGAGTCCGGTCGTCAACCCCATGAGCAACGTCCCGGCAATCAGGGAAACGGGGAGGATCGACCGGGCGGACAGCGCGGACCACCTCAACGCGATCATTAGAAAAAATCCGAATCCCCCTACCAGGAAGAAGGCCGCCGCCCATCGGTCCGGCAGATCCCCTCCCGTAAGGATTTTCCAGGGAAGATGCGCGAAGAGAACCGGGGCCGGGCCGAAATACAAGTAGTACCGGTCGTTGTAGAGACTGGCGTCGTGCAGCCTCGCCTGGGCATTGAAGCGAGGATCGAAGGGGTTCTCCAAATCCATCAATGCTTTTGACGGTTCCTCCAGGAGATGAAGCTGTCCGTGGCTGATCGCGTCAGCCAGATGAAGGTAAAGGTTATGGCCAGCGCGCGACTGGGGCACCGGAACTTCCTCTACTTGCCTTGCCAGCCCGAAAACCAGACAGGCCACGAAGACAAAGGCGACACCCAACCCCCACCGATGGCCGGCCCGAAAAACCCCATCCTCTTTCAGGAGAAAACGTAAATCGAGCAGCACGTACCTCCCCAGGATCAAAAGAAGACCTACGGCGGGAAGGGGCAGAAAGCTCAGCAGGGCCAGATGCAAAACGCCGGACGGAGTCCACCCCCCGAAGGATGGTACCGGAATATCGAGTTCGAAGTAGGGATCCCAATCGACCGCCCGGAAGGCCGCTGCTCCATCTTCCCGGTCCCAGCCTACCACTTCAATGTCGTTTGCGGGAAGGAGGATACGCTCCAGGTCCGCTCCTCTCCAAACTTCTGCGTAACGCCCCCCTTTCAGCCGGATCGAGCGGATCGAAAACGGCCCGGGGAAGTGCGGTGCGTCGAGCCGAATCTTTTCCCACCGGGAAGTTCTCAGCACGAAACGAACCAACAGATAATCCTGGGTAGCCGGAACTCCGATGACTTGACTGGAGCTTTCGGAGAATCCGGATCCGGCATCCCAATAGACCACGAGATCACCGGTCTTCCAGCCTTTGAACTCTATCTCGAGGAGAATGGGGTGGGACGCCGGAGGTGGCGATATCAACCGCCATCCAAACTGAAAGACCGTCAGCAAGACCACGAACAAGAAAACGGCGAGGGCCGGATGTCTGCGGAGTGTCACGGATGGATTCATGACACGTCCGCATTCGCCGGAGGGCATCCGGGCACCCGAACGGTCGGGTCCGTCATCTCTTTTCCCGGTAGTTTCATCCTCCGCTCACTCCCGACCGCTCTTCCACTCGCGCACGAAGGCCCGCAGGGAGCGATAAATCCGTTTGCCCAAAGAAGGCGGAGGGCGACCGAGAACTTCATCCTTCGCCCCCTCGGCGACCGAGAAATCTTCAAAATGAACACCGGTCGGAATCCCCGCTGCGCAAAGATCCGCAAACTCGGCCTCCTCGGGACGCCGCCCACGGCTTTTCGATTCGAAATGCCGGATCACCACACCGGGCACACAAAGGATTCGCCAATCCAGCGCGCGCACCCGATGGCAGAAGAGAGCGTCTCCGAATCCGTTCGGGCATCGCTCCTCGTCCAGTCCTCCGATTCGCCGGAAAATCTCCCGCCTGCAGGCGGCCAGGGCAAAACTGACACCGTCCACCTCGCGAAAACGAAACGCTCCCTCCTCCGCGGATCGGACGGCCTGCGGACCGGCGGGTCCCATTCGCAATCCGGCTGACTGAAGTTCCCCGTCCGGAAAAACCAACCGCCCGCCCGCCATTCCAACCCCCTCCCACGAGAGGCAGGCACATAGCCGTCCGAGGTCCGTCGCATCGGTCATCTCCACATCGTTGTTGGAGAATACGAGCACACCACATTCGACCGGAAGGACCTTTTCCCCACGATTATTCAGGCGGGCGAAATTGAAGGCTCCCTCCATTTCGAGGGGAAACACCCTTCTCTTTTCAAAAAGATCCGCAGCCTCACCCGCCAAATCCTCGAGAAGCCCCGGCGACGATCCGTTGTCCACCAACACCACATGAATCCGGTCGGCTACCGTCTGGTCGGCCATACTGCGGAGGGTCGCCAATGTGCTTTCCCGTTCGTCTCGAAACGGAATCACCACCCCGATGTCCGTATCGATCTGTGGAACCGGCAAGACCTCCGGCCCCCGACCTCCCGGAACGATTTCCAAGGGCCCGGCTCCGAGTCGCGGTGCGAGTTGCCTCAAAAACTCGACGAACTCCCCGGAAGGTTGCGACCGCGATGCTTCGTCCCGTCCCGCAAACGTTGCCCAGACATGAAGACGCAAACGCTTCACCTTCACACCCGGAAGTGACGTCGCCATCCCGCCAAAGCCCCACGGCCCGTGGAAGGTATCCCACCACGCTTCCGCAGCGCTCCCCTTCTCGGCGGAAACAGCCTCCCAAAGGGGCGCCCGCAGAAGTGGGCAAGGTCCGAGCACGTCGCCGCCGAGAACGGCAAAGCGAGGGTCCTCCGGCACCCGTTCCACTCGTACCCGCTTCCCGTTGGATGGATCGAAAGAGACACACCCGGCTAGAAGGAAATCAGGCCTTTTCCTCGCAAGGAAACGACCGAGAGCAAAGCCTCCACGCGGCTGCAACCAACAGCCGGGACGGAGAATTCCCACGTAATCGCAACGATCCGCCAAGGCCCGCAGGTCTTCCGCCGGATGATCCCGGTCCGAGATCTCGACCCGATGCGCCACCCCGAACTCTTCAAAAAGAGCCCTCAAATCCCCGACGGAGCCCGACCCCGCTTTACGCGGGTCAAGATCCGCCGCCTCGGGCAACCCATCGCGGAAACGAACGGTGACGAACAACTCGATCCCCCGCGAAAGGACGAGGGTGGCGATCATCGCACGAAAGGCCTCCGTCGAGGCACGCTCCGCAACGACGACCAACCCGACCGAGGGGAAAGCACTCTCGCGGGCGACTTCGGCCTCCCAGTCCAGGGCCCGCTCGATCGCTTTGGGATCAGAGCCCGGTCCCGCCCACAAAGAAAGATCCAACTCCGCCAACACCGTTTCGGAAAGTCTGATCATGTTCTCAACTCCCACGTATCGTCTCCTTTCCACTCCATCTCCTCCGCCAACAAAGGTGATGGCCTATGTGCAGGGCGAAGATGTCCCGTGCCGTACGGAGACGCTCGCCGACCGAATCGTTTCCCTCCCCCGCCAGAAACCGCCACTCGCTCCGCGCCGTCCGCCAGGCATCCCGCAGACACCGGCGAAGCGGAACTCCCACCGGATCCTCGAAAACCGCCGCATAATACTCGCCCTCGATCCGAGCCCTCCGAATTGCTTCGAAAAACGGATAGCGATGACTGTGGTAGACCCAGGCGTCGGGGGCGTACGCCTTTCCGTATCCAGCTTGAAGGACTTGTTCCGCCCACAGCTGATCCTCCCCGAACTCAACGTCCGGATAAGGAATACGCTCCCAAACCGACCGCCGCAGTGCGGAATTGTTATCCGAGTAAAACCGCAAAAATTGTCGTCGGGCCTTCGCGTCCTCGGGCGCTTCCGGACTGCTCGCGAAGACACAGCCCGCTTCCGAACCAAACTGCCGAAAATGCGCCGCCGTATTTCTTCTCATGACCGCGCCATGCTCGGGCCAGGCCTCATGTCTTCCGAAGACCCCGGCCGCCTCCGGAAAGGTATCGAGAGCGTCCACCAGTTCCCGCAACCAACTCGATGTGCCGGGGACCGCATCCTGCGTCAGGAAAGCGACGATCTCCCCGCGGGCGAAGCGCACCAATTCGTTTCTCGTTCGCCCATGACCGAATTCTTCGGGGGACACCGAAAACCAGCGAAGAGGCGCGCCCTCCCTCGCGAGGGATTCCACCCATTCGCGCGACCCGTCGGTCGACTCGGTATCCGCCACGACCACTTCCCACTCCGCATCCAGCCGTTGCTCCAGGACCCCTTCCAGGCATCGGCGGAAGAGCGTTCCTCCGTTCCGCACGGGCACCGCGACCGACACCTTTAACCGGTCGGAACCGACTGAATGGTTGTCCCCCGCCATCCTCAACGATCTCCTTTACCTCCGGAGCGCACTTCCTGCAAACGCCTTCCGATCCCCGCGAGGACCTTTTCCATCTCCGCCTCCCACGAAATCGCCGACGCATAAGCTAGTCCGGCCCGGCGCAACCGCAACCGTTCTTCCGGAGAGTCCAACAAGCGATCCACCGCATCGGCGACCGCACGCGGTTCCGGATGAACGGGATGGATGATGGACTCCGGGTAGACACCTGCCAGATTCTGACCGTCAAGCTCGATCACCGGGAGACCGCAGGCCATCATTTCCTTGGGTAAAATCGCGTGGTTGGTCGCCGAAAAAACCATGCCCACGGTCCCGCCTCGATAAAGCCGGGCCAGATCTGATGCGGACAAGACCCCGTGGTTCTCCGCCGGAAAACGGGGACGATAGTCGCTCAAATCCTCGCCGAAGAAATCGACGATGAAATCGCTTCGCCTCTCCGCCAAAAGCTCGAGCGCGAGCATACCGACCTCCACCACCCTCCGCGAGGTAGCCGCCCGCGCGTAAAAGACAACGCGGAAAGGACCCTGCGACGAAGTTTCCCCGCCTTCTTCCGCCCGATAAACCGAATGGTCGATCCCGTAGCCGAAGACCGGCACCTCTTCCTCCGTGTAATCCCGCATCTTCCGGGCGAGCCAGTCACTCGACGCAATCGGGCTGAAGCCGAATCGATACGTCTCTTCCGCAAGGTAGTAGGCCGAACCCAGCGGATAAAAGGCCGGCTCGAAATCCTGAACCAGATAGAACCGGTGGGCCACCGACCGAACGTTACGCAGGTAGTACGCTGTCCAGCGATCCGTCGCAAACCCCACATCGCCCTCGACGAATCCGATATCCTCCAGCCGCAAGAAACGCACTTCGGCCGCCACCGGCACGAACGATTCGGCGATCACTTCCCGCACCTGCTCCGGCCCTCCGTGCCGGGAATTGTGGAGGATCCAGATTCGACAACGGTGCCCCTTCCCTTCCAACGCCCGGATCGTCCGGAATATCGCAGCATGTCCGCCGGCCCCTCTTCCGAAATCCGGGACGATCCACTCAAACGAGAGCGATTCCCCGTCCTTCGGAAGCGAGCCGGCACAGGGCTGGAAGGGGAGATCGTTTACGAAACGAAAGGTGGCGAACCTTTGCTCCGGGTCCTCGGTCGGATCACACCATGCGAGAGGGTGACCGCGTTTCTTTTCCAGACATTCCCGCACCCCGTCTCCATCTTCGGCCCACAGTTCGACGACGCTTTCCGCATCCGCCAGGGGAAACGAAACCGTAAAGCCCGCCAGCTCGCCGCCCCCCGGGGAGCCGCCTTCCACGGGAATCACATCCGGTCGATAAATCCGCACCGCATCGAACTCCCGATCTCCAACCCGGGCCCATACCCTGCAGGCCGCCAACCGTCGTTCCCGCAAGACCCACCCTTCCATCGTCGCTCGAAATCCGGCCCCCGCCGAACGCGCCACGAGGCGATCCACATGGTGAAGGAAGGGAATCGCCCGCTTGCGGGACCCTCTTCGGAGAATTCGGGAAATACCACCCAACATCGGATTCAAGACAGGCCGGGCACCGCGACCAGCCAAAGACTGATAAAGGCCATCAAGATCAACGCAACGACCGGGATCCCCGAAAACACCGGCGAGATCCGCCGACGGATCTCGTAGAACAGCAGCCCGACCATCGGCAGTATCGGAGCCAGGTATCTCCCCTGGGCCTGAAAATCATTCACCCAGGAATGATAAACCGCCGCCGCTACGACCGCAAAGCAGGATAAAACGACCCCGGCCATGACCAGGGCTTCGAACCGCCTGAGGCGAAACACTGCGGGAATCACCAAGGCCGCACAAAACCATACCAAAGCGGGACGGATGCGTTCGTAGAACAACGGGGTCGGACGTACTCCGAAATACCCGTAGTTCCCGAAAGACGAGGCAAAGGCGATCTCGTGCCAGCGCCTCTCCTTGAATAGATAAGTCAGGGGATACCCCCTTTCCCTCAGATAAAGCCCCGGCGACAGCTTCTCAAGGGGGGTATTGGGACTGTAAATCTCCTTGGCCGTCTCCGCTCGGATCTGTTGCATCAGTTTCTCCCGCTGAAAACCCGCTTTCCACTCCGCAACCCAGTCCCATCCCACATGGGCGGCGAGAGGCACCGTGGTCATCAAACCAAGCGTCGCCAGGGGCAACATCCGGCGCCCGGCCGGGAGCCAAAGAGTCCGGAGGGACAGATAACCCAGGGTAAATCCGCCTAAAAGCCAGAAATTCGGTTTCAGAAGCCCCAACGGCAAGGCCAGGGCCACACCGAGCAAAACGGAAAGAAACACCCGGTCCAACCGGCGCGGCGAAAAAATCCGCCCTACCGGAGAGATCGTTCCGGTGATCGCAAAAAAGAGAAAAAACGAGAGCGCCAATGCGAACGCATCCGAATTAAAATAACCGAACAAATAGGTCGCTTGAGGGGTAAGGAGGATCGGTAAGGCTATAAACCTGCACCGGACGCTTATCACCGCACAAAGCGTAATGACTCCCAAAAGAAGCACGTTGAAAAGGCGGAGTCGAAGATGGGAAGACTCAAGCCCGAGGCCCTCGATCAAAGCGGAAAATTTCCCGGCCACCCAATAAGCGACCTCGTTCGTATTCAGTCGGGAAGCACCATAATCACTGTAACTGGAACGGGCTTCGGGATCGTCGGGACTCGGAACAAGCCAGTGGTCCTCGTAGTACCCTCCAGCCGCAAGATGAACGAATTCATCCGGATGGATGCCCCGAGTCGAACCTACGGCGATAGCCAGGGACCCCGCCGTCGCCAGCAAGAGACAAACGGGGACAAATCCCAAACGGCCCGCGAACCGGTCTGCCAGAAGCGGATACCTTCTTTCAAACCACAAGACCAGGGCCACGAACAGGAGAAGAAACCATATCAATGGCTCGCTCCAGAAGCGCCTCTCCCAATCAACCTCCTCCCACACGAGTTGCGGATCCAACCCATCGGAAACGAGGAACAAGCCATTGCCATCCTCGAAAGAATGGGAGACCCAATCTCCCTCCATCCGCAACGAGACACTCCCGCCTTGCTCGGAAAACGAATGCTTTTCGGGTCGAACGAACGGACCTTCAATACCGAAGGAGAGAATCCGGACCTCTCCCGGGCGACTCATCGGATCCAGACGAATTTTCCCGCCATTCGGCATCGAGCCGATCGGGATGCGCACCCGATGGGATCCCGGCTGATAGCCGATCGTATTCTCTTTGCCCCCCTCGAATCCACGATCCTCTTCCTGCCAGTAAACCGTAAAATATCCCGAGGCGGCTGCCTCGAACTCCACCGTGACCCACATGCCGCGAAAGAGGAAGATCCAACAAACGAGCAGAACCCCTCCGATCAGGCTTATCGAGAATAAGTGCCGCCGAGCAAAAGAGAAAGAATCGACCCCGCGTTTCCGCTCAGCCTGTCCATCGAATTTCATGTTTTGGGTAAAGCGATTGGCCATGAGGAAACCAAAAGACTTTCAGCGCAAGACGTTTCTATCCTCCCCGCACGGACGAACCGCGGATCTCCGCCGCCTCTCTTCCGACCGCTTGACCTTGTATTTTGCACCGCAATCACACTCCCTCTACAACCTTGCCGGCCGTAATGGCCCCGAGCAGGGCTCCAACCCGGGATGAAACGCCGGATCATCGAGAAACCATTCCGGATCAAAATTCCGGAGCATATCCAGATCGGCCGGTCCTACTTCATTCCGGACTCCATGCTCCTGCGGGACAATCGTCGCCGCATCGAGCACGACCGCCAGTCCCTTCCCCCACGCACTGCGGCAAAGTCCGCACAGCGCGACATCCCGGTGCGAGGTAGCTTCCATCCATCGATGCAAATCCTCGATGAGCCCGGCTCTGAAAAAGACGACCCGCCCCGCTCCGGCACCGAGCGCCGGGGGCTCCACCGCCCGGCAGCCCATCCCCGCCTCGAGGCGATCGGCCCCGGCGAAGAGGCGGATCAGCCCCGCTTGCGAATGGGCGGCGATGCCGCAATGCGCGATCCCTTCGGAAGCGTCGCAGCGGAACCCCAGAACCCCGATGGAGGCGTCGAACGCGAACCGCGCCAGCCTCTTTTCCAGCTGTTCCAGGAAGTCGTCGGCCAGACGATCGCCTCCGAATCGAATCCAGTCGGTCCGCCTGTCCGGGCGCAGCCCCGGCGAAAACGGTTCCACCGCCACCGCATCCACCGGTTCGGCCGGCTCAAAATACATACCGCGCACCAAATTCACGGCTTCCGGCAAACCGCGACGACGCCTCGAGTCCCCTACCGCCCGTCTCGCCGCTTCGATCGCGTAGGGCTTTGCATCGAGGGATCCCGCCGTAGAATCCGCATGCTCCCTCCAATGATACAGCACCCGGGGAATGCGACGAATGTGCTCCCGCGGCATCTCGGAAGTCAGCCGAAGAAACAAATCCCAATCCTGAGCCCCCTCGTAACCCGTTCGAAACCCTCCCGCTTTCGAGAATTCTCCGGCGGGAAAGGCCACCGGATGACAAAGGTAATTCTGGGACTCCAGGAGAATCCGGTTGAATCCGGGTTTATAATAGGGACCGCGCCGACGACCGTCGCTCGCTATTTTGTCCTCGTCCGCGTAAAGGAACCTCGCCCCCGGGTGCCTGTCCAGGGCAAAGGCAAAGCGCGCCAGAGCATCCGGAGTCAGACGGTCGTCGTGGTCCAGAAGAGTCAACCACGGATGGGAAGCGGCTTCCGCCGCCCGATTGGAGTTGCGCGAGATATGCAGGTTCTCGCTTCCGCGCAACACCCGGATTCGCGCATCTTCCCGTGCCGCCCAATCCAGCGTCTCCGCCACTCCCTCGCGGCCCGAACCGTCGTCCGCCAAAATCAATTCCCAGAAAGGATACTCCTGGGAGCGGATCGACTGAATCGCCTCCCGGAGGTGGTCCGGATCCGGATTGAAGACCGGCGTCAAAACCGAAAAGGACGGGGGCTCCCGTATCTCCCGGATCCGAGCCTTGACCTCCGCCTCCACCTCGGAATTCCAGATCTCGCGGGAAGTGGGATAATCGTCGGATCGAGAGCGCCCGAAAATCCTGAAACGGTAAAAGAGAAATCGGGCTACGCTCACACTCCCCCCCTGAAAAACCGCCTCGACCCGGGCAATCTTCCAGCCGGGACCGGTGGGGATCGATGCACGAAAGCGGGCCTTGTGGGGGCTTCCGACCTGCGGGATCCACACCTCCCTGCGACCGATCGTTACACGCAAGCCCAGCACCGTTTCCGGAGAGCGCACGGTCATTTCAAACCGCAACCCGAAGGAGGTTGGAAACAACGGAAGCAGCGGTCGTCTTCGCTCGATTTTCCATTCTTCGGGCAGTCTGCCTTTTCCCGCCGGTCTGCCCCGTGATGAGCTTTTCATAAAGCGTCTGGATTGAACCGTGGGCTGAATGGAATTGCCAGAACTAATTGGGAATGAAAAATCGACCTCACATGAACTGGAATCCTTTCCGAAAAAACCCGGGCAAGACGCGGTCCGCCGAGCCGCCCGTTTCCGAATCTCCGTTCGAGAATTACCTGGGCTGGAATTTGGCGGCGGAAACGGGGACGGACTCCCCCTCCGGCTCGCCGGTCACCGAAATCCTGTGGCAACGCCTTTCGGAGAACACCCGGAATCTCATCGCCCAACGAATGGCGGAACATCCGGAATGGAAGAAACGCATCGAAAGGGTCGATGGAGCCGGGCGCATGAGGGAAATACTCCGTTTCGGCGCCCTCCTGGCGCCCGAAGAGCTTCGCGCGGAGACCGGTCTGTTTCGCTTCTCGCCCCCCGAGAACGTTCATGCCATGGTCCGGGAAGAGGTGTATTGCGGGGACCTTTTCTACAATGACATGATCGTGGCGGAGCTGGAGAAGGTTGGCCGCCCGGTCCAGCCCGACTGGAGGGTCCTCGATTTCGGAAGCTCTTCGGGCCGGGTCATCCATCCATTCTCCCTCGCATTTCCCGATACGCGGTGTTTCGGCTGCGATCCTCTCCGCGACGCCGCCGAATGGGCCACCGAAAACCTTCCCGGCGTGGACTTTCACCAGAGCCCGCTCGAACCTCCCCTTCGATTCGAAAGCGAATCCTTCGACTTCGTCTTTGCCGTATCCATCTGGTCGCATTTCGGCAAAGAAGCCGGGCGCGCCTGGCGGGAGGAGATGCGCCGCATTCTGAAACCGGGAGGCCTGTTCGCCTGGACCACCCACGGCCCCGGAGCCCTGCTCCACTACTGCGATTCCGGTGCGGTCCGCATGGAAGACGGCGAGCGCTTCTTCCGCGACCTCCACCGCAACGGCTTTGCCTTTTACAACCCGTTCGGCGAATCGGGAGACTGGGGAATCGTATCCGAGCAATGGGGGCAGGCTTTCCTGCACCCTTCCTACGTTCTCCGGGAAACGCTTACAGGCTGGAAGACCCTCGCCTACCGCAGCCGGATGATCGAGAACAACCAGGATTTCTGGCTGTTCGAGAAAACTTGAGGAAATAACGATCAGGGCCGCCTCGCCTGGTTGGCTGAGGGAGACTTGGCGGACACAAACCGTCCGATCAACGAGTCGCCGACTTTTTCAACACGGCGCAAAATCCCTCCCTCCACCACTGCGGAGATCCCGAAGACCACGACCACCGTCATCAAGAAATAGACCATCCCATCCGTCGGTTCGAAGTTGATCTGCAGGACCGCCTGCACCGGCCAGTGGACCAGAAAGAAGCAATACGCGCCGGCCACCGGGATGCCGGGGATCTGGACGGAGGCCCGTCCCGCTGCCACAAAGAGCAGACAGCACGCAAAAGTCGCCGGATACAAACTCCTGAAATCATAAGGACCCATCCAGACGGCAAACCCTTCCAGGATGATCGCACCGCCCAGCGGAACCGCCCAGCCCGGGAACTTCTCGTAGAAGACGCCGACGAAAGCGCCGGCTACTACCGCATGAAGTTGCAGGGTCCGCGTGTGGAAAATACTCCATCCATCGGTGGTTAAAGCAAGATAGACGCCTACGGCAAAGGCCAGATAAACGATCACCATCCCGATCGGGCTCAACAGCCTGCATTTCCAGAACAACCAGATAAGCAGGTAGCCGTAGATGAAGGCGGGGAAAATGTGCAGGACGGGATTGACCGTACCGCTTTTCATCAGACCCGGGAGGCGGACGTATCCGTCCGGAGCGAGCCATCCCGTGGCGAGCAATCGCCTGAACCCGTCGCTGGTGAAGTATTCAGTCCAGCTCGCTTCCGTTAACGAAGGTCCGAGCACTAGAATCAGGCCAAACGTGAACAGCCAGAGCAACGGGAACAGCCGCAGGGTTCGCCGCACGAGGAAACGGAGCGACGAGGGATTCCGGGCGAGGCTTCTGGCAACCAGGAAACCGCTCAGCGCCAGGAACATTGTGTTCCCGACGAACATCGGGCCGTTCTGGACCCAAGGCCAAAAGGGTTGCACCGTCACGTTCCCCAGCCGCCCGTATGCGTGGTGCATCACCACCAGGAGAACAGCACCCCAGCGCACCAAAGCCAGCATCCCCGGATTCATCCAGTCCGCTCGCGGGCCTCCCGGCGGCACTCCGCCATTCCATCCTTTGACGGGCTGGATCTGCGGGATGAAAGCCAAATACCCCGCTGCGGAAAGGCAGAACAAAATTACCAAAAAACGCAGGGACGCCGAACGGTAGGCATGCCAGACGACGGTATTGAAGGTCCCGCTGTTTCCCGGATATAAATGCTCGGGGAGGGATTCCCAAATCAACGGAGCCGGAATTTCCTCCTCATTTCCCGCTACCCAAACCCCGTCCGCCCGCTCGAACGGATCGTGGCCCGGGAGGGAGACCA
>CAZBLJ010000022.1:16613-19149 GCA_964492605.1 uncultured Puniceicoccaceae bacterium
CGGCCCGCACCTCGACCGTCACGACGGTTTCCAAACGTTCGAGGGGAAAGAACAGATGGAGGAGGATGCCGAAGGCCCACACCACCAGGGCGACGACAAACAGTAAGGTCGACAGCTTCGCCGGAGAGAATGGACGGATCAATTTCAAACCCCACCCATCAGGGTCGCCCCCCGGAGCCCTGGCAAGCCGATTCTCTTCAGGAAATCGCCGATTGCCGCCGAAACAGACATCCGATCCACAGCGACCCGGAGCCCGGTCTCGGTAAGAATGAAAAACAGGGATGGTTACGGTTCCGGAGAAGCCAGGTCTTGATCGACAGCCTCTGCTAACCCTTCCGTCGGGGCTTCCTCCAGCTCAATCCACGTCTCCGATTCGAAATCGTAAAGGAACTGGCCGTTTTCATTGATCAAACGATATACCCAACCTTGTGTTCCGGGAGGTAATTTTCCGTCGCTGGAATGGAACATGATGGGCCAGTAGCGCCGGGCGCTATACGCCCACACCTCAACATCGTGAAGATAGAACCAATGCCCCTCTTCGGAGGGATCCGAAGCGAGGGAAGTCGTGTCTCGCGGCACGTCGATCCATCCGAGATCGGAGTGGTGGTGGGTCCCGGGGAGCGCCACCGCGTCGAAACCGGATTCAAACAACTCATTCGAGTAGCCTGGAAAGAATCGCCGCAAACACAGGGCTACCAGATCGACGCCAATCGTGAAATCGTCAATGATCACGCTGCCTTTCGGCACCGGAGTATCGGCGCTGAGAAGGAACTCAGTCATTCGTTGTTTGATCGGACCCGTAAAGTCATAAAGATTGTTCGGTGCCTTGGAATGCGGTCGCAGGCCCTCCAAAACAGTGTCCCGATTGGGAGTGGCCTGGGCCTGGATGATGAAAATGAAATCGCGATCTCTCATCTCCTTGAGCCGCCGGAACGCCTCGGAAAGGGAATCTCTCAGATCGTTGAAATTCTGCTTGTTCGGCCAGTAGGTGTAAAAATCGGCACCGACGGTGTTCTCCTCCGTCGGAAGCCCTCCGCTTTTGGTGGTCCAGACAAACTCCGCATTCTCGCGGTTGGCGTCAGCCGGTGCGGAAACGATGACTTGTGCCGGGCTGCCGACGAATTCCAACACCATCGAGGAGGGCGAAAAACTCTTGCGGGAGGCAATTTTATCGCCGAATGCTTCCTTCACCAACGCAAACACCTTTCCTTGCATCCGGCGGATTTCTTGCTCACCGCCGGAGGAATGGTACCATGAATTCATGTCGAGAACGATGATCTCCTCCTGGTTGTCAGGTTGCGCTAGGAAGGCCCGGACCTGATTGACGATGCTGTCGAGCGAACCTCCTTCGAGCGAGTGGCAGGCGGAAACATCGGCCAGACTGTTGACTTCTCCAAAGGCCGCCAACCGAAGGTCGAAATAGCGAATCCCCCGGTCCAATTGCCCGCGAATATCCAGATTCTGGGTCTTCGCCCATCCCGCGATCACGTTCCGACCGAGGGGGACGAATTTGGCTACTTTGGCAATGCCGTCCTCCGCGTCGGGAGTGGTCCGGGAGGACGAGGAGATACTGTAAGTGCCCGAGTCGTGAGTGCCGGGTAGGACGATATCGAGGAGCCGAAGGTGATGCAGTTCGTGGTTCAGGTCGCCCATCCACCGTTCGGTGGGCCCGTTGTGAAGCCCGATCAGATAGCGGTGCTGGCGACCATTGTTCCAGTTCGGGAAAAACTGGACAGCGTGGCTCCAGTCGGGATGCACGTAAAGGGTCTCGATGCCACTCTTGGCGAGCGCGGCGATCCTGTACCGGTAGGTTGCAATCTTTTCTCCGGAATGAAGCACGTCGAAGGTTCCCAGAGAATCGCGGAGAAGGCAGGAGAAGCCGTTTTCCCGCTCGATGTAGTTGTTCACGGCCATCCGGATGTTGCCAGCGCCCGATACGCACTGCCCCCACTGGTTTCCTACCTGCAGGTCCGGACGAGAAGCAACAATACCCAAAAAGCCCCCCTTTCCGCCGAAAGCCGGGACTGAGAACAGAATCACCAGTGCAACGTACAAAAAACCACGCATGATACCGTTTCTAATGAATTCCAAAATCGATGCTACTCGGATCGAAATTTTCAAGAACTTTTTTTCAAAAAAATGAACGCAGAAACGAACGAAAATGACAGGAGAGGAGCTTTCATCTTCCTTGTTCCCTCACGGACACGGACTCTCGATACGTCAAAGCCGGAATTCGTTACGGTGGGCTATGGACACCCGGATGCGATTTCGATCCATGACGGTCGCCATCCGATGACCGATCAGCCTCGATCAACCGTCTTGATCCCTTCCCGAGAAATCGATTTGTCTCCGTTCGCCCCTGACCAACTCCACCGCAACGGGCTGCAAGGGGAGACTTCGGCCACCCCACTGATCCGCTTCGCGGATTTTGTCAATTTTGTCAAGAATCGAGACCTGAAGTGTTCTTGGATTCCTCAAACGCAATAATTGTTTTCATTTCAGAAACACAATAACATTTTCTTACAAATGAAAGTAC
>CAZBLJ010000023.1:0-19148 GCA_964492605.1 uncultured Puniceicoccaceae bacterium
TTCCCGGAATACGGGGAAATCTCACGGTTTTAGAATGGCGAGAATTGTCCAGAAATTCGGAGGAACTTCGGTCGGGGATGTGGATCGTATCCGCAAGGTGGCGGAAAAGGTCGCGAAAACCCGGGCGGAAGGAAACGAGGTCGTGGTGGTGGTCTCGGCCCGCTCCGGTGTGACGAACGATCTCATCTCCCGGGCGAAAGCCCTCAACCCGAACCCGAACGACCGGGAGATGGATTTGCTTCTTGCGGTGGGGGAGCAGGAAACCATCGCCCTCCTTGCCATGGCGCTCCATGCGATCGACGTGCCGGCCGTTTCCCGGACCGGGGCGCAGGCCGGCATCCTGACCGATCCCGCGCATACCCGCGCGCGAATTCTGAAAATCTCAGGCGGGGATATCGACGATGAACTCCGAAAGGGAAACGTCGTGATCGTGGCCGGATTCCAGGGGGCCAATGTCGACGGACAGACGACGACTCTGGGACGGGGAGGCTCCGACTTGAGCGCCATTGCCATGGCTGCCGCGCTGCGGGCGGATTTGTGCCAGATTTTCACCGACGTCGAAGGCGTGTTCACGGCCGACCCCCGCGTCGTGCCCGATGCGCGGAAGTTGGAGGAGATCTCCTACGAGGAGATGCTCGAGCTTGCCAGCAGCGGTTCCAAAGTCATGCAGACGCGCGCCGTAAAGTTTGCCCAGAAATACGGAGTGCCCTTCGAGGTTCGCTCCAGTTTTAACGATCAACCCGGAACTCTCGTGAAAGAAGAAGTCGTTTCCATGGAGGACGTCGCCATCAGCGGCGTCGCACTCGATAAGAATCAGGTGAAAATCGTAATCGGAGACATTCCCGACCGGCCGGGGACGGCGGCCAAGATTTTTCAAGCTCTGGCCGATGAAGGGGTGTTGGTCGACATGATCGTCCAGAATCTGGGCAAGAAGGGTCGGGCCAACCTCACGTTTACCGTGCCGACGGAGGACGCCTATCGGGCGGAGAACGCGGTCAAGGCGCTCTCCAAAGAATTCCCCGGGGCGCAGATTTCCACTTATGACCGCATCGCGAAGGTCTCCGCCGTGGGCGTGGGAATGCGCTCGCATACCGGTGTGGCCGGTAAGCTCTTCGGTGCCCTCGCCGAACAGAAAATCAATGTCCAGATGATCAGCACTTCGGAGATCAAGATCTCCGTGGTCATCGGAATCGACGACGGAGAAGAGGCCGTCCGGGTCCTTCACAAGGTCTTCGGGCTCGAAGGGGCGGGAAAGGATTGACGGGGTGAAGGGGGAATGAAGTTTGTCTCGACCAGAGGAGGTGTCGAACCCGTTGCGTTCCTGGAGGCGGTGGCCACGGGGCTGGCACCGGACGGGGGGCTCTTCGTTCCGGATTGCCTGCCGGACTTGTCGGACGAGATTCGATCCTGGGAGGGGCTGCCTTATGCAGAGCTTTGCACGAGGTTTTTTTCCCGCTTCGCGACCGACATGGATGCGGAGGAACTCCGGCGAACGGTCGAAGAGTCGTATGCCGGGTTCGACGATCCGGAGGTGGCGCCGCTGAGACGGCTGGCTCCGGGGCTCTCGGTCCTCGAGCTGTTTCACGGGCCGACCCTTGCGTTCAAAGATTTCGCGCTTCAGTGGCTCGGTCGGCTTTACGAGTGTCAGATCGCCCGCACCGGTCGACCGATAGCGGTGCTGGGGGCGACTTCCGGAGACACGGGGGCCGCGGCCATCCATGGTCTTCTCGGCAAGGAGGGGGTTGATATCTTCATCCTCTATCCCGACGGTCGGGTCTCGCCCCTGCAGGAGCGGCAGATGACCTGCACGGAGGCGGACAACGTGTATCCCCTGGCGATCCGGGGTACGTTCGACGATGCGCAGGCGGCCTTGAAGGACGTTTTTGCGGACCAGCGGTTCCGGGCCGAAGTGGGGCTTTCGGCGGTCAACTCCATCAACCTGGCCCGGATCCTCGCCCAGTGCGCCTATTACATCTTTGCGGGATTGAAGATGCCGGCGGCGAAACGGTCCTCGATCCGGTTCGTGGTCCCGACGGGGAATTTCGGAAACGTCCTGGCGGGCTGGATGGCCTCGCGAATGGGATTGCCGTGCGCCGGTTTCGTCGTTGCGACCAACCAGAACGACATCCTGCACCAGTTCTTTTCATCGGGAAGGTACGAGGTGGGCGAGGTCCGGCCGAGTCTGGCACCATCGATGGACATCCAGGTCGCCTCGAATTTCGAACGCTTTCTCTATTACTGGATGGGGGGGGGCTCCTTACGCTCGCCTTGCGACCGGATCCTGTCGTGGATGGAGGAGTTTCGTGCCTCGGGCCGTATCGATCTCCCTTCTCCCGGGGGGTCCGGCTTCGCGAGCACCGTAACGGGCGACGAGGAAATTCCGCAACTGATTCGTAAGGTTCACGAGGAGTATGGCTATACGGTGGATCCCCATACCGCCTGCGGTTTTTCGTGGGTTCCCCGGCCGGAGGAGGAGACGGTGGTTTTGGCCACCGCACATCCGGCGAAGTTTCCGGACACCATCCGGGCTGCGGTGGGGATCGACGCCACCCACCCGTCGCTGGAGGTGCTGAAGGGGCGCGAACCGGTCAAGTATCCGCTGGAGGCGACGGCGGAGGGGATCCGGAGCTTTGTCAGACAAAAGGTGGGCGGATGAATCGGATTGCGGCATCGGCGTGTATCCTGGCGTACAACGAGGAAGAGAACCTGCCGCGTTGTCTGGATGCGCTGACCGATTTCGAAGAGATCCTGGTCCTGGATTCGGGGAGCACCGACCGGACCGCGGAGATCGCCCGGCGGAAAGGGGCGCGTGTGATAGAAGAGGAATGGGAGGGATTCGGGCGGACCCGGAAAAAATTGTTCTCCGAAGCTTCGAAGGAATGGATCCTTTGGATCGATGCGGACGAGGTGTTGCATCCGGAGTTGGTGGGAGAGATCCGCAATTGCGTGCAGGACGATCCCGACTGCAACGGATACCAGATCAACCGGATCACTTATGTCGGCCGGCGAAGGGTCCGGCACGGGCTATGGTATCCGGACTGGAATCTGCGGTTTTTTCGGCGGACCGCCTGGGAGATGGAAGATCGCGATGTTCACGAATCGGTGACGGTTCCCGGAGTGGCCGGAAAATTTTTGTCGCGGATGGATCACTACAGTTACAAGGACTGGCGGGACCGCAGGGAACGGGCGGAACGATATGCGAAACTGTGGGCTTCGCAGGCGTTTCGAGACGGCAAGCGGGCCACGGTGTTCGATCAGCTGGGCCATGGGGCGGGGTGCTTTTTGAAAGGCTACTTCCTGAAGCTGGGATTCCTGGACGGGATCACGGGGATCCGGGTGGCCTGCTCCACAAGTTGTGAAACGGCGGATAAATACCGGCGTCTCCGTCGTGCGTGGACCCGGTTTGGAGGGTAGCGCGGTGGGCCGGATCCATCGCTACATCCTTTTTGAGACGGGGATCTTCGTGCTCGGGGCTGTGGCGGTCTTTATCTTCGTTTTCCTGAGCGGGAACGCGGTGCGGGATGTCGTGGACATGCTCGCTTCGGGGCAGGTGACGCTCGGGTTTTTTCTGGAGGTCCTGGCGATGATGGTGCCCTACGTGGCGCTGTATGCGCTGCCGCTCGGGTTTCTGGTCGGTATCCTGCTGGCCTTGGGGCGATTGTCGGCTTCGCGGGAAATCCTCGCCATGAAGGCATGCGGAATCAGTGTCCGGTCGATCGCGGCCCCCATCTTTCTGCTGGCGGTGTGCGGGTCGGTGTTCTCCGCCTGGTTTAACAATGATTTGGGTCCGAGAAACAAGGGGGCCTATCGCGAGAAGTTGGCGAACATCCTCGAGGAGGATCCGTTGCGTTTTTTCAAGGCCGGAGCCTTCATCCGTAACTTTCCCGGCTATATCGTGTTTGTGAGGGAGCGGAACGGCGACGAGATGCGCGGGTTCAAGGTGTGGGAAGTGAACGACGAGGGGAGGGTCACCCTCTTCGTGCAGGCCGAGTCCGCCCGGGTGGAATTTCTGAAAGAAGAGGTGACCCTTCTCCTGACCTTGCGGGAAGGGGTTTTGGAGGAGCGGAAACCGAGTGCGCTCTACGAGAAGCCGCCCGAGATGGGAGCGATGATCGCTTTCGAAGAATTTCCGGTCAGGCTCGAGTTGGGGAATCTTTTGTCGGATGCCTCCCGTTTTTCCGACAAACCTTCGTATTTGACCTACGGGGAGTTGAGGGAGCGAATTCGCGAAGATCCGGACGATGCGGGTCCGTATCGGGTCCAGCTCCAGCAGAATTTTGCGATGTCGGTTTCCGTTCTGGCGCTCGCGCTCGTCGCGGTTCCTCTCGGAATCCAGGTCGGGCGAAAGGAGACCCTGACCAACCTGGGTATCGCTTTGGGCCTGGCCATGCTTTATTACTTTCTGGTGACGGTGGCGACCTGGTTTTCCGACCGTCCCGAGGTCATGCCGGAGGTTCTGCTTTGGGTGCCGAACGTTCTTTACCTCCTGGTCGGTATCTGGCTCATGCGGCGGGCCGAGCGCGGCTAGCAGGGCGTTTTCATTCAGCCGGCCGAAGGCCGCATGAAAAATCCGGTATTTTTATTCGGGTTCCAGTGGAGCATTCGCCGTTGGGGGGGTGGGGATCCTTGTGGATTCGCTTCGACGGTCGTTCCCGGGACCCCCGGGCTCGTGACCGTCGTAGCCCGGAGGGTGGGGGCAAAATAGAACAGGTCAATATTTTTTGACAGATGGGAGGGCGAAGTCGGTTTAGCCGGAGACCCCCGGGGTATCCGGCTCGCCGTATGACCTTCACCGAGCCATAAAACTGAACAGGTCAATATTTATTGACGGATGAGAGGTCGCTGGGAGCGAAGTCGGTTTGACCGGAGACTCCTGGGTACCCTTTTCGTCGTGAGCTTCGTAGAGTCATGACGCAGGATTCCGGAAGATCAGGCCGAGTAAGAATACCGTGGCATGAAAAAGCATTTGAGACGGAAGATTTTGAAAACTCGTGGTTTTCTCGTAAGTCTGGTCGGATGAAGAACGAGTTTTCCGTGCGCCATCGGGTGGCTTTTTCCGAGACCGACATGGCCGGGATCGTCCACTTCTCTAACTATTTCCGGTACATGGAGCTGGCGGAAGATGCGTTCTTTCGCGAGTTGGGCGCCGATCTGATCCGAAGGGAAGAAGGGGAGGTCTACGGATGGCCGAGAGTGCGGGCCTCCTGCGATTTCAAGGGGCCGCTCGCTTTCGGCGATGAGGTGGAGATCGTCTTGAGGGTCAAGGAGGTGAAGGTTCGGGCGATCGAGTTCGTGTTTTCCCTGTTTCGGATCGAAGACGGACAGCGGGGTGAAAAGGTGGCGCGGGGCAGGCTTACGACCGTGCAAGTTGTTCGCCGGACCGGCCAGAAGGTGACGGAGATGGAAGCTTTGGCGATTCCGGGCGACCTCCAGCGCAAGCTCGAAGAATTGACCGCAGGCTGAGGGCAATGGAGTGGGGCTTTCTACGTCTTCTCCGGCTGGTCTATACGCCTTCGGGTCCCCTGCTGCGATTCTTCCCTGTCCTCCAACTCAATCTCGGGGCTCAAACCGGATAGCCGAATCTCCCGTAGGCTCACGGCGTGGGAGAGGATGGACGGTGTGGCCAGGGAGATTTCCATGGTCAAAATGGTTTCGGCTGAAGACTGTGGGAAGCACAAAAAAAGCGGCCCGGTTGGGACCGGACCGCTTGCGAAAGTAGGAGGAGCTAAGGATCAGCTCTTGGCTGCGAGATAGTTCTCGTTCGCCTTGCCCCAATCGACCACGTTCCAGAAAGCGGCGATGTAGTCGGGCCGCCGGTTCTGGTAGTTGAGATAGTAGGCGTGTTCCCAAACGTCGAGTCCGATGACGGGAGTGCCCGTTTCGTCGGCGACACCCTTCATCAGGGGGCTATCCTGATTCGGCGTGGAGGTGATGGCGAGGGAGCCGTCTTCCTTGACGACGAGCCATGCCCAGCCGCTGCCGAACCGACCCGCCCCTGCTGCGGCGAACGATTCTTTGAAGGAGTCGAAGCCGCCGAGTTCTCCGTTGATCGCTTCGGCCAGTTCGCCGGTCGGTTCGCCGCCTCCGGTGCCGCTCAGGATTTGCCAGAAGAACGAATGGTTGGCGTGACCGCCGCCGTTGTTGCGAACGGCCGTGCGCTTTTCCTCGGGGACGGCGGACAAATCGCCGATCACCTCCTCAACGGGTTTCTCTGCGAGAGGATGTCCCTCCAGCGCGCCGTTCAGTTTGGTCACGTACGTGTTGTGGTGCTTCGTGTGGTGAATTTCCATGGTGCGCGCATCGATATGAGGTTCGAGTGCGTCGTACGCATAAGGTAGTGGTGGGAGTTCGTAAGCCATGTTGTTTTCCTTTGGTTGAGATTGAAAAGGACGGATACTTTGCGGGCCGTGCGGGGGGTCCGTCAACTACCGCTGCTCTTATTTTTCCGCTTTTCTGCAAAGAACGCCTTCAGCAGGGCGTGGCATTCGTCGGCCATCACCCCGGGGGAAACGACCGGATAGTGGTTCAGGGACCGCACATCCCGGACGTCTCCTGCGGAACCGAGAAACCCCATTTTCGGATCCGGAACGCCGAAAACCACGCGGCCCATCCGACTCATGACGAGAGCCCCGGAACACATCGGACAGGGCTCTTTGGTGACGTAGAGCGTCATCGCATTCAGCCTCTGGTCGCCGAGAAAACGGGCGGCCTGTGTGATGGCGAGGATTTCGGCGTGGGCGGTCGGATCGCCGGTGGACTCGACCTCGTTGTGGGCGGATGCGACGACCTCGCCCTCCAGAACCACGATTGCGCCCACCGGAACCTCCTCCGCGCGATACGCCTCCAGCGCTTTGTTGTACGCCAGAGACATGAAGAACTCGTCGTCGCGGTTCAGTTGGGACGGAAAGATTTTGTCGAAAGGGCAATCCACGCTCGGAAAAAGATCTTTACGGCTATGGCATACCGGATGCAAGCGGCTACGGACGGATGTCACCCCCTTCGGATGCCAGGGGCCTTTCATCTGGCTGAAAATGGTTCATTGTATAGGAATACTGTCCCATTTAAGTGGCGTTTGCGGGTTGTGGGCTTGCTTTCTTTTCCGAAAGTGGCGCCGGGAAACTACCGTTTCTTGACAATGGGTTAGAAATCCCTCATGCACGCTTCTTTACAAATTTATGCCGGAAGACGAAGTTGAAGTAGAAGGAAAGATCGTGTCGGTCCTCCCCGGAACCATGTTTCGAGTGGAGCTGGCGAACGGACATCGTGTGCTCGCACATATTTCCGGGAAGCTGCGGAAGCACTTCATCAAGATTACGACCGGCGACACGGTGAAGATGGTGATGAGTCCTTACGATCTGGATAAAGCGCGGATCACCTACCGGCTGAGGAATTCCAACGCGAACCGGAATGCACCGATTCGGAGTTACGGCCCGCGGAACCGCAGGAAGTAGCCGTTGTCCGCGGGGTCTCGATGTGGGCATACGCCCACGCAAGAATGGCACGAGTCTCTCCTTCCGCTGACTCCGGGTTGACTTGTCCGGAATTGGCCTTTTGCGTAATGTTCTTGTTCTGAAAACCCATTCCACCCATCTTACCTACTATGGCTATCGCTGAATCCATCATCCACACCGTCGGAAACACTCCTCTCGTTCGCATTAAGAATTTGACCAAGGACATTGATGCGGAAATCTACCTGAAATGTGAATTTTTCAATCCGCTGGCCAGCGTGAAGGATCGCATCGGGCGTGCGATGATCGAGGCGGCGGAGAGAGACGGCAAGATCGACAAGGAGAGCATCGTGATCGAGCCGACTTCCGGGAATACCGGCATAGCTCTCGCCTTCGTCTGCGCGGCTCGGGGGTACCGATTGATTCTCGTCATGCCCGATACCATGTCGACAGAGCGGCGGGTGCTGTTCCGGATGCTCGGTGCGGAACTGGTCCTGACTCCCGGTGCCAAGGGCATGAACGGAGCGATCCTCAAAGCGCGCCAGCTCCTGGAGGAATACGGCGAAAAGGCGTTCATGCCCCAGCAGTTTGAGAATCCCGCCAATCCGGAGGTTCACCGCCGAACGACGGCGGAGGAAATCTGGAAGGATACCGAAGGCACTATCGACGCGTTTGTCGCGGGTGTAGGAACCGGTGGTACGATTACGGGGGTGTCCGGGGTGATCAAGGAGCGGAAGGACCTGCTCTCCGTAGCCGTGGAGCCGACGGCCAGCCCGGTGATTTCGGGGGGGAAGCCCGGACCTCACAAGATCCAGGGAATCGGTGCGGGTTTCATTCCCAGGAACTGTGATACGTCTTTGATCGACGAGGTGATCCAGGTGTCGAACGAGGATGCCTTTGAAACGGCGCAGCAACTCGGTATGACCGATGGGATTCTCGGCGGGATTTCAACCGGCGCCAATGTCTATGCGGCCATGCAGTTGGCGAAGCGCGACGGGATGGCCGGAAAGCGAATCGTGACCGTTGGCTGCAGTTTCGGCGAACGGTACCTGAGCACGCTTCTCGCAAGTAAAGCCCTGGAAGAAGTCAAGAATCTGCCGACCTCGGAGCTTCCGGAGTGATCCCTTGAAATGGTCCGACCGCCGTGCGGTACGGTCGGGTCTCCTTCCTTACTCCGGTGCGGCTCGTTGCGTCGGGGGTGGCGTGCAGGACCCGCGGGAGGTTGCGAAAAGGGCTATAGCTTCCGCACGACGGAGCTGGCCACTCCTTGGACGATCAGTTCGTCGACGGGATACAGCTCCGGGTAATCCGGGTTTTCGGCCTTCAGGTAGGGGAGATGCCCGCGCTTTTGGATGTAGCGCTTCAAGGTGGTCTCGCCGTCGATGAGAGCGGCAACGATATCGCCGTCCGCCGGCTCCCGGGCCTCGACGACGACGGTGTCGCCGTCCTGGATCCCCGCGTTGATCATCGACTCGCCCCGGACGCGGATGGCAAACGTTCTCCGCAAACGTCGTTGCCGGGCGGTGAAGGCGTCGACTTGCAGGGTGTCGATTTGTCCGCCCGACTCCACCAGATCGGGATAACCGGCCGCGATGTTGCCCATGACGGGAATCTCGACGACGTCGATCATCTCGTCGGTATTCGCCGGTGATTGCGCATCGGGAACGCGCAGGCGGAAAGCGCGGGCTTGGTGGGGCTGGCGTTCCAGATATCCCTTTTTCTCGAGGGCCCGGAGATGCCCGATGACGGCGTTGGTACTTTTGAAGCCGAACTCCTGCTGGATTTCGCGGATGCTCGGCCAGTAGCCTTGCTGGATGGAACGTTCCTGGATAAAGGAAAGGATCTGCTGTTGGCGGAAGGTGAGAGCTTTCATAGTGAACGAAAGACTACCTGAACATTCGAGTATGTCCAGCGGAAAATGATTGAATTCGGGCACGGGTCCCGGGATCTTGCCCGGATGTCTGACATTCGCGTTCGTTTCGCTCCCAGCCCGACGGGGTTCTTCCACATCGGGAGTGCCCGCACGGCCTTGTTCAATTGGCTGTACGCGCGGCACTGCGGGGGAACCTTCGTCCTCCGCATCGAGGACACGGACCGCGAGCGGAATACGCAGGAAGCGCTCCGGGTCCTCCTCGATGGGATGCGCTGGCTGGGGCTGGATTGGGACGAGGGTCCGGATATCGGCGGCGATTACGGGCCGTATTTCCAGAGTGAGCGCGGAGAGATCTATCGAGAGGCCGTGGATCGGTTGATGGAGTCCGGGCGGGCTTACGAAAAAGAAGGAGCGGTTTTCTTTCGTCTCGAGGGCGAACGGTATGTCGAGCACGACGACTACCTGGGGAAGGAGGTGGAGAAGGTCCGGACGGAGCCGGTCGTCTTCGACGATGCGGTCCGCGGGCGGATCGAGCGTGCGGTGGACAGGGATTTTCCGATCGTCCGGGCGAACGGGGAGCCCGTCTTCCATCTGGTGAATGTGGTCGACGATATCGAGATGCGGATCTCGCATGTGATTCGCGGGGAGGATCACTTGACGAATACGTCCAGGCACATCGAGTTGTTCCGTGCGCTGGGATTCGAGCCTCCGGTCTTTGCGCATTTGCCGTTGATTTTGAAGGATCCCGCCGTCGGGAAGGGGAAGATGAGCAAGCGAGACCAGGGATCGCTGATCGAGGAATACCAAAAGCGGCATTTTCTGGCCGAGGCCGTCCGCAATTTCCTGTGTTTGCTCGGTTGGAATCCGAAAGGGGACCGGGAAATTCTCCCGATCGGGGAAATCATCGAAGCTTTCGACTTTCCGGGAATCCAGAAAGGTGCGGCCCGTTTCGACGAGGCGAAGCTGCGGCACCTGAACGGCCATTATTTGAGAGAGTTGCCGATCGAAAGTTACGCCTGGCTGGCCCGCCCGGTGCTGGCGGAAGCGGGAGTCGTGGACGAGACGGTCGATGAGGATCACCTGCAGAAGGTGCTCGCGCTGTGCCAGCCGAAGCTGGATTTGCTGGAGAATCTGCCCGACTATTGCCGGTTTTTCTTCCGCGACGATTATCCGTTCGACGAGAAGGCCCTCGCGAAGATTTCGAAGAAAGGAGAGCCTGTGGAAGTGGCGGCGGAACTCGCCGACGCGTTGGCAGGTGTTTCCGGAACGGGGGCGGCGGATTTTGAGGAGGCCCTGGAAAGGGCTTCGGCCAAATCGGATCGGAAGCCGGGGGCCTACCGCCCGGTGGCGCGATTTGCGGTCACCGGAAGCTTGTCGGGGCCGGATTTTTCGGAGATTGTCGAGTTGCTGGGGTTGGAGGAGATCACCCGTCGGCTGAACGAATGGGTTGCCCGGAAAGGGGGAATGGCATGAACGAAGAAAGTGGAGCGAATCAGGATTTCATTCGCCGGATTGTGGCGCGCGACATGGAGGAGGGGAAGCTTCCCGGCGGACCTCTGACGCGGTTTCCTCCCGAGCCGAACGGCTACCTTCATCTGGGACACGCCAAGTCGATCTGCCTGAATTTCGGCATCGCGGAGGAATTCGGCGGGGCCTGCAACCTTCGCTTTGACGATACGAACCCGGAGAGGGAAAACGAGGAGTACGTGGAGGCGATCCGGGAGGATATTCGCTGGCTGGGGTTCGACTGGGACCGCGAATGCTTCGCCTCCGATTACTTCGAGCAGCTTTACCGGTGGGCCCTGGACCTGATCGACAAGGGGAAAGCCTACGTCTGCGAACTGGAGCCGGAGGAGATCCGACGGACCCGGGGAACGTTGACCGAGCCGGGAGAACCGAGTCCCTGGAGAGAGCGTCCGGCGGGGGAAAACCGTGAAATCTTCGAGAAGATGCGGGCCGGGGCATACGCGGACGGATCGCGGGTGCTACGTGCGAAGATCGACATGGCCCACCCGAATCTGAATATGCGGGATCCCGTCCTCTACCGGATCCGCAGGGCGCACCATCACCGGACGGGTGACGATTGGCCCATCTATCCGACCTACGATTACACGCACGGCCAGAGTGATTCGATCGAGCGGGTGACGCATTCGGTCTGCACGCTGGAATTCGAGAATCACCGGCCGCTCTACGACTGGTTTATCGAACAGCTGGGTATTTTTCCCTCCCGACAGTACGAATTTGCGCGATTGAGCCTCGAATACACGGTCATGAGCAAGCGGCGGCTGCTCCAGTTGGTGGAGGATGGAACCGTCAACGGCTGGGACGATCCCCGCCTGCCGACCTTGTGCGGGATTCGCCGCCGAGGCGTGCCGCCGGAGGCCATTCGGGAGTTTTGCGGGACGATCGGGGTGACGAAGTTCGATTCGACGACCGATTACGCCTTGTTCGAGCATTGCGTCCGGGATGTGTTGAACCGGACGGCCGTCCGCGGGATGGCGGTTCTCGATCCGCTGCCGGTGACCATCACCAATTTCGGCGAGGACGAGGAGCTGGAGGTCGACGCGGTAAACAATCCGGAAGATCCTGCGGCCGGGCTGAGAAAAGTGGCGTTTTCGAACCGGATCTACATCGAGCGCGCCGATTTCATGGAGGACCCGCCCCGCAAGTTTTTCCGCCTCAAACCCGGGGGAGAGGTGCGATTGCGCTACGGTTTCGTTTTGAAATGCGAGGGTGTGGAGAAGGACGGGGACGGCAACGTGGTCGGATTGACGGCGACGGTGGATCGGGAAACCCTCGGCAAGCAGCCGACCGACCGGAAAGTGAAGGGAGTCGTTCACTGGGTGTCCGCGAAGCACGCGGTGCCGGCGGAGGTCCGGCTTTACGATCGCTTGTTCCGGACCCCGCATCCCGGTGCGGAGAGCGGGGACCCGCTCCACGATCTGAATCCGGATTCCCTGATTATCGTCGAAGGCATGCTGGAGCCCGGTCTGGCCGACCTGGAAGCGGGTGTCCCGGTTCAGTTCGAACGAACGGGCTATTTTACCCCGGACCGGGACTCTTCGCCGCAGCGGCCCGTCTTCAATCGCACCGCCTCGTTGAAGGATTCCTGGGGTAAAAAGTGAATCTCGACAGCGCGGGGGATTTACGATTCTTTCGTTCCCAGGATCGGGCCATTCGGAAGGTTGCGAAAATCGGCGGTTTGCTATAATTCCAATTACTAGATGAAGTATTTACTGAAACTGGTCGCGTTGACGGGCGTCTATTTTTTGAGCGGGCAGGTAGGTTGGTTTTTTCCCGATGCTTTTTTCACCATTACCCCGCTTTGGCTGCCGGGCGGGGTCGGGCTGGTGGTGTTGTATTACTTCGGGTATCGGTATTTTCCCGTCGTTCTGGTCGGGCTCTATCTGCTGAACCTTTTTCAAGGCGGCTTGGGCAATGGTTTCGCCGTCATAACGTCGATCGGTAGCACCCTGGCCACCTTGACGGCGGTCATTATCCTGAGAAACCGGGATTTCAGTCCGCGGTTGAACCGGGTGCGGGATCTGTTTCCGCTCGTCTTTTCGATCTTGATCATGGCTTCCCTGTCGTCGCTGGCGGGAGCTTTGGCCGTGTTCAACTTCACGGATTCCGACGAACTGGTTTTCTTCCGGGTTTTCTCGACGTGGTGGGTTGGCGAGACGATCGGAACGCTGATCATCGGATCGCTCGGGTTTGTCTGGAGGTACAACCCCGAACTCAACTTCCAGCAACGGCTGGAGATGGCCGCGTTGATTGTCGGGGTGGTCGGCTTGAGTTTCCTTTCGTTTGGAGGTTTCAACGAAACCTCGGATTGGGTAAGCCAATTTCAGGTCTCGTTTGTCATTTTCCCCTCCCTGGTCTGGGCTTCTCTGCGTTTCGGGCCCCATGGGACGACGCTGGCAACGCTTTTGGTGGCGGTAATCGCACTGATGGGCACGGTGCAGGGGTTCGGGCTTTTCAGCGAGGAGTCGGCGACGGAAAGTTTGTTTTTGTTGCAGAGCTATCTGGCGGTGATTGCTCTTACGGGTCTTGTCTTGAGTTCGGCCTCGATCGAGCAGAGTGAAAACGAGGCGGCCCTGCGGGAGGCCAACGACCAACTGGAAGCCTCCGTGCAGTCTTTCTCCCGCACGGCGCGCGAGGCGAGAAAGGCGAATCAGAAAAAGAGCGAGTTTCTGGCTTTGATGAGCCACGAACTTCGCAATCCCCTCAACGGGGTTGTCGGTTTCACCAGTCTGCTGATGAACACGGATCTGAACCGTGCGCAGAAGGATCATATCTCCATGATCAAATCCAGCGGCGAGACGTTGTTGGGAATGATCGACGAGATTCTGGATTTCAATCGGCTGGATTCGGCGAAGCCGGAATTGGATGAAGTCCCCTTTTCGCTGAAGCAGATGGTTTCCGAAGTGGCCGACGTATACCGGATTCACTCGGATCGAAAGGGGGTCGCTCTCTCGGTGGATTACGACGAGCAGCTGGGCAACTATTTTCTCGGCGACCAGCAGCGCATTCGCCAGGTTTTGAGCAACCTGGTCGGGAATGCGGTCAAGTTCACCCACAAGGGCTCGGTAAGTATTCGGGTTACCAAACGGGGAAAACCCGATGCGGATGCGTTGGACGGTGAGTGGGTCCGCATCGACGTAAAGGACACGGGTATCGGCATCGAAGAAGAAGAGGCGGATCGGCTCTTCGCGCCGTTTACCCAGGCGAACCAAACGATCGGAGGGCGCTTCGGCGGAACCGGTCTCGGGTTGGTGATTTCGAAAAACCTGACGGATCTGCTGGCCGGCAAACTCGAACTCGATAGTGAGCCCGGAAAAGGTTCCACCTTCTCTTTTTCGCTTCCTCTCCAACCTTCGACGGAGGAGGAAGTCGTGACCCACCAGGCGAGTCAGGTCAGTCGTTTTCGCGCGACGGACTATGAAAAGCTGCCTTCCCAGAAGGTCCTCATCGCCGAGGATAATTCGACCAATCAGAGGGTGGTCGAGCAACTGCTGAATCGTCTGGGCCATTCCGCCTCAGTTGCGCGGGACGGCAGGGAGGCGATCGACCTCCTGAAAGCCGGAGATTTTGACGTGGTGCTCCTCGACATCCGAATGCCGGAGATCGACGGATACGCCGTGGCGAAGGCTCTGAGGGATGGAAAGTGTGGCTTGGAAAAGCGTGGCATTCCTATCATTGCGGTTACCGCCCACGCCATGGCCGAAGACCGGGAGAAAACGAAAAGTGCGGGAATGAACGGTCATTTGGTCAAACCCTTCGATCTGGAGAAACTGGCCGACGTCTTGGCGGAGGTTGTAGAGAAGCCGGAACAAACCGACGAAGAGCTTCCTGCCTGAGGGACCGGGATCGGCTGCGGAGCCCATGGTCCCTGGGGTGGGGTACGGTTAACGCTAACCGGCTTCGCGGTGGAATTGGATTCGAGAAACCGCGGGATGGTTTCTGGAAACGGAGATGGAAGTTATCGGCGAGCCAGGTTCCGGAATATCGAGGTGAACGCTTCGATGCCGTTGTTCAGGATGTCCAGATGGAAACTTTCATCCGGGGCGTGAAGGTTGTCTTCCGGAGTGAAGAGGCCGACCATAACGGTATCCAGCCCGACAATGGTTTTCAGGTCGGCGATGATGGGTACGCTGCCGCCTTCCCGTAGATACAAAGGACGGTTTCCGAAGGAGGTCGTGATGGCATTTTCCACGACCTGGAAAGCCGAGGAAATGCGGGGATCCTGATCTGGCGGAGTGTTCGAGCGACCGGGAGGGATAATCGAGTAAGGTTCCCCGCGCCCATGAGTCTGGATCCGGATTTTTACGCCGGACGGGCATCGCTCTCGAAGAGCCTGGATCAGTAATGCTTCGATTCGCTCGGCGCTTTGTCCGGCGACAAGGCGGGAGGAGATCTTCGCAAAGGCTTTGCTCGGAATGACGGTTTTCTGGCCTTCGCCCTGAAAACCTCCGCCGATGCCGTTAAACTCCAAAGTCGGTCCGAACCGGACGGCCTCCAAAGGATTATAGCCGGGGGCGCTGAAAAAGTCATCGACTCCCAGGAAGCGGCTGTAATCTTCGACCGTAGCCGGAAGGCGGGAAAGCTCCTCTCTCTCCCATTCGGCTGGAAGGGAAACTCCGTCGTAGAATCCGGGAAGGTTCACCGACCCGTCTGGATTGTGGAAGGAGGCAAGGAGGGTGGAGAGTGCTTGAATGGGGTTGCGCAGAGCGCCCCCGTGGATCCCCGAGTGCAGATCGGAACGAGGCCCCTCCAGTTCGACGTGCATGGAGACCAACCCTCGCAGAGCCGTGGTGATGACGATTTGTTCAGGCGAAGGGCTGCCCGTATCGGAAAGGAGGACGAAATCCGCCTGTGAAAGACGTTCCCGATAGGACTCCAGAAACCCGCGGAAACTCGGGCTGCCGATTTCTTCCTCCCCCTCAATGAACCAGGTAATGTTAAGGGGCAAATCGGGATCGTCGGCCAGGGCTCGCTCGAGCGCCGCCAGGTGGACGATTTGGGGCCCCTTGTTATCTGCGGCACCCCTGCCGAAGATGCGATTTTCCCGGACGTTTGCTTCGAAAGGGGGGGTGGTCCAGAGATCAAGCGGATCCGCCGGTTGAACGTCGTAATGCCCGTAAACCAGAATATGGGGATGGTCGGGAGCGGTGCGGCGCTCGGCGAGGAGGATGGGATGGAGAGGGGTGGAGACCTCCTCCACCTCGAAGCCCAGCGTCTTGAGTCGCGAAGCTGCAAATTCAACGGCACCTCTCATCCCTGCCCGGGCCGCCGGATCGGTCGATACGCTGGCGTGGGAAACGTATTCGCCAAGGAGGGTCAGTGGATCGCTCATGGAAAAGACCGTTGCCGAAATCCCCCTCCTTGGCAATCACCTGTATAAAATCTACCAGGTAAAAATTTCTTGACGCATTTCAGGGCCAGGAGGCTTTAAAATAAACCAGGTTTATATTTCTTGACGGATTCGGGACCTTGTGAGGGAGGCTTGTGGCCTTAGCGTGCAGGAGGGACGGCTAGGCTTGGGTCAGGTGGCTGCGGAATTTTTCGAGGGCTTTGGGGAGTTGCCCTCGGTTGGCCGCGCCGCCCATGGCCATATCCGGTTTGCCGCCGCCTTTGCCCCCTAGCATTTCCGTCAGTTTTCGTATTTGATCGCCGGCCGGGTATCCCGCTTCGATTGCTGCGGGGCTTGCCAATGCGACCACCGAGACCTTTTCGCCCATTTCCGAACCCAGGACGACCATGCCTTCTCCGAGGCCGGCGAGTGTCTGCGCCGCCGTGTGTCGCAGGTCGTTCGGATTCCGTGCTTCGGCCGGGGCCACTACGGCTTTGAGGCCGCCGCCGAGTTCGACGGAGTCGGATAAGGCCGCCTTCGCTTCTCCGCTCGCTTGCTTTTGGCGGAGCTTGGCAAGTTCCTTTTCCAGGTCGTGTCGCTGGCGAAGAAGAGCATCGAGGCGTTTCTCAATTTCGGTCGGCTGGCAGCCAAGACGATTCGCCATGTGATGGAGTTCGTTGAAATTGTCCTCTGCGAGGCGGTAGGCGGCCTTGCCCGCGACCGCGATGATGCGTCGGGTCCCGGCCGCGATTCCACTCTCCGAAGTGATTTTAAAGAGGCCTACCTCTCCGGTGTCCCGGACGTGGGTGCCGCCGCAGAGTTCCTTGGAGAATCCGCCGATGTCCACCACGCGAACGATCGATCCGTATTTTTCGCCGAACACGGCAACAATGTCGTCGGGCTTTTCCCGGTAGGGGATCTCATACCATCGGACGGGACTGTTCGCCAGAATCGCTTCGTTCGCGAGCATTTCCACTTCGTCGATCTGTTCTTCGGTCAGAGCCTCGTAGTGGGTAAAGTCAAACCGCAGGTGATCGGGAGCCACGAGCGAGCCGGCTTGTTGGACGTGGTCGCCCAGAACTTTCCGCAGGGCCCAGTTCAACACGTGGGTGGCCGAGTGATGCCGTTGGATCGCCCGCCTGCGGCGGGCGTCAATGCGGGGCTCGACGGATCTCCCAATCCATTCCTCAAGTTCTCCGGGAGGGTCGTCGACAATGTGGAGAAATTCGCCGTTCGGGCCTTTTTCGGTGCGCGAAACGGCGATCTCTTCTCCGTCCATAACGAGAAAACCGGAGTCTCCGACCTGACCTCCCATTTCGGCGTAGAAAGGGGTGGATGCGAGAACAACCGCTTTCGCCTGGTGGGGGGCGTCGAATACGGAGGTTACTTCCGTCATCTGTCCCGCAAAACTCGCGGGCTCGTAGCCGGTAAACACCGTTGGCTCGGTTTCGCCTTCGGTTCGCACGGCTATCGTTTCTTTCTTCTGGGCGGCGCGCCCCTTGGCCCGCTGTTTTTCCATCTCCCGTTCGAATTCCTCCGTATCGACTTCGATGTTGCGTTCGCGCGCGAGAAGCTGGGTCAGGTCGAGAGGAAATCCATAGGTGTCGTAGAGAACGAATGCCTCCGCGCCGCTGATCCTTCCGTCGGCGCATTGTTTTTCGAATAGCTGGAGCCCGCGGTCGAGGGTCTTCTCGAAGGCGGATTCTTCCGAGGCGATTACTTTGCAGATTATGGTCTGCTGCTTCTCCAGTTCCGGAAAGGCCTCCTTCATTTTCCGGATAAGAACGGGAGCCAATTCACCGAAAAATCCGTCCGGTAGTTCGAGTCGTTTACCGAAGAGAATGGCCCGGCGAAGAATCCGGCGAAGGACGTAATTGCGCCCTTCGTTTCCGGGGAGGATCCCATCGGCGATGGAAAAGGAGAGGGTGCGGATGTGGTCGGCGATGACGCGGAAGGCGCAGTCTTTCAGCTCGGCGGCCGAAAGGTTTTTCCGGTCTTCGGGCATGGTGTAGCCGTAAGGGTGTGCACAATGCCGCTCGAGATGAGCGAAGAGGTCGGTGAAGAGGTCGCTGTTGTAGTTGCTCGGAGGTTTGGAAAAGTCCGAGAACTGGTTCGTCGTGGCAAGGATTCCCGCGACCCGTTCGAACCCCATGCCGGTGTCGACGTGTTTGGAGGGCAGGTCCTTGAAGGTGCCGTCCGGTTCCGCGTTGAACTGAATGAACACGAGATTCCATATCTCAATGCACCAGGGAGAGTCCGCGTTTACCAGCGAGCCGCGGGTGTCCCCGTCGGGAGTGAGATCCATGTGGATTTCCGAGCAGGGTCCGCACGGGCCGGTTTCGCCCATCATCCAGAAGTTGTCCTTTTTCCCCCCGGTGCGGATGTGCTTTTCCGGGTCCAGGCCTTCCGCCTTGAAGATGTCGGACCACAAATCGTAGGCTTCCTTGTCAAAGGCGGCAGGGTCTCCGGATTCCGGGTTGTAAACCGTTGCATACAAACGCTCTTTCGGAAACCCCCAGACGTCGGTCAGAAGTTTCCAGCCGAATTCGATCGCTTCCTTTTTAAAATAGTCGCCGAAGGACCAGTTCCCCAGCATCTCGAAAAACGTGTGATGATAGGTGTCGAATCCGACGTCCTCCAGGTCGTTGTGTTTTCCTCCCGCCCGGATGCATTTCTGGGTATCGGCGGCCCTCGAATAAGGAGCATTCTCTTCTCCGAGGAAAAAAGGAACGAACTGATTCATCCCCGCATTGGTGAACAGCAGGTTGGGAGAAGAGGGCATCAGCGACGCGGAGGGCACGATTTCGTGCCCCTGCGAGCGGAAAAAATCCAGAAAGGTCTGCCTGATCTCGGAAGAGCGCATCTTTCCACGAAAGAGGAAGGGTAGGTTCCGTTCAATCCAGAAGAGAGGGTGCCGCTCCCAGGGGCCTTTCATCTGGCAGAAAACAGGAGTTTGTTCAGGGATTTTGCCCCA
>CAZBLJ010000024.1:0-19088 GCA_964492605.1 uncultured Puniceicoccaceae bacterium
GGTCACGAGGCGGAGTTCCCGGGTAACGGACTGGCGGCTTCAGCCGCCCACGCGGCCGTCTCCGGCTGAAGCCGGAGTTCCTTTTGGGAATTCGACCCACTGCGAGCCCGATGAAAGGCCCCCGCCCCGCCGTTCCGGGAGCGGTTGGCAAATTCCGGTTGCCCCGCGGCCGGGGGCTGGTACCGTCGTGGTGTTGTGGATCGAGTGGTTCGATGGATTTTGATTGCGGCGATCGTCGTGCTGGTGACCTTGTTTGCGGTGGTGGGCCGACAGGGGCTGAAGGAGTATGGACAGTTCCGGGAGAAAGAAATCCAGCTGCGGGAGCGGATTGAATCCGAGAAAATGGCTTACGACCGCAAGCGCGAATACTACCGGAAACTGATGAACGATCCGGAATTTCTCGAGGCGGTCGTCCGGGAGAGATTGGGCTACGCGCGGGAGAACGAAGTGATTTTCGTCTTCGAGGACGAAGACGAAGAAGTGCGCTGAGGGTCGGACCCGCTTTTTCGGGAGGGCGGTCCCGGCGGATTTTTGCTGGTATTTCGTCCGCGGACTTTCGATTGTGGTTCCATGGATGCCGAAACACTTCGCAAAACCTACGAAGAAGCCGGACAGGGACAGGTCTTCCGGTATTGGGATTCGCTGGACGAAGCGGGCCGCGAGAGGCTGACCTCCCAGCTGGAAGCCGTCGATCTGGACGAGATTCGCTCGCTCGTTCGGAAGCTGGTGGGGGAGGGCGGCGAGGCCGCCCCCGATTTCAGTGCCCTGGAGCCCGCGCCCTACGTGCCGCTTCCCGGAAAGGGGGGCGATCCGGCGGTCTGGCAAGAGGCGCGTCGAACCGGCGAGGAGGCTCTGCGCTCGGGGAGAGTCGCCGCCTTCACGGTCGCGGGAGGGCAGGGGACCCGTCTCGGCTACGACGGGCCGAAAGGAACGTTCCCGGTGACTCCGGTCAGGGAGGCGACTCTCTTCCAGGTGTTCGCCGAAAAAATTCGCTGCGCCTCGGAAACCTACGGCGTCCCGATTCCCTGGTTCATCATGACCAGTCAGTTGAATCATGAGGAAACGGTTTCCTTTTTCCGGTCCCACGAGTTTTTCGGACTCGGTGAATCCAACGTCTTCTTCTTTTCCCAGGGAATGATGCCGGCCGTCGATTTCGAGGGAAATCTTCTCCTGGCCGAACCGGGGTCGCTGGCTCTCAGTCCGGACGGCCACGGAGGGTCCCTGCGCGCCCTCGTTCGCAGCGGAGCGACCGCCGTCATGAAGGAGAGGGGCATCGACGTGATCAGCTATTTCCAGGTCGACAATCCGTTGGTCCGGTGCATCGACCCGACGTTCGTCGGATTTCACCTCCGGGAAGAGTCGGAAATGTCGAGCAAGATGCTTCCGAAAGCTTATCCGGGAGAGAAAGTCGGCGTGTTCTGTGAAGAGGGGGATACCCTTTCCGTCGTGGAATACAGCGACCTGCCGGAGGACATGGCGAATCAGACGGATGCGGACGGCGGCTTGCGGTTCAAGGCCGGGAGCATCGCGATCCACATCCTTTCGCGGGATTTCGTCGATCGCATGGGCGGCGGAGAAGGGGCTCTCCCGATGCACCGGGCCAACAAGAAGATCGGTGTGGTCGGTGAGGACGGCGTCACCCGCAAGCCCGACGAGCCGAACGGGGTGAAATTCGAGATGTTCGTGTTCGACGCGCTTCCGATGGCGAAGAACCCGGTGGTGATCGAGACGGAGCGGGAGGAAGATTTCAGTCCCGTGAAGAATGCCGAGGGCCTGGATTCCCCCTCAACCTGCCGGAGGGATTTGCTGCGGCAATACACGCGTTGGCTGGGGGATGTGGGAGTGTCCGTGCCGTGTAGCGTGGACGGCGATCCGGAAATCGTTTTCGAGATCTCCCCGTTGCGCGGTTTCGACCGGCAATCCTTTGCGGAGAACCCGAAGAACTCCGGACTGACCGCCCCCGGAGAGGGAGAGGTCTTCGCTTGAATTCGGACCACGAATCTCGCCCCGGACCCCGAATCGACTTGATACGCGTGACGATCTTGGTGTGATCGGGCGTTTCCCCTCTTCTCCCATGCTTCTTCCGATCAGTCTCCTCGTGGTGTTCGCCGGTGCTTTGTTGGTGCCGGCGATTTGCCGTGGGAGCCGATCGAGCCGGTTTTTGGTGGTGCCGCCGCTGGTTGCGTTCGGGCTGATCGCCTATGCGTGGTGGACCCAGGCGAAGGACGGTGTGCTGGATTTCTCCCTGGCCTGGTTCCCGGCGTTCGGCGTCTCTCTGGATTTCCGCCTCGACGGCTTGTCCGCCATCATGGCGCTGCTGGTGTCGGGGATCGGGGTGCTGGTGGCCCTCTACTCGACCGGTTACCTGAAAGGACATCCCCAGTTCGGGCGATTCGGGCTCTTTTTGCTGCTCTTCATGGGATCCATGATGGGCCTGGTGCTGTCGGACAATCTGATCCTTCTCTTCGTTTTCTGGGAGCTGACGAGCATCACCTCCTACGTGCTCATCGGCTTCAACCACGAGGAAGAATCCGCACGGAAGAAAGCCTTGCAGGCGCTGCTGGTGACCGGATTCGGCGCCGTCGCCATGCTGGGCGGCTTCATCCTGCTCGGCATGGAAACCGGAACCTACCGCATTTCGGAGATGGGCGGCTTGTCCGGGATCGTCCACGAGTCGCCTTATTATACGGGGATCGTGATTCTCGTATTGCTCGGTGCCTTCACGAAAAGCGGGCAGGTGCCGTTTCATTTCTGGCTGCCGAACGCCATGGCCGCACCCACTCCGGTGAGCGCCTACCTGCACTCGGCCACGATGGTGAAGGCAGGGGTGTTTCTGATGGCCCGGTTGAACCCGACCCTGGGCGGGGACGCGCTCTGGTCCTGGTGTCTGACCGGATTCGGCGGGGCGACCCTGCTGACGGCGGTCTTCCTGGGGCTGTTCCAGACGGACCTGAAGAAGATTCTCGCCTACACGACCCTCGGAGTGCTGGGCCTGCTCACGATGTTGATCGGCCTCGGGACGGCGCTGGCCTTGCAGGCGATGATCGTTTTTCTGATCGGTCACGCCCTGTACAAGGCCGCCCTGTTCATGACCTCGGGGTCGGTCGATCACGAAACCGGGACCCGGGACGTAACGGTCCTGCGGGGTCTGCGGAAAGCGATGCCGATCACGGCGGTGGCGGCCCTTCTGGCGGCCTTGTCCAAATCCGGCTTCCCGCCGTTCTTCGGATTCGTCGGGAAGGAGTACGTCTACAAGGCGGGACTGGGCATGGAAGGCCTGGCGATGATCGCGCTGCCCGTTGCGTTCGTGGGAAATCTCGTGATGATGGCTCTGGCGTTCAAGGCGGGGATTTCGCCCTTTTTCGGGAAACCCTCCGATCCCCGGAGCCTGCCCAGGCACCCCCACGAAGCCCCGGCTTCGATGTGGTTCGGCCCCTTGCTGCTGGCCGTTCTGGGGATCGTCCTCGGGCTGATGCCGTTCCTGGTCGACCATAGTCTGATCGGGCCCGCCGTGTCGGCCATGGCGGGGGGGGCGGTCGAAACGCACCTGAAACTCTGGCACGGATTCAACGCGGCATTGCTCATCAGTGCGGCTACGCTGGCCTGCGGTTTCGCTCTGTATTCATCGCGACGTTTTTTCTGGAAGTTCCACCTTTCCTTCAACGCGAAAGTGCGGCGGTTCGGGGCCGAAGCCGTTTACGACGGTTTATTCGATGGCATGATCCGCTTCGCGAAATTCCAGACGAAGGCCCTGCAATCGGGCTACCTGCACCATTACGTATTCCTGATCGCGCTGGCGACGATCGGGTTCCTCGGCTGGGGGTTTTTCGCATTCGATAGCTGGCCGGTCTTCAACCTGAAATTTTCGTCGGGAGATCTGCTCTTCAGCGGGCTGGTGGTCCTCCTCATGATTTCGGCCGTGAGTGCGGTGGTGACCTCGAACCGGATCACCGCGTTGGTGAACCTGGGGGTCGTCGGTTTCGGGATCGCGCTGTTGTACGTGTATTTCGGAGCGCCGGATCTGGCCATCACCCAGTTGCTGGTGGAAACCCTGACAGTGGTGCTGCTCATGTTTGCGATCTACCGGTTGCCCGCGATGCGATCCATCTCTTCCAGAGGCACCCGGTCGAGAGATGCCGTACTCGCCTCCTTGTTCGGTGTTCTCGTGACCGCGCTGGTTTTGGCGGCTACGGCGATACAGGTCGATTTGCCGATCTCGGGCAAGCTCTCCGAAATGAGTTATTCGGAAGCCCACGGGCGGGATATCGTGAACGTGATTCTGGTCGATTTCAGGGCCCTGGACACGATGGGCGAGATCACCGTGCTGGCGGTCGCCGCGATGGGAGTATCCGCGATGGTCGTTCGTAGGTTCGCCCGAAGAAAGGAGAGCAAAGAATGAACTCGTTCATCCTGAATCAGGCGGCGAAGCTTTTGTTTCCGGCCCTGTTGATCCTTTCGGTGATCGAGCTGTATCGGGGGCACAACCTGCCGGGAGGGGGGTTCATCGGCGGTCTCCTGGCGGCGGGAGCGTTTATCCTCCTCGGCCTCGGCAGCTCGATGGAAACGGCGGCCCGCACCCTGAAGGTCAAACCCGGAGCGCTCTTGACGATGGGCCTCGGAATCGCGGCGGCGAGCGGGCTTCTCGGGATTTTTGCCGGGAAAGGGTTTATGGTCGGGCTGTGGCTTCCGGCGTTTCACGTGCCGTTTCTCGGTGACGTGCATCTGGGCACGCCTCTGCTGTTCGACGTGGGGGTCTATTTCGCGGTGGTCGGGTTTTCCCTGGAGACCGTATTCAGCCTGGCATTACTGGCGGAACCCGGCGAGGAGGAAGCCCCATGATCGTGCTAATGCTGGCGCTCCTGATCGGCCTCCTCTTCGGCACGGGGCTTTACTGCCTGCTGAGAAGAAGTTTGGTGAAGCTGGTTTTCGGTCTCATTCTTTTGAGCCAGGGGGCGAACCTGCTGGTGTTCACCGCCGGAGGTCTTCTGGCCGGGAAACCGCCTTTGATCGGGAAAGACGCCAGCGTGCCGACCGAACCGATCGCCGACCCGCTCCCGCAGGCCATGGTTCTGACGGCCATCGTGATCGGCTTCGGTCTGGTCGCGTTCTTCGTCGCTCTGGTTTATCGCGCCCACGAGGAGGTGGGAGCGGATGATATCAACTCTTTCGACCAGACGGATACGTGAACGGACTGGTTACCATACTGCCCCTGCTGATCCCGCTGCTCGGCGCCGTCGGGCTGCTCGCCGGGTCCCGGTCGATCCGCTTCCAGCACTTCGGGTCGATCGTCGTCTCGTCGCTCCTCATGGCGGCCGCGGTCTGGCTTGTCATCGAAGTCGACGAAAAAGGGGTCATTGCGGTTCAAATCGGAAACTGGGCGGCTCCCTTCGGCATCACCATCGTAGCGGACCGCCTCAGTGCCATCATGGTCGCGGTTTCCGCCCTGATGGGTCTCACGGTCGGGCTTTTTGCGGTTGCGGACATCGATGAGGAGCGCATTCGGAAACGCTTCTTTCCGGTCTTTTTCGTTCTGCTTTTCGGCGTAAACGGTGCTTTTTTGACCGGAGATCTTTTCAATCTCTACGTCTGGTTCGAAGTGATGCTTATTTCTTCCTTCGTCCTCATCGGACTGGGCGGAAAGAAGGACGAGTTGGAGGGCGGCATCAAGTATGTCAGTTTGAACCTGTTTTCCTCGGTCCTTTTTCTGGCGGCGGTGGGAATCCTCTACGGCGAAGTCGGCACGCTGAACATGGCCGACCTGGCGGTGAAGCTGGAGAGTTACCCGGAGGTCGAACTCATCGTGAGCACCTCGATGCTGCTGCTGGTGGCGTTTTGCATCAAAGCGGCGGTGTTTCCCTTCTTTTTCTGGCTTCCGGCCTCCTACCATACGCCCCCTGCCGCGGTGTCCGCCATCTTCGCCGGGCTGCTCACCAAGGTCGGCGTCTATGCGCTCATCCGGTCCCAGACCCTCATTTTCCGACCGATTTTCGACGAAGTGCAGGTCCTGTTGATCTGGCTCGCCGTCCTGACGATGATTACGGGCGTTCTGGGGGCCGCGCGTCACTTCGAGATGCGGCGGATCCTGTCCTTTCACATTGTCAGCCAGATCGGATACATGGTCCTGGCTCTGGCGTTTATGACTCCATTGGCTTTGGCGGCGGCGATCTTCTACGTGGTCCACCATATCATCGTGAAGACGAACCTGTTCCTGGTAAGCGGCGTCGTAATCCGGAAAAAGGGTTCGGCCGACCTCGCGAAGATAGGGGGCCTTTACAAAAGCGCGCCCTGGCTGGCCGCCTTGTTCTTCATACCGGCTTTTTCCCTGGGAGGGATTCCGCCGCTCTCGGGTTTTTGGGCCAAATTCGCGGTAGTCGAAAGCGGTCTCGAAATCGGCGAGTGGGTGGCGGTGGGGGCGGCTCTCTTCGTGGGAATCCTCACGCTCTTTTCGATGACGAAAATCTGGGGCGAGGCGTTTTGGAAACCGCAGCCGGAAGCGACGGACGATTTCCGGGCCTCGAATCGACCCGCACCGGTCTGGATGGTCCTTCCGGTCACGGTTCTGGCGATTGCCACGCTGGTGATCGGTCTTTACGGCAACGGCCTCTTTGCGTATTCGGAACGTGCCGCGGAACAACTTTTCGACAATCGTGAATACATTCAAACGGTGCTGCCCGAGAGCGGCCTAGCGGAACAGCCATGAGTCGTCTGGTTTCATTCTTCAACCTGTTCCTCTTTTACGTAAAAGAGGTGGTTCTTTCGAATCTAAGGGTCGCCCACGACGTGCTCACGCCCCGACACCGGATGAAGCCCGGTATCTTGAGGGTGGACGTCGAGGGCCTTACCGACTGGCAGATCTTTTTCATGTCGAACCTGATTACCATGACGCCCGGCACTTTGGGTCTGACGGTGAGCCAGGATCATCGGAGCCTCTACATCCACGCAATGTACATCGACGGCTCCCCGGAGGAGTTGGCTCGGTCTTTGCGGAAAGATTACGGGAGGAGGGTCCAAAGTGTTTTATGATCCCGAGAATCCGGTCTCGTCCATCGCCTGGATGATCTGCGGCGTGGTGTTTCTGGCCGCTTTGGTTCCCGTCCTCTACCGGATCGTCCGCGGGCCCACTCTCTTCGACCGAATCGTGGCCCTGGATCTCTTCGCGGGGATTTGCATGGGGATCATCGTCGCGCTTGCCATTCGATTCGATCAACAGGTGTTTCTGGAAGTGGCGTTCGTGATCGCCCTGACAGGCTTTCTCGGAACGGTCGCTCTGGCTCGTTACCTGGAGAGGGGAGGTACCCAATGACGATCGTGGTCTCCGCCCTGATGGTTCTCGGTGCGCTTTTCTGCCTGGTAGCGGCAATCGGAGTGTTCCGGATGCCGGATTTGTATATGAGGATGCATGCGGCGACGAAGGCGGGGGCTTTCGGGGCTTCGCTGTTGGTCCTCGCCGCCGCGCTCCACTTCGGAACGCTGAGGGCCGCCGTCATGGCGATGTTGATTATCGTGTTTTTCTACCTTACGGCCCCGATTGCGGCCCAGGTGTTCGGATTGGCGGCCTATCGGCGGGGGGTTCCCCTTTGGGAGAAAACCGGCATCGACCAATTGAAACAAGATCTTCGTGAAGAAGAGAAGCGGTCCGGGGAGCAGAAAGATTGATTCGGCTGCGGAGAATTCTTCAGTTTTTTACGGGATCGGCTTGCGCTGATTCCCCTTTTCCTTCCAGAAACAGGGCGGAATGAGTGCAATCTGGGGTATACCGTTGATTTGGCTGGTGGGGGCAATGGCCCCGCTGCTTCTCCGGCGTCTGCCCAAATGGACTCCCTGGCTTCTCGCGGCGGCACCCGGGATCACGTTCGCTTTGCTCCTGGGGGGGCTCGGTTCCGATCCGATTCGCTGGAGCATCGAATGGTATCCCTCTCTGGAGGCTTCTCTCGATTTCCGGATCGACGGTCTTTCCCGGTTGATGGCCCTGCTGGTAACCGGGATCGGGGCGTTGATTCTTTTGTATGCGAACGGCTACCTGGCGGGCCACAGGGACCTCGGCCGGTTCCTCGTCGCCTTGACCGGTTTCATGGGTTCCATGTTGGGCCTGGTTGTCGCCGATAACCTGATTCTCCTGTTCGTTTTCTGGGAGCTGACCAGTATCTCCTCCTATTTCCTGATCGGGTTCTATCACGAGTCGCTCGAGTCGCGCAAAAAGGCCCTTCAGGCGCTTCTCGTCACCGGTTTGGGCGGGTTGGCCCTGCTGGCCGGTCTGGTTTTGCTGGGTGCCGGCACCGGCCAATGGACCCTGACCGGACTGGCCTCCGCGGACGTCGATTTCCGCACCCATCCCTTTTACACCGGTGCTTTGATTCTCATCCTGCTGGGAGCGTTTACGAAGTCGGCCCAGTTTCCGTTTCACTTCTGGCTGCCGAACGCCATGGCGGCGCCGACACCCGTTAGCGCCTACTTGCATTCGGCCACCATGGTGAAAGCCGGTGTGTTTCTGCTGGCCGTTCTTGCGCCCGTGCTGGGCGGAACCGTGCTTTGGGAGATCGCTCTGGTCGGGACCGGAAGCATCACCTTCTTCCTGGGGGCCTTTCGCGGACTGTTTCAGACGGACCTGAAGGCGATTCTGGCCTATACCACCATCAGCGTGCTGGGTCTTCTGGTCATGCTTCTCGGGCTTGATTTCGAAATGGCGGCGCAGTCGGCGGTGCTATTTCTGGTCGGGCACGCACTCTACAAGGGCACCCTGTTTATGGTCGCGGGCAACCTCGACCATGAGACCGGGACGCGCGATGTCACCCGGCTGGCCGGGCTCCGCAAGTTGATGCCTCTCACCGCGCTCGCGGCCGGGCTGGCCGCATTATCGAAGGCCGGCTTCCCGCCTTTGTTCGGCTTCGTAGGAAAAGAGTACGTCTACAAAGCGGGGGTGGCGATCGGTGACCTCGCTCCGCTGTTTCTCGGTCTGGCGGTGGTGGGTAACGCTTTCCTTTTCGCCCTCGCTTTCAAGGTGGGGATTCATCCGTTCTGGAGCAAAGGAAAGGCGGACACGCCGAAACACCCGCACGAAGGGCCGTTTTTCCTGTGGGCGGGTCCGTTGGTCCTCGGAGCGACCGGACTGGTCATCGGCCTGTTTCCGAATTGGTTGGAGCGGCCTCTCGTCGAGCCCGCCGTCGCAACCATCCTGAACCAGCCGGTAACCCTGAAAGTGGCTCTCTGGCACGGATGGAATCTGCCCCTTCTCCTGAGCGCCGTGACCCTTCTCCTGGGATTTGTGATTTACCGGTTCCGCTGGCTGCTTTGGAGAGTCGGAAACGAGCCGAAGGTCCGGATCGTTGAAGCGAGCGATGTTTATGCGAAGGTCCTGGACGGGATGATGGCCCTTGCAAAATGGCAGACCCGCGTCCTGCAAAACGGGAAGCTACGGGTGTATCTCCTGGTGATTCTGACCGCGGTCGGACTTCTTGCGGCCTGGAAACTCCGGACGATTTTCCGCCTCGAAATTTTCCCGCTGGAGGTCTCCGCCCCCATCCACATCGTCGCCCTGCTGGTTCTCATGACGGCCGCCACCGTACTCGTGCTCGCCACCAACGAAAAGACCAACGCGCTTTTGGCCTTCGGTATCGTGGGCTTCGGCATCGCGCTGCTGTTCGGCTATTTCGGGGCTCCCGATCTGGCCATTACGCAGATCGTGGTGGAAACCCTGACCCTGCTTCTGCTCTTTCTCATCCTTTCCCGCCTGCCGGAAATGCGGAGAATCTCGAGGAAGCGTACCTTGTGGTTCGACGCGGGGGTATCGGCGGTTGTCGGCCTGCTGGTGTTCGCGCTGGTTCTGAAAATGGACTTCGTTCAGCTCGCCCCGTCGATATCCGAGCAACTGGGCGAGTGGAGCTATCCGCTCGCCAAAGGGAAGAACGTCGTGAACGTGATCCTGGTTGATTTCCGGGCTCTCGATACGTTCGGGGAGGTCATGGTGATCGCGATTGCGGCCCTCGGGGTAGGGATCCTCATGCGGCAGGGAAGGAGGGAGAAGTGAAATCTCCGATTCTAATGGCGGCGGCCCGGTTGATCGCTCCGATTATTTTCGTGATATCCCTGTTTCTGCTCTACCGCGGACATAATCTGCCCGGCGGAGGATTCATCGGAGGTCTCATCGCGGCCACTGCCGTCCTGCTCCGGGATTTCGCTTCTTCGACCGTCGATGATCCCTCCCGGGACAAACCGATGCCCGTGCTCCTGATGGTCTGCGGCCTGGGACTCTCCGGCTTGAGCGCGTTCCTTCCGGTCCTGTTCGGAGATCCCTTTTTCACGGGGTATTGGCTGCCCTCGTTTTCATTGCCGGCGTTGGGGAAAGTCCATCTGGGAACTCCTCTGGTTTTTGATGTAGGGGTCTATCTCGCAGTGATTGGTTTCGTCGTCCACTCGGCTCGGTGCTTGAAGGCGGAAGACCTTCCGTCCGAGGAAAGCGGCAGGAAAGGGGAGGGATCATGGAGCTGATTCTCGCGCTTTTCATCGGGTTTCTGTTCGCCGCGGCAACCTTCTCTTTGCTTCGGAGAAGTATCTTCCGATTGGTGATCGGCATCATGCTGTTGGGCCAGGCGGCGAACCTTCTGGTCTTCACCTCCGGAGGTCTCACCAAAGGAAACCCGCCGGTGATTCCCGGTGACCGGGAGATTCTTTCCGGCGCGGCTGCCGATCCGTTGCCCCAGGCCCTGGTGCTGACGGCGATCGTGATCGGATTCGGGGTGATCGCCTTCACCATCGCGCTTTTACACCGGGCGGGGAATTCGGTCGGAAGCGACGATCTGAACGAATTCGACAAAACGGAGGGGAACTCGTGAACGCGATCGTATTCCCTTTGGTGATACCTCTGTTCGCCGCGTTGCTGGGCCTGGCGGCACCGCCCAGAACCCGCGTTCAGCAGGGCATTGGTGCGGCGGCGGCCCTGGCGCAGCTCGGTGCCTGCGGATGGCTTTTTCTGTCGGCGACTTCGGGCGAGGTGTCGGCTCTGTATCTGGGTTCGTGGGTCGCTCCCTTCGGAATCGTCCTGGTGCTGGATCTTACGTCGGCGATTTTTCTGCTCGTGTGCTCCTTCACCGCGTTGGCGGTGACGTTTTTCGGAGTCACCCATTCGCTCGGCGAACGATTGGACCGCTGGTATTTTCCGCTGCAGAATTTTCTGTTGGTGGGGGTCAACGGTGCCTTCTTGACGGGGGACCTGTTCAACCTCTTCGTCTGGTTCGAGGTCATGCTGATCGCCTCCTTCGTCCTCATGGTCATCGGCGGACGACGCCAGCAACTCGAGGGAGGGGTGAAGTATGTGGTGATGAACCTGGTTGCTTCCGCCCTGTTCCTGATGGGGGTGGGACTCATCTACGGCAAGACCGGCACGCTGAATCTGGCGGATCTGGCATTGATCGTCCGGGAGGGTGGCGATGAGACCGGGTTTGTCAGGGGTGGCGCGGCCTTCGTGTTCGCCGCCTTCGGCGTGAAGGCGGGATTGTTTCCGTTGTTTTTCTGGCTGCCCGCCTCCTATCATACTCCGGCACCGATCGTGACGGCTCTCTTTGCCGGGCTTCTGACGAAAGTCGGAGTCTATTCGTTTCTCCGCGTGGCGACCTTGTTCATCGGGGACGATTTCGCGTCGTGGCAGACCCTCTTTTTGTGGATCGCCGCTTTGACGATGATTACGGGGGTCCTGGGCGCGGCCGCGCACTTCGAGATGAGGCGGATTCTCTCCTTCCACATCATCAGCCAGGTGGGCTATTTGATTGCGGGACTCGCCATGTTCACCCCGCTGGGTCTGGCTGCCGGACTTTTCTACTTCGTCCATAACAACCTGGCGAAGACGAATCTCCTTCTGGTTTCCGCCTGGGTCGAACACCGCCGCGGGACCGTGGATCTGGGGAAGATCGGCGGAATCTACCGCTCGTCGATCGGATGCAGCCTGATCTTCCTGATCTCCGCTCTGGCGCTCGCCGGCATCCCGCCGCTGAGTGGTTTCTGGGCGAAGCTGGGGATCGTCCGGGCGGGGATTGAAGGCGGTTACTACTGGCTCACCGCCGCAGCGCTGGCGGTCGGGATGATGACCCTCTTCTCCATGACCAAAATCTGGGGAGAGGCCTTCTGGAAAAAGGACCCGCTCGAGGAGAACGGGTCCGCCGAACGGCCGGAGCCTCCGCCGGGGAGCGATCGCACTGGCAAAAGAATACTGACGCTGGCGCCGATGGGACTGGTGGTGGTCGCAATCCTCGGATTGAGTTTCTTCGGAGAGCCGGTTTTCGCCTGGTCCATGGAGGCGGCCGGACAGCTCCTCGATCCGGCCACCTACATGGATGCGGTTCTTCAAACACAGGTAAAGGAATGATGCGACTGGTGAACATCCTGCTTTTCCTTCTCTTCTACGCGAAAGAGGTCGTTCTGGCGAACCTGCAGATCGCATGGGAGATTCTCCTGCCGTCGAGAGGGGGGCGAACGCCCGAATTCCTGCAGGTTTCGGTGGAAGGCCTGAACGACCGTCAACTGCTGATCGTGACCAACCTGATTACGATGACTCCGGGGACGCTGTCGTTCGACGTGTCCCGGGACCGACGGACGGTGCTCATCCATCAACTGATTCCGGGGGATTCGAAAGAGGAGGATCGGTCCCGTTTCGCCTCGGAGTACGTCAGGAGGGTCCGCGAGATCTTTTAGTCGGATATGGTGCCACTGGAAACAGCTCTTTTGATTGCAAAGCTCGTGCTGGTCGCAGCCCTGGCCATCGGTTCCTGGAGATTGTTCAAGGGGCCGACCACCACCGATCGTGTGGTGGCCCTGGATTTGATCGCAGGGATCGTTCTGTCCTTTGCGCTCCTCATTGCGCTCGAAAGCGGTCGGTCGCTCTTCGTTTCGGTCTCGTTCGCCATATCGGTGGTTTCCTTTATCGGGACCATCGCCATCGCCCGACACATGGAGAAGGGAGGACGCCGGTGATGGAGACCGTCATTTCAGTCTTTGTTTTACTCGGTAGCGTCTTTGCGCTTCTGGCGGCCGTCGGAGTGGTTCGTTTCTCCGATTGCTACTGCCGGCTTCACGCCGCAACGAAGGCGGGTGCGTTCGGGGGAACGCTGCTTGCCATTGCGGTGGGGATTCGTTTTGCGAGCTGGGGCACCTGGATCGAAGTCCTCCTCCTGATCCTTCTGTTCTACACGACGATGCCGGTAGCGGCGCACCTGCTGGCGAGGGCTTCCCGGCGGGCGGGCATTCGCCCCTTCGAGAATACCGATGCGGCGGAATTGGAGGAATTCGAGAAGAAGAATCGCGCTCCATAAAAATCTGAGAATTCCGCTGGTTTAAGTCCATACAACGTCGACCGGATAAGCCTCGAATTTGCGATCATGGGTGATGACGGTCAGGTCCTCCTGGATGATATCCCGAGTAATCAAGGCTTGAGGCAACGGGAGACGGCCGAGACGGTCCGGCTGACCGCTCCCCGATTGGCTTGATGCCAGGAAACTCCGCGCTCCCCCATCGCCCTGCGCCTCTCCGGATCCATGGCGAGAGCGAGGAGCGTCTCCTCGATCTCCTGCGGCGTCTCCTTCCGCAGGGCCGCCCCGCATTCCTCCAGACTGCGACAGGCGGCCTTGAAGTTGGTCATGGCGGGTCCGTAAACGATGGGAACCCCGTAGGCTGCGGCTTCGATCGGTGTCTGACCCCCTTCGTTGGGCGGCAGGCTTTTGCCGATGAACGCGAGATCCGCCAAAGAGGAGAAATAGCGCAGTTCCCCGGTCGTATCCGCGATGGTGACGGGACGGTCCGGGGCAGTGGGTCCGTCCACACTGCGGAGACCGTAGGCCAGACCGGCCGCCTCGACGACGGCGGCAACGTCTTTCCGACGTTCCGCGTGGCGCGGCACGATCAGCAGGCGCGCATCCACCCCTTCCGACAGAAGCTTTTGCAGAACCCGCGCGAGGAGTTTCTCTTCCCCCGGCCAGGTCGAGGAACCGAGCAGAAGAAGAGGCAGGGGATCTCCCGTCTTAACCAGCCCCGTTTTCGCGAACTCGACCTCACGATCCTCTCCGATCGGGCGGGGCGGAAAATCCACATCGAATTTCAGATTGCCGGAGGTTTCGATTTCGACCCGGGAAGGGGCGATCCGGCGCAGCCGCTCGGTGTCTTCCTTCGACGACGAGAGGACTTTGGTAACCATTCCGAACGGCCATCGCCCGATCGGACCGGCAGCCATGTAGCGCTTGAAGGAACGATCGGATAATCGGGCGTTTACGAGAAGGACCGGGACGTTCCGGATTCTGGCCTGTTCCAGATGTTCGGGCCAGAGTTCGCCCTCCATGAGAACGCACAGATCCGGTTTCAGCTTTCTCCAGGTGCGGCGGGATACCGGCCAGAAATCGAGCGGAAAATACCCCGACCAATCCGCAAGCCCGGGCTTCTCCGAGAGAAGTTTGAATCCGGTGCTGGTCGTGGTGGTCAGGTAGAGATTGGAATCCGGCAGTTGCTTCCGCAGCCGCCTGAGGACCGGTTCGATCGCCAGGATCTCACCGACACTGACCGCCTGAAACCAGATGGTGGGGCCGGGCTTCCGGGCCGCCGGTGCTTCGAAGGAGCCGAACCTGTCCGCAAACCGTTCCCGGTAGCCTCCGCGCCGGATGATGCGCCGCGCGTAGAACGGAAGGCCGATCAGGAAGGCGAAGGGGAAAAGAATGCGGTAGAGCCAGATCATCGGATAGACCCCCGCGGCGGAGTGCTTCTTAGCCGAGGGATTGCAGCACCGAGCGGATCAGGTCCTGGTTCGGGGCGGAAAGGGGGGCCAGCGGCAGGCGGACCTCCGGACTGGAGAGGATGCCTTGCTCCGCCAGGGCGAATTTCACCGGGACGGGATTGGGTTCGACAAACAGTGCGGAGAAGAGGGGAGCATACCGCGCGTGGATCTTCGTAGCCGCCGCCAAATCGGTCTTGGCCACAGCGAGCATCTCCTTTAACGCGCCGGGGAAAACGTTGGCGGCGACGCTCACCACGCCCGTCGCACCGACGGAAACGAAGGGCAGGGTCAGGGAGTCGTCGCCGCTGGTCACCGCGAAATCCGGACCGAGGCGGGCGGTCAATGCCGTAACGCGGTCGGGAGTGCCTCCCGCCTCCTTGATGCCGCAAATGTGGGGATACTTTTCGAAGAGCCGTGCCACGGTTTCCACCCCGATCTCGATTCCGCAGCGGCCCGGGATCGAATAGAGCAGGATCGGGATATCGACCGCCTCGGCGATGGCGGAAAAGTGGAGAAAAAGCCCCTCCTGATTCGGCTTGTTGTAGTAGGGCGCCACCAGGAGCAGCGCGTCCGCCCCGGCCTTCTCCGCTTCCCGCGAAAGGTGAAGCGCTTCGGCCGTCGAGTTGGAGCCGGTCCCGGCGATCACCGGACATTTACCGTCCGCGATTTCCTTCACCTTCCGAACGACTCCGATATGTTCGTCGTCCGTCAGAGTGGGGGATTCACCCGTCGTCCCTACCGCCACCAGGCCGTCCACCCCGGCCGAGACCTGATGGTCCACCAGGCGTTCGAGATCGGCCCAGGCCACCTCGCCATCCTTCATGGGAGTTGCCAAAGCGGTTTGTACGCCGTGAAAAAGATCGGGTCCTTTTGTCATCGTACCCAGGTTTACAGAGCCCGACGGTGATTTGTCAGCCCGGAAAATCGGTATGTTTCTGGAATTGACCGCACGCCACCGGAAGACAGTTTCGGCTTCTTTCGATCATGAGGAGAAGTCACTGGAAAATTCTTTTATCGTTGGTCGCTTTATTGACGACGACGGGGCCGGTTTTTTCCGAGGACAAGGGTCGAGAACCGCTTATGGTGAATGTGACGTTTACGCTTCACGAACTGCGCCACGAGCCGGAGAAACCGGATTCGTTTTTCCTCCGGTTCCGAATGGCTCTCCAGTGGGAACCCCGGCCCGGATTCGATTGGGAGCCGAGGGAGGACCTGCATTTTTCGAATTCCGTCGGCGAGGTTGTCCGCACCCTCGTGGTCTCCGACGGGAAAGGGGCGGTCGGGGAAGCGCCGTTGCCGGCTGGCGGACGCCGGGAGACCTGGCTCGTGGAAGGAGACTTCAAGAGTTATAACGACTTCCGCGAATATCCGTTGGACGAACACCAGTTGGGGGTCGTCCTCCTCAGCCATTCGTTGACGCCGGAGGATCTCCGGTTCGTATCGGAGCCGGATCGCTTGAACGTCCGACCGACGTTTCCCGGGAGGATCGAAGGGTGGACCCTGCTCGAGATGGGCTTCTATGACCGATCGGACCGATTCCTCCATTCGATTGCGGCAACCGATGGTGGGAGGTCTCCGGCTTTCGCCGCCTGGGAGTTTCTTGTGCAGCGGGACCGGGCGGTCGTTTTCGTGCAGATCTTCCTGCCCATGATCATTCTCTGGCTGTTTTCCTACCTCGGTTATTTCTGGAAGGGGGACAGTCCGGCTTCGCGCTTCAGTACGGCGGCCATGTTCGCCGCCATCGCCCTCTATTTGGGAATCCGTTCCTTTTCCCCGGAGGTGGGCTATTTGCTCGATATTCATTCCCTGTTTCTGGCCCTTTATTTCCTGATCGGCTTGAACGCGTTTCTCTCGACGGTGATCCACCATTTCCACGATAAGGGACGATCCTCCAAGGCGGCGGGGTGGCGGCGCCTCTCGATGATCATTACGCCGTTCATCGCCGTCGCCCTGGTGTTCTTCGTGCTCACTCACGGTGACATCGAAATCAAGGACGCGATTTTCGAGGGAGAGGCACCGGTCCGGTCGGAGCCCGATTTCTGAGCAATCAATCGCGTGCGTTTTGCAATTCCCTTGAGCTTTGTCGCGAGAGGGATCATTCTCATTGCGTTTTGGTTACCCCGCCCCATGGTCCACAAAAATTGCTGTTGCTCGGTCCGGATCCGACCGAAGCCAAACGTCTGCAAGTCCGCATCGAGGAAACATCCGGGGGACTCTACGAAATTCGCCTTCTGGAATCCGTGGATTCTTTGGTTTCAACCGACCTTGAATCGCTGTGCCATGCAATCCTCCTGGATGTAAGGTTCGGAAACGTGGAGGCGAGCCGCGCCATCCGACTCATCGGGGAGAGGAGCGGTGCCGTGGCCTTGATCTGCGTGTGCCGCTCGCATGGCCAATTGCAGGATTTCCAAACCGTTATCGACCTGATCGACGATTATGTTCCGGTGGAAGCTCTTTCAACGGGGGAGCTGCCGGCTCGAATCACTCACGCGATTCGTCGACGGGCCAGGGAACACGAACTCACCCATGAGCAGTCGTTGCTCCATTCTTTGCTATCCACGATCCCGGATTCCATTTACTTCAAGGACCGCAAAAGCCGCTTCACGAAAGTCAACGATGCCATGGTCCGAACCTACGGACAAAGCTACGAAAGCATCATTGGAAAATCCGACTTCGATCTCTTTACCAGAGAGCACGCCGAACCGGCTTTCGAGGACGAAAAGCGCATTATCGAAACCGGAGAGAGCATCATCGGTAAAATCGAGAAGGAGACGCTTGCCAATGGCGGAATCCGGTGGGCTTCGACGACCAAAGTTCCGCTCCGCAATTCTTCCGGTCGAATCATCGGAACGATGGGAATCTCGCGGAACATCACCGATCTGAAGATCGCCCAGGATAAACTTTCCCGGGAGAGAGCCCTCCTCCGAACGATTGTCCATCACGCCCTGGCGGGGATTTTTGTCAAAGACCGCAGCGGTAGATACCTCCTCGTCAACAAACGCCACTCGGACTATCTCGGTGCTGCGGATCCGGATGAGGTCGAGGGAAAGACCATTTTCGATTTCTTCGAGCCCGGGTTGGCGCAAACGATCGATGAGGTGGACAAGAAGATCATGGAGAGCGGAGAAAGCCGCGAAGGGATCGTGGACCACCGCGACGTTAAAGGGCGCTCGGAGAAATGGCTGCTATCGAGCAAGGTCCCGCTCTACGACGAGAGAGGACAGTGCAATGGACTGGTTGGAATATCCATCGATATCACCCGGCAAAAGGAGAACGAACGGGCTCTCAAGGAAGCCATCCAAACTCTCGAGGAAACCAAATTACAGCTGATCGAGTCGGAGAAGTTGAAAACCGTGGGTCGAATGGCGGCGGGCGTGGCGCACGAAGTTAAGAATCCGCTCAATGTTATCTCCCTGGGAGCCGAATATCTCAAAACCAGGATCGAAGAGCCGCCCGAGCTGGTTGAAATCATCGATGATATGGTTGCCGCCGTCGACCGGGCCAATGGAGTCATCTTCGAGTTGCTGGACTACTCCGCTCCGCATGAAGTATCCATGCGGACTACGGATTTGAACGAAACCATACGGCAGGTTCTCACCTTGCTGCGTCACAGCCTCAAACAGGCAAAGGTTGACGTAAAACTGGAGCTGCAAGAAGACCTGCCCAGGGTTTCCGCCGATGTGTCCAAGATCGAGCAAGTCTTCATCAATCTGTTCCTGAACGCGATCGGTGCCATGAAGAGCGGAGGTGAACTCGCCGTGAAGAGCTATTCCCACCGGATGACCGGGACAGGATCGAACGTCTCCGGCCGGATGACCGAGCGCTTCCGTGTCGGGGACCGCGTGGTATCCGTGGAAGTTGCCGATTCCGGGCACGGGATCCGGGAGGAGGATGCATCCAGGTTGTTCGACCCGTTTTTCTCAACCAGGTCGACCGGAGAGGGCACGGGACTCGGTCTGTCCGTAACGCGAAGTATTGTTGAAATGCACCACGGACTCATTACTCTTGAAAATCGTCGGGAGAGGCCGGGAGCCCTCGCCAGACTCAGTTTACCCACGGAACCCTCCAACCATGTTTAAATTCTCGAAAACCCCTCCGAATACCGAACCCATTCGCATTCTGGTCATTGATGACGAACCTTCCTTTACCCGAATGGTGAAGCTAAATTTGGAGGATGCGGGCGATTATTCGGTGGAGACAGTCAGCGAAAGTCCGAAAGCCCTCGAGAAAGCCATCGATTTCCGCCCCCATATCATTCTTCTCGATGTCGTCATGCCTGAAGCGGATGGAGGAGATGTGGCCGCATACCTTCGCAGTCTTAAGTATACCACGGAAAACCCAA